>CBFHXU010000023.1:0-28716 GCA_965659875.1 uncultured Opitutaceae bacterium
GGTGGACGTTCCGCCTGATTCTGCTTCGCCGCTGCTGCTCTTCGATGGAGAGTGTGGGCTGTGTCAGGCGTTGATGCGTTTCGTGCTGCGAAGGGATCGCAACGGGCGGATCAAGGTGGCGGCGTTGCAAGGCGTGACGGGGCAGGCGTTGCTGCGTCGGGCCGGTTTACCGACGGAGGACTTCGACAGTTTGGTCTTTTTCCCAGAGGTCGCGGGCAACGAGGTATTGCTGCGCACGGATGGAGTGGCGGCCGTGCTCCGGGAATTGCCGGGAGGCTGGAAAACAGTGGGCCGTATTTTGGGTGCTCTGCCGCCGGGATTTCGCGATGGCGGCTACCGAATCATAGCGAAGAGTCGGCGGAAGATGTTCGGCGAACCTCGACCGGACGGGTTGAGTGACCCGGCGTGGGCGGATCGGGTTTTGCCTTAGTCGTTAGGCTTCGAGCCGGGAGGAGAGACGGTTTTTAATATCGGGCCATTCCTCGGGAAGGATGCTGTAGAAGACCGTGTCGCGGACAAAACCGTCGTGGAGTTTCATGTGTCGGCGGAGGATGCCTTCGCGGGTGGCTCCGAGGCGTTCGATGGCGCGTTGAGAAACCGTGTTACGAGCGTCGGTTTTGAGCTGCACCCTTTCACAGCCGAGCGTTTCAAAACAGTGGGTGAGCAGCAGGAGTTTGGTGGCGGTATTGAGCGGCGTGCGATGAACGGTGGGAGTGAGCCAAGTATATCCGATTTCGAGGGCGCGTTCGGCTGGTCGAATATCGAACAGGCTGGTGGAGCCGACAGCGGCTTGGGCGGACTTATCCATGATGGCAAAGGGCACGCGTTGGCCGGCCAGTTTATCGTTCAGTGCGTTGGTAACCCAGTTCACACCATCCATGGTCGTGGTGAAGGGTGGCGTGGGTTGGAACTCGAGGTCCGGATGGCTGTGCCCGGCGTGAAAAAGATCCGGAGCATGGGTCGACCGGAGGGGTTCCAGCGTGACCCAGCGATTCGTCAGGGTTATGGGTCGGACGGTAAAAGCCGATTCGCTCATCCGGAGTTGTGGGCGGCTTTCACGCCGATGGCGAACCGACGAAGTCCCTCCTCGAGCGTGACGGTAGGGCAACCGAAATTGAGCCGCACAAAACCATTGTGAGGAGCACCGAAGAAATTGCCATCGCTCAGGCCGATACCGTGGGACTCGAAATGGGCGACCGGGTCGGCGAGGCTAAGGGCAGTGACATCAATCCAATAGAGGTAGGTCGACTCCTGAGGACCGGTGCCGGAAACACCGGGAAGGTCAGTGAGGGTTTGGGTGATGAGCTCGGAGTTGGTGCGTAGGGTGGCGAGCAAACCTTGCCGCCAGTCTTCGGACCGGCCGTAGGCGGCTTCACAACCGGAGAGACCGAGGACGGTGACTTCGGGGAGCAGGCCACGGCTTTTATGTTCGAGGCGGCGGCGGAGTTTGTCGTTGGAAATGATCGCGAGGGTGCAGCCGAGACCGGGAATGTTGTAGGTTTTGCTCGGAGCCATGAGCGTGATGGTGCGTTCCGCGAGGGGGGGGCTAATCATCGAACTCGGAATGTGGGGCAACGATTCGTCCAGGATGAGATCGCAGTGGATTTCGTCGGAGATGAGGAGCAGGTCGTGTTTTTCGCAAAAGGCACCGAGCCGTTCCAATTCGTCACGACGCCAGACGCGCCCGATAGGGTTGTGCGGGTTGCACAGGTAGAACATCTTGGTCTGTGGTGTGACGGCGTCGTCGAGGGCATCCCAATCCAGTGACCACTGATTCTCCTGATGAATCCAAGGCACGCGCACGGCTCTGCGGTCAAAGTTACGACCGGCGGTCAGGAATGGGGGGTAGATCGGAGTGAGCGTGAGGTAGGTGTCATCCGGTTCCGAGAACGCGAGGGAGCAAAGATTGAGTCCGCAGACCATGCCGGGCAGCCAGACGATCCATGCCGGATCGATCTCCCACCCGTAGTGTTCGCGATGGTGCGTAACGATGGCTTCCAGGGTGGAAGGAACGGGTCGGCCGTAACCGAAGATACCGTGATCCACGCGTTCGTGCAGCGTGTCCAAAATGGCCGGAGAAGATTTAAAATCCATATCCGCCACCCACATGGGCAGGATGTCTTGTCCGGCGTATTTTTGCCATTTTTGCGAGTCCGTATTTTTACGGTCGGGGGGCGTATTGAAGTCGAGGGACATGGTGGTGTATTAGCTGTAAACGGACAGGAGCGCGGCGGAAGCACGGATTGTGCGGAAGGCGTGACGAAATTTCCCGGGTGTGACACGGGATTGCGGACAAAAGGACACAGTGGCGTTATTTGAAAAAAATATAAATAACTTGTAATGTGATAAATACAGTATCTTCGGGGTCGGCATTGATTGTGCAACCCAGTCAGGCAAGCCCGCCGGTTGGTGGGTTTTAACCATCAAATAAAAATTATCATGAGATACATTCGTTACAACTACCCGACCCGCCAATCCCTGCCTGTCGCCGCTTTTGGTCGCGGTGCTTGGAATGGTCTGGATTCCGAAATCAACCGCCTGTTCAACGCGGCCCTTGCCGGCACGACCCGTGCGCCTAACGGCAGCCGGTTCCCGGTCGATGTTTACCAAGACGAGAACAGCCTCCACGTGCGCGCCGAGCTCCCGGGTTTTAAGCGCGATGCGATCAAGGTCGAAGTCGTCGACGGTTACTTGACCTTGGAAGCCTCCCGGGAGCGACCGGACGAAAAGGCACCGCGTGCGGCCACGTTTAACCGTTCGATAGCGCTGCCTGATGACGTGAAAGCGGACGGAGTTTCCGCCGCCTATGTCGACGGTATTCTGTCGGTAACTTTGCCGAAAAAGGAAGAAGCCAAGCCACGGAAGATTTCCGTGGCGGTGAAGTAATGGGTCCGTCTGACCCGTCCCAAAAATAAAAATAGAATAAGGAGAATTAGCATGAACTTCATAAACTCACTGATCCCTTCGCTCAGTCGCGACCCGGTGGTAAGCCACGGTCATCGTGACGAGGCGTTGGGGCCAACCCTCCAACCACGCTACGAGATCAAGGAAACCGAAGACGCTTTTGGCCTGTCGGTGGACTTGCCCGGCGTGACTAAAAAGGATCTGGAAATCACCGCGGAGGCAGAGTCCCTGCGCATCGTCGGTAGACGCTCGTGGAGCCGCCCGGAAGGCTGGACGGTTTCTTACCGCGAGACTTCGGATGAGACCTATTTGCTCGAGCTTGATCACGACAACACCGTCAACGCGGATAAGATTCATGCCGAGCTTAGCGACGGGGTATTGCGACTCAGCCTGCCCAAGGCCGAAGCGATCAAGCCCCGGCGAATCGAAGTCGCATAGGCGACAAATCGCAGGCTGCGCCGGAGGGGCGGTGCTACGCAGGGTGATGGCCCATTCAATTCCGGAAACACGTAATCCAATCCGTAACCGCGCCGGTGCTTTGAGGAGCCCGGCGCGTTTTCGTTCACGCGCGTTATGTCTGTTTGATCGAGCTCGTCAAAACGGGCAGGCGCGCTCTGACTGATGGGCATGGCCGACTCGATCCTTTTTATGGCCTTCTTCGCGATAGCCCCGCTTTTCACGGGTGTGATGCTGTGGCTGGCCTTTCGGCATGCGAAGAAAACGGGCGCAACGATTGAAGTGTTTGCCCGGGAATTGGGTCTGGACGTGCGCAAAAAGCCGCCGGTGCTCGGAATATTTCAAGGGCTGCCCGAAGTGGTGGGGGAACGCCAAGGTCGACAGGTTCGGATCTACCAATTCCAAAAAGGATCGGGTAAAAATTCGCAGACTTGGAGTGCGTTGGTCATGGGACGGGTGCGTTCCACCAATCTCCAGGTGACCTTAAGTGGGCAGGGGGCATATACGAAGTTTCGATCGTTTTTCGGAGCGGAGGAAATCGAAGTGGAGGACCGGGCATCCAATGATCGGTGGTTTATCGAGACCAATGATCCGACGTTTCTCCAAGTGGCATTGTTCGGGAAAGCGTGTGCCGCGATTGACGCCACTCAATCGGACGGTCGAACACCGAAGGGGCGATTTCGGCTAAAGGACGGAGAAATGCGCTACGAAGAAAAAGGCTCCTTGAGCGATGCGGATCGGCGTGAGCGGATGGGATTGGCGATCACCGCGGGTCAGGAATTGCTCGACGTTGCGGCGGTGCATGCGGACCAGCGTACGGGTTGACTATCGCGAACTCGCCTCGAGAGAGAGGGGACTAGGACTCGTCGTATTGCTCGAGGTTGTTGCTACGGATCATGCCGCGAATTTTCGCGACGTATTCGTAGCCCTGTTCGGAATAGCTGCGGACACCGTCGACTAATACACCACCGCGGATGGGTTTGCCCTGCTTGCGTAAGCTGGCGCGGCTGGCGCGAAGGCGGAGGTAGGAACCGTGTGTATTAAGGTTATGGATATAAGCGGCGAGGCCGCCGGTCACGGTGTCGTAAGCGGCCACTTCCCAGGTCGCTCCGGCGGGGCGGCGTTTCGGCACCATACCGGTCCCGGGCTCGTACGTGCGCATGCCGAACAGGTTGTTCCCTTCGCGGGCAAAGCGGGAGGTGCCCCAGGCGGATTCGACGGCAGCCTGAGCCAAAACCATCGAAGGCGGAACGATATCCATACGTTGGGCGAGTTGGCGTAGCGTTTCGTCGGAGATTTTTTCGACGGGATCGAATTCGTATCGCTCGAGTTGTGCGTGCACCCACTTGGCGTCGAAATGCCCCGGTTCTTCGCCGGGCTTCAGGTCAGCTCGAATTTTTAGGAGCTTTTCCCGATTTTCCAGGATGGCTGCGTTGGCCTCGTCGACATGCGGGGCCAGATAGCTGAAGAACGCTTCCTTCTTTTCCTCGGTGCGTTCGTATTGCGAAAAATCGGGGAGGTGATCACCGGTGAAGGATCGGGAAATTGACCACAGGATCAGCACGCCGATGGCGAGGACCACCCCGAACAAGCGAGGTTGATTGAGGAGGCGCTTCCAGAGGGTAGGCTGCGAAAGGCGGCTCAAGGGTTGATCCGTTTCAGGTGCAGAATCTTCTTATCGCCGACCCAGTATTCGACGTAGTTGGCGGTGGTTTCGACCCAATCGGTCCAGCCGTTGGGTTGATGGCCGGCATTGGCGGGTGAGACGAGATCGTATTCACCATTGAACCATTTGCGGTAGGCTTCACCCCGCAGCATGGAGGCACGCAAGGTGATGGCTTCGGCCCGGCGATTGACCTGTCGTTTCAGGTAAATGCGATCGTCCATGTAGGTCACGCCCTGCAGAAAATCCATATCGATTTCCAGCACCTGGAAGGGCCCGGCGGTCATCATGGATTCGGATTTGCCGGAGGCGGGTGGGGCCCCGGAGTCGTCGCTGGCGAACAGGAAGGGCGAGGCGCAACTGAGAATCAGTGCTGTAAGCATCAGGCGCAGTTTCATGCTGTTCGAGATATCGAAATCGTGAGTTTAAGCAAGCTTCGGTGGATGACGGCCGGTTGACGTCGGCGAAATCGAATGATCACTATTCCCGAATGTTACCCCGAATCCTGTCCCTATTACTTGTTCTCCCGGTGGCCGGATCGATGGTGGCTCAGGAGCCGATTAATCCCGAATGGGAGAAGGAGATTTCCCGGATCGAGGAGCGAGAGCTGGCGAGCCCGTTCAAGGCAGGCGGGGTGGTATTTACCGGAAGTTCGAGTATTAAACGCTGGTCCACGTTAGCGCAGGACTTTCCGGGAGTTGCACTCGTCAATCGGGGGTTCGGAGGTTCCCAACTCTCTGATTTAATCGCCTATTTTGATCGGGTAGTGCTGCCCGGAAAGCCGTCGCAGATCGTATTATATTCGGGCACCAACGATGTGAATGCGGGGGAATTACCGGAGCAGGTGCTGGGTGATTTTGCGACGTTGTGCGGCATGATCGAGCGGGAACTGCCGAACACAAAGATTGCATTCATTTCGGCTGCCCCGAATCCGAAGCGATGGCATCTGCGGGAGAACTACGAAAGATTCAATACGATCGTAGCCCTATATTGTGACCGGATGGGTTATGATTTTATCGACGTCTGGATGCCGATGCTGGGTGAAGACGGTAAGCCCACGCGCGACATTTACGTTCAGGATCAGCTCCACATGAACACGGCCGGCTATGTCATGTGGCGCCAGATCGTGGCGCCCTATTTGGTTCGGTAATCTTAGCCGATTGCGGAGCGGCGGCGACGCGCGGTGGCGAACGCCAAAGCGAACATACCGGCGATTGCCGCGAAGGTGCCCGGTTCAGGTACGGCGGACATGTTGAACGTTGTGATTGTCGTGAACGAACCGTAGGCGTCGGTGCCGGAGAGCATGGTGGCGGATCCGTCAAAACGCGTGAATCCAATCTCGACCTTATAGCTGTTTCCGGAGGTGAGATCGAAGGCGTTTAGATTTAGCGAAAGGGAATTTCCGGTATTGTTGTTATTTGCGCTCTGCGAGAAGCTGTTGCCGTCGCCTTCCACTCTGATTTCGATGCGGCTGGAATTTTCCTGATAGTTGGTTAGGAAGGTATTGCTACTGATGGTGAGTGCCTGGCTGGCGTTGACCGTGAACGTGCCGCCTGACCATGAGCCGGTGTTCATGGAGGCAACGGGGACATTGCTGTAGAGGTTATTCGCTACGGCGACAGTCGCCGTTTTGCCGTCGAAGTTGAAGTTGTAGTTCGTATCCGCATAGGTCGCATCCAAAGTAGCCTCATCGGCGATCCCGGTTGCTTCGTAATACCAAGAGCTGTGATCGGTATTGTAGGTGAGATTCCAGGTGGTTGAACCGTCGTCGACGGAGGGCGCGGTCGCGGGATTACTGGCGTTGTAGGTACCTGATTGGTCGGAAACTTGAGCAATGAAAGAATGACCGATCGAAGCGTTGAACGAGGTCGTGCTCGTATCCGTCTGGGTGTAGTCGACGGCTTTATCGATGAGAAAAAATGTCTGCGCGGAGCCGGTTAAGGCGATCAGTGCGCTGACGATTAGGGCGGCAACGAAGCGGGGCATAGGCGTAAACTAGGTAACGCCACCCAGCTGCAACAAGTTCAAAATAAGAACTGTCCTCTACCGGTTGGGAGTCCAATCGGTATTCACTTCCAGAACTTTTACGCGGGAGGGGCTCTTGGCTTCGACGATCACTTCGACGCCGCGGCGGCGGTTGTTGTAGGTCGTGCCGACGCTGTCGTAATAGCTGTAGTAGGCGATGCCCTCGACGCGGTAGCGACCGGGCCAGCCGGGAATGGGTGTAGGTCCATCGAGTTCGACTTCGCTTTGGGTGGTCGTGGTGTAACCCGAACCGGTGCGGGGGCCGTAACGGAAGTGGCGGAGGGCGGCGGATTCGGCTTTGGCGGCGACGGCGGCCTCGATGGCGGCGCGGTCGGCGGCATTGCGCTCGGGGGAACCGATCGGGTCTGATCTGGATGGGGGAGAGGGCTCGCCGCGGGGGTGGGATCGCGGTGCAGGCTGGCTGGATGATGTTTGAGCCGGATATTCCTTCAAGCGGTCGTCGATACGAGCGGTAACAAATCCGGGGAAAAGAGCCCGGGGATAGGGTTTGAGTTTTCGGTCTTCCAGGACGTAGACCAGATTGGAACCGCGATTGAAACTCGTGAGGGCGGCATCTTTGAGCACACGTCCGTTGGAGAGATTTACGCGTTCGAAATGGAGATTAAGCGGCACCGTATCCTGAGCGTTTCCCCCGCGTGCGCCGACCAGCAATAAGAGGAGGATGGCGATTCGAAAGACGGAACGGGGCGTCTTCATGGCAAGTGTTGACCAGATTTGGGGTTAATTGGTTCCGTTCGAGGCTAGACGTTTTCGGTGCGACTTGCCCATGCTTTTCCCTCCCCCACCCAGATCGCCCCATGCATCCCCTCCTTATCGCTCTTCTGGCCGGCATCGGCTTTGTTATCGCCTACCACACGTATGGACGTTGGTTGGGCGGAAAAATTTTCAAGCTTTCGGCGAATGCGGTGTGTCCGTCGCGCTCGATGGCGGATGGCAACGATTATGTGGAAACGTCCAAGGGGGTGGTGTTCGGCCATCACTTTGCATCGATAGCGGGGACGGGACCGATTGTGGGCCCGGCGATCGCCATCATGTGGGGTTGGGTGCCGGCATTGTTGTGGGTGGTCTTCGGTTCGATCTTCATCGGGGCGGTGCACGATTTTGGTGCGTTGGTTGTTTCGTTGCGCAACAAAGGACAGACGGTCGGCGACATATCGGGTCGGGTGGTAAATCGCCGGGTGCGGTTGCTGTTTCTTTGCATCCTGTTTTTGGCACTTACCATTGTGTTGGCGATTTTTGGTCTGGTGATCGCGGCGGTGTTCCGGATGTTCCCGAGCGCGATCGTGCCGTGTGTGATTCAGATTCCCATCGCGGTGATGATTGGCGCGTGGCTTAATCGCAAAGGCATCAGTATTACGATCCCGTCGATCATCGCGTTGGCGGTGATGTATGTGACAGTGATTTTTGGCGACGTGGGCATTCTCCATACGATCAATATGGCCATGGCCGGTTGGTCTTCGATCACCTGGGTATTGGTGCTGTTGACCTACTCCTACATCGCGTCGGTTTTGCCGGTGTGGACGTTGCTGCAGCCCCGCGACTACATCAATGCGCTCCAACTGATTTCCGTTTTGGGGCTATTGGTGCTCGGCGTGTTGGCGGCATCGTTCTTTGGTGGTGCGCCGGTCGGCGCGGATGTGGCGCGACCCGTCCTCGCCATGGCGGCACCCGCCCTCAACCCGAATCCCGTCGGCGCGCCGGCGATGTTTCCGTTTCTCTTCATCACGATCGCGTGTGGTGCAATCAGTGGGTTCCATTGCCTGGTTTCGTCAGGCACAAGCAGCAAGCAACTCAAGTCCGAACCGGATGCCCGTTTCGTGGGTTACGGTGCCATGCTGACGGAAGGGTTTTTAGCCACCCTCGTGATTCTGGCCTGTGGGGCCGGGGTCGGTCTTGGGATCGCGGGCGAAGGCGGTGCAATGTTGGGTGGGAGCCAAGCTTGGGCTCACCTTTACGCGGACTGGAATGCGAGCTCGAGTTTGGGTTCGAAGATCGGAGCGTTTGTCACGGGCTCGGCTAATTTCTTGAAGGCGCTCGGTATTCCGGGTGGTGCCGCGGTCGCGCTGATGGGGGTTTTCGTGGCGTCGTTTGCGGGGACCACCTTGGACACGGCTTGCCGGTTACAGCGTTACATCGTGCAGGAACTTGCCAATACGGTGGCACCGAAAACGGACGGCGGCGTGGACGGGTTGGCGTGGTTGCGGGGCAAACACGGCGCGACGATCTTTGCGGTGGTTACGGCTGTGGTCTTGGCGGCGGTGCCGCCGACCGGACTCGAATGGTCGTGGGCGAATGCGGGCAAAGGCGGGATGATTTTGTGGCCGATCTTTGGGGCGACCAATCAGCTGTTGGGGGGACTCTCATTTCTGGTGGTGATGTTCTATCTCTGGCGACGGGCGGTGCCGATTTGGTTTCTCGTGGGTCCGATGATTCTACTGCTCATTCTGCCCGCCTGGGCGATGACGCTGCAGGCCTTCGTGGGTGAGGCCAGTTGGTATGCCCAGGAGAACTGGCTGCTGGTGGGTATCGCGCTCATCACGATGGCACTCGAGGCCTGGATGGTCGTCGAAGCGGTGACGCTCTTTCCAAAAGTAAAAGGTGTAGTAGAAGCCAATGCAGTGCAGCCGATAGAGGCGTAAAAAAACGCGCACCGTTGAAGGTGCGCGTTGAAAGTATGAGAGTTTGTAAAGGGAGTTCGTTTACTTGTTTTCGAACAGGTGCACGTCGCGTTGGGGAAAGGGAATGGAGACATTCTCTTCGTCGAAACGGATTTTGATGCGTTCCTGCAAGTCGAAGAAGAGATCCCAGTAGTCTTCGACTTTCACCCAGGGGCGGAAAGCGAAGTTCACGCTGCTGTCACCCATTTCCATGAGGCCAATGGTTGGCTTGGGCTCGGCGAGGATACGAGGTTCGTCGTCGAGGATACCTTGGAGGATATCCTTCACTTTCTTGATATCGTCGCCGTAGCTGACGCCGGCGACGAGATCGAAGCGGCGGGTGCCTTCCTTCGAATAGTTTTCAATCATGCCACCCATGGCGGCGGAGTTGGGAATGATCTGGGTGCGGTTATCGAGGGTGAGCACGGTGGTGGTGAAAATGCCCACCTCTTTAACGATACCTTCGCCGCCACCGGCGCAGACATAGTCACCGATCTTGTAGGGCTTGAAGATGAGGATGAGCACGCCGGCCGCGAAGTTGGAGAGCGAACCTTGCAGGGCCAAACCGATGGCCAGACCGGCGGCACCGACGATGGCGACGAACGAGGTGGTTTGGATGCCGAGTTGGCCGAGGGCGGCGATGATGACGAAGGTCAACAGGGCGGCGTAGGCAAGGTTCTTACTGAAGCCGACGAGTGACTCTTCGACCTTGCTTTTGACCATCGCGCGCTCGACGCCTTTGGCGATGAGGCCGGCAACGAAGCGACCGACAATAAAGATTGCGAGGGCGGCGAGAATTTTGAGGCCGTAGACGGTAACGAGTTCCGTTATCATGGTGAGGATTTCATCGATGTTGATTTCCATGAATTACAGGGGATGGATTATAGGTGAAGCGAACGGTTGAAAATCCGGCGGTTGGATTTCGAATATTGATACCAGTTTGCGTTAAGGGTGAAACTCAAGGGAATGAGCGGAGTGGGGTCAATCGGACACCTCGGGCGGATATTACGTAGACCCCAATTGCGGAGGATACCGGGGAAAGGGGATGTTTCTTGACCCACGAGACAGGTCACGTGAGCTGGATGAACTTTGCAGTTTTCCGTCCGCCCCATCCGACTGAAGCCCGGTGCGCAACATCGCATTTCGGTTGATGTGGGTGATGAACTCGCCCGCAAGGGAAAGTGGTTTGCGTTGGTTTCGCAGGAAACGGGGTAAGGGAAGCGCGTGCGGCTCTATCTGAAATACCGGCCGCTGGCTCTATCATTGGCCACTTTGATGTTGGTGGGATATCTGGGGGCGGCGATAGCGTTGAGTCTATGGCTCGATCGTCGTCCGCATAATTTGGTGAAATTTGGAGACGTGGCACTGCCTTGGCGCTGGTCCCAGTTGAATGATCTTCGTGGGGAGGGCTTTGCCCGGGCAGGATTGGCGGAGATCGAAGCCGGGAATGTGAACCGAGGGCTCTTTTACCTACGTCGCGGCCTCGGCCTGAAGCCCGACAATGCAGAGGCCCGGATGGCGTTGGCCAAACTCTATGCATCCGCCGGTCACTACGCTGGAGTGCGGCGGACTCTGCTGCCGCAGATGGAGCTGGGCTACTCGCGAGGTGGGGCTGAATTCCTTTTCAGTCAGGCTTCGGTGGCGGATGACCATCCCACGGTGGTGGAGGTGGCGGGGGACTTGCGCAATTTTGTCGAACCGGGGTCGACCGAAGACGTGTGGCTCGTTGAGCAGCGGGCGGGTGCCCTGTTGGCCAGTGGGGACCCGGAGGCGGCATTGGAATGTTTGAGGACGACCAGTGAGGCTTGGTTGATTCCGCAGAAACGTTGGGTGCAGGTTGTGGTCGGAGCAGGTAAATACGAAGAGGCTCTGGCGGTGGCGGATTCGGCGGCTCCCGTATTGGACGGTTTGCAACCGGAGAAACTAATGTTGCGAGAGATGGTTTACACCCATCAACCCGATGAGCAGGCCCTCAAGGATACGTTGGTCGAAATTGGCCAGCACTCCGGCATGAATCGAGACTTATGGATTTTCAGCATTTAAGCGCTGGCGATCGCGGGGATGGTCGAGGAGGCGCGAACGTGGATCGATGACTACTTGAGTCGGTTTGCCGCTCAGGCCGGAGCCATCGAGTCGCTTTTGCAACGCGTGGCGATTTCCGAAAATAGGGAAGTCATGCGTTATGTGACGGAAAGGATCGCCGAATGGCGGAAGCCCAATCCGAATCTAAGGTTACCGCTGGCAGCGGTATTGATTCAGGCGGGTGATTGGGACGGGCTGTCCAACGATTTTGCGGATGTTTTAAAGGATGATGGCGCGTTGAGTGACGGTCTATTTGTCTGGGTGCGAGCAGTGGTTGAAGCGGTGCAATCACCCGGTTCGGCGGATCAACTCGACGTATTTCTGGCTCAAGGGTCGTTGAGATTGTTGTTTTACCGGACGATGGCCGACGGTTTTGCCAAAACGGAACAATGGGATTTGGTGAAGCGCGTAGTGAAGGCCGGGATGCGGCACCATCCTCATAGCGCGGGATTGATGCGCCGGGGTTAGGAGGCTTCACAGCATCTGGCGAATCGAGTGGAAGATACCCGGGTCGATGACGCGTTGGCGGCGACCGGGTTCAATTACACGGCGGACGATGTCCCCGCCTTGCGATTGCAGTTTCGTCGTAGGGTGGAGTCGGCGGAGTGGGATCATTTGGAATCCGAGTCGCTGCGGATCCGGCTGCAGCAACCCGCCTGGCTGAGCGAGATTGAAGCAACGCTCGACTGGGCGGAAGCGCATGCGGCGGCGGCCCGGCATGATTTTGAACGCCTGCGGATTGTCGCTCCACGGGTATTGCGTGACGACGGTGAGATGGCGGCCTGGTTCACCGATCAGGCCGAATTGGCGATTGAAGCCGGGTCCACCGAATCGGCGATCCGGCTGCTCGAGGTTATCTTGGCGGAAGAGAAATTCTACCACCGTGTCCGGACAATTTTGAAAGAACTCACGCGGGTAGTGGAGCCGGAGGATGCGGCTCCGCCGGCCGAACCGAGTGAGTAGGCCAAAAAAACCGGCCCCTAGATGGGGGCCGGTTGAAATTGAATGGGTGAAGTCTGCGGCGGGTTACGCGAAGTCGTAGCCGTCGAGCTGGCGATCGACGCGAACCTTGTCCAACTTCGAGAAGGCGGGGAGGCCGTTTTCGTGGGGGACTTCGGTTTCGCCCTGGATCAGAGGAGTGGCGTAGCGCACGAACTGGAAGTTCATGGAAATGCCGTCTTCATTGATCCAGTCAGCGGGCAGCTTTTTCACTCCGTTGGCGATGTCAGCGAGAGGCGCGAGGCCGGTTTCGCAGCTGTAGGCATCGCCTTCACCGCGGAGCAGGGTGACCATCTTGTCGGTCTCACCGGCGATGGCCGCTTTGACGGCGGCTTGTCCGGCGAGGAAGGCTTCGTCGGCGTCAGCAGCGGAGCCATTGGTAACGGCGGAACGTTGAGCAATACCGAGTTTGGCGGTGCGGGCTTTAACGCCGGGGAGATTGGCTTCGACGAGGCTTTGCAGGTATTCGGCGGCGCCACCGAGTTGAGCGTGACCGAACGCGTCGGTGGCTTCAGCGGCGGCGACATAGTTGCCATCGGCGTCCACGAGGCCTTCGCCGACCACGATGTGGCAGAACTTCTCGCGCTTGAGCGTGCGTTGCACGTCGGCGATGAACTTCTCCGGGGAGAAGGCCAGCTCGGGGAGGAGAATGATGTGGGGAGGATCGTGCGGGTGGTCGCGGCGTTTGGCGAGAGAGGCGCCAGCGGCGATCCAGCCGGCGTTGCGGCCCATGACTTCGAGAATGGAAACGAGGTCACCTTGGCCCATGGCCTCATGATCGCAGGCCATCTGGCGCACGGTAGTGGCGACATTCTTGATCACGGAACCATAGCCGGGGCAGTGGTCGGTGACGGGCAGATCGTTGTCGATGGTCTTGGGGATACCGATGACGCGCAGCTCGTAGCCCTGCTCTTGAGCGAGCTTGGAGATTTTGTCGGCGGTATCCTGGGAGTCGTTGCCGCCGGCGTAGAAGAAGTAACGGATGTTTTGAGCCTTAAAGACTTCCAGCACGCGCTCGAAGTCGGCTTGCTTCTTGAGCTTGTAGCGGCAGGTGCCGAGGGCGGCGCCGGGCGTGTGGCGGAGGCCACGGATAGTTTGCTGGGATTCCGAAGCCAGATCGACGAGATCTTCATTCAAAATACCGAGCACACCGTTGAGCGTGCCGTAGATTTCCTCGATGCAGCCGTGGTTCAGAGCTTCGGAGACAACTCCCTCGATGCTAGCATTAATGACGGCGGTGGGGCCACCGGACTGGCCTACCAAAACGTTACCTAAGAGTTCTTCTGACATGTTGTGTGGTTCTTAAAGATCGGGAAAGTGAGTTATGAACGTGAAGGAAGAAAGTGGCGGTCCGGATGAGCCGGTGGCAAACCGAAAGTTGGCGAGAGGCCCGACGGATGTCGGAATTCAGGAAAAACGGCACTTTTGATCCTCTCGCCCGGCGCCACCAAAGTCGGGAATCAACTCCTCATGAAGGTAATCTATCGGGCTCTGTTTTATTCTAAATGACTGGGATTAATTGGTTTGAGGGATAAGCGAATTACAACAATTTGCCGGGTTGAATGGCTGAGGCGCCTTTGACGCGGCGAGCGGTGGCTCGGGCGGTGGCGACGAAGGTGTCCACTTGGGCGGGGGCGGCGCCGACGAAGTTGTCGGTTTCCTTGAGAATGGCGTTGATGGCCGAGGCCGATAAGCCGAGACGGTCGTCCGCGGCGAGGCGAGCGACCATGCCGGGTTCCTGGCCCTCCCGGATCGCGGCGGCGCTGGCCAAGGCGTGTTCTTTAATGGCGGCGTGGGCGGTTTCGCGTCCGGCTCCTCCCTTGACGGCGGCCATCATGATGGTGGTGGTGGCGAGGAAGGGGAGATTGCGGGCGCTCTCGGCAGCGATGACCTTGGGGAATACCGTCAGTTGGTTGAGCACGTTGAGAAGGGTTTCGAGCAGACCGTCGATAGCGTAGAAGGCATCTGGCAAGGCGACCCGGCGAACGACCGAGCACGAAACATCACCTTCGTTCCATTGGTCACCGGCCAGCGCGCTCGTCATGGTGACGTAGCCGGACAGGATGGTGGAGAAGCCGCAGATGCGCTCGCAGTTGCGGGCATTCATTTTGTGAGGCATGGCGGAGGAGCCGACCTGACCTTTTTGGAAACCTTCGGTGAGGAGGCTCTGTCCGGCCATCAGCCGCAGGGTGGTGGCAAAGCTGGCGGCCGCGGCACCTATTTGGTGCAAGGCGGAGACCACTTCGAAGTCGAGTGAGCGCGGGTAAACCTGGCCCACGGCGCCAAAGGCCTTCTTGAAACCGAGGTGTTTGAGCACGCGTTGTTCGAGGCGGGCTACTTTTTTGGCGTCGCCGCCGAGGAGGGTGAATTGGTCGAGTTGCGTGCCGACGGCGCCTTTCAATCCGCGTCCGGGGTAGCGAGCGGCGAGTTCGTCGAGGCGCGTAAAGGCGGCGAGCATTTCCTCGCCGAACATGGCGATACGTTTGCCGAGGGTGGTGGGCTGAGCAGGGACGTTGTGCGTGCGACCGGTGAGGAGGAGCTGGCGGTATTGTTTGGCGCGCTTGGCGAAACCGAGGAGGGCGGCGGCCGATTTTTGGCGGACAATCCCGAGTGAACGCAGGATTTGGAGCTGCTCGACATTTTCGGTAAGGTCGCGGGAGGTGAGGCCGAGATGAATCGATTCACGTCCGGCGAGGCCGTTGAATTCTTCGATTCGGGCCTTCACGTCGTGGAGGGTGACGCGCTCGCGGGCATCGATGGAGGCCAGATCGATTTGGTCCTTAACTTTCTCATAGGACTTGATCGCGGCGGCAGGGATGGCGACGCCGAGATCGCGCTGCGCTTTCATCACGGCGATCCAATAATCGCGTTCGATGCCCACCCGGCCGGTAGGAGACCAGATGGTTTTAATGGCCGGCGAGGCGTAGCGCTCGGCGAGGACGTTGGTGATGGGTTGTGATTTTGCGACGGCTTTAGGCATGGCGGAAGTTCAGATCGTGTTGGGCGTTGCGGGTCACTGCCAACGGAAAATATTTTTGTCGGGGTTGCCACGGGGGATTCAGATTCAACAGGCTGCAGAGAATGAACCCTGAAACCGCATCCCCTGATCCCGACCGTAAGACCATCGGGGTTCTGCTTTCCACGATGCGGTCCGGTTCGACGTTACTCAAAGCGTTGCTGGCGCAGGCCCCGGATATCAGCGATTTGCCGGAGACAAATTTTCAGCGTTACGTCGATCCGGCCAAGCGCACGGAATTGGAGGGGCTGAGCGATGAACGCATCCTGCTGCTCAAACGTCCGGGTTGGTTCAATGAGATCGGTCGCTATCCCCGCTTGCCGGACCATCCCGACGTGAGGGCCATCGCGTTGGTGCGGGATGCTTATGCGTTTGGGCTTTCGGCTCGGAAGATGGCATTTCGGCATGTGCCGTTCTTGCAGCGTGCCGGAATGGGTAACCGATTTCTGATCGAGCGGTATTGGCATGGTGTGAACCGACAACTGCTGACGCTGGACCAACAGAAAGAAGTGCCGACCTTGCTCGTCCGCTACGAAGATGTCCTCGAGGATCCGATTGGGCAGACTGCGGCGATGTTTGCATTTCTCGGCTCTGAGCAAACGGAGGGCGTGGAGACTTATGGCCGGCCGAAAAATTACAGTTGGAGTTGGGGCAAGGATGATGGTGGCGCGGTGATCAAGTCACTGCGCGTGCAACCCCAACGCCCGATCGACTACGCCGACCGCAAACTTTTTGCGTCGATCAAGAACTCCGAGCCGACGCTGAAGCTACGTCGCGAGTTGGGTTATCCAGATTTGCCGTAGCGGTGGCGGGGTCGGCGATGCAGTTCTGATAGAGCTGGTGCAAGCGTTCGCCGGTATGAGTGATCGAGTGGAATGCACTCGTTTCAAACGCGCCTTGCGACATTTGTTCGAGCCGCCGTTTGTCGGTCGCGATTTGCAACATGTGTTGGGTCAGTTCGGCTACGTTGCCGGGCTCGAAGAGCAGGCCGTTTTGTTCGGGGTCGATGAGTTCCGGAATACCGCGGGATCGAGGTCCGATGGCGGGCAGGCCGAAGGACATGCCTTCCAGGATACTGACGGGCTGGTTCTCCGTTTCGCTGGCGGTGATGAATACATCGCCGAGCCGCGGGAGGTTGCGGCGAATGAGTTCATCGTGTGGTACGGCGCCCGTGAAAATGACGGATGGTTCGATCTCGAGTCGGCCCGCCTCTGCTTTGATTGCGGCCATTTCGGGCCCGTCTCCGATCATGACGAATTGGGCATCGGGAATCGTGGTGAGCACGGCTTTGAACGCAGCTAGACACAAGGGCAGTGATTTCTCGTAAGAGACCCGTCCGAGATAGAGAAAGGTGGGGCCGTCGTTGAGGCCGAATTCAGCGCGCAGATTCTGGATTTCCTCGTCTGAGCTTAGTTTTGGGGTGGGCATGCCATTGGAGACTACCACGGCTTTGAGACCGCGTTTCTTCAGATGGGACTCCACGGAAGACGATGGGGCGATGGTGGCGGTGCATCGGCGGTAGAAGAAGGCCGAATAGGCGCCCATGGCGCGTTGGATTACTTTCCAATTGGGCCAAGGGAAATGGTGCACGTAGCGTGGATCATCCCAGAAGGTGTGGAACGTGCCAACCGCGGGAATTCCTAAGCGCCACGCGGCGAAGATTCCAGCCCAGCCGGTGCCCCATTCGGTGTGCACGTGAATGACATCTGGTTTGAATTTCCGCAGATCCCTCATCGTGGGCCAGATCGCCGGGAAAACGACGTTGAGGTCGGGTTGCCCCCCCCAGGGAAGCGAAAGAGGGACCTTTTGCAGCGAGACTGATTCGTGCAGTTCCGGGGAATCGGCGTCCGCCGAGATGGGGCCGGAGGCACCCGGGCAGTAGATGCGGATGTGGTGCCCGGCCTCGGCCAAGGCATTGATCTGATTGAGCGCCGCGAATGTCGCCCCGCAAATATAGGGCAAAAAACTATCGGTGAACACGGCGACTCGCATAACGGAAGGCCGCGATGCAAAACGCCACCTCCTCAAAACCCAAGGAGAATGCGCACGATTTCTCCAATTCGGAAATTTTGGGGCGAAGTTGACGGCAACCCATTGCGGATTCCATGGTCCTAGGGGGCGGAAACCCGTAACTCTATTTTGAATACGTTTATACGCAGATTATTTTGGTGCCTGCTCCTGGTCGGGAGCCTACCGTTGATCGCGGCTAATCCGCTGGAGTTGCCTGATGAGGTCAACGAAGGTCTGTTGGCGGCATTGGAGGCGAATTACCGGATGGACTTCGCCGCGGGCGTAGCCGAGCTCGAGGCGCTTAAGCCATGGGAGGACGAACATCCCATGATTCCCTTTGGAGGCTTGTTGATCGAGTGGTGGAAGGTGACGGCGGCAGTGTGGGAAGAAGACGAGGACCTGTGCGCGCCGATGTTGGCGGCGGCCGAGCTCAGTCTCGAACGAGCGGAGATCCTCATCGATAAGGGAGACCCTACCGGCGAGGGGCATATGATTAAAGGGGCGACCCTCGGGTTATTGGGCCGTTGGCACATCAAGAATCGTCGCTGGTGGAAATCTTACACGGTGGGGAAAGATGCGAAGGCCAATCTCAACCGTTCGATCGAGATCAATCCAGAGATCTACGATGCGCTGGCGGGTATCGGCATCTACGATTACTTTGTGGCGAAACTTCCGGGCATCGTGCGCTGGTTGGCTTTCAGCGGACAGTCGTCCGATCCCGCTGACGGTATGCGGGTCATTCTTGAGTCGATCGAAAAAGGCACCTACACGCCGGTGGGCACCCGGGCGGCGCTCACGCTCGTGCAGTTGCGCAATGAGCTCGACCCGCTCGCCGCGCAAAAGCTGGTGGATGGACTGATCGCAGAGCATCCGCACAGTCCGTTTTTCGGCAGCCTGCGATTGATCGCGCTTTACGACTCCAATCAAGCGGAAGCTTTGGCCGAGGAGGCGCAGCGACAGGCTGATTTATTGGCGGCCGGCCATTACCCGAAGCAGCGCACCGCCCAGGTTCACTTCGCCGCCGGCTTGGCTGAATTTCGTTGGATGAACTGGGAAAAGGCTGAAGTCGCCTACCAAAAAGCGATCGAGGAGAGTGACCCGACCGACCCGTTTGTCACGTGGGCGAAGCTTCACCTCGGCAACATCAAGGATGTGCGCGGAGATCGTCGCGGCGCCCGTGCGATTTACCGCGAAGTGGAAGATCTTTTAAATCGCTGGGGCACGGAACGCTTGGCCGAGCGGTATTTAAAAAAACCGTTCGACCCCAAAATCCACCAAGTCCGGCTGTTGCCGGATGGATAAAAACTGACCAGTGATTACGTTTGACGTTAGTAACGTGAAGCGTCACTAGTATGCGCAATGATTCGTTCTTTTCGTGATCGATGGACTGAGCAGATTTTTACTGGCAAGTCGGTGGCGAAATTCCCATCTGGAGTTCAGAGAGTGGCACAGCGTAAACTACAACAATTAGATATCGCAACGACTCTACGCGATCTGATGGTTCCTCCGGGGAACCGGCTTGAGCCACTCAAAGGATCACGTCGAGGGCAGCATTCTATTAGGATCAACGACCAATATCGCGTATGTTTTCGCTGGAGCGAAGAAGGCCCTCAAGAGGTAGAAATAACCGACTATCACTAAGCTATGACCAAAACACTTCCATTACCGACACCGGGCGAAATGCTGCGGGAAGAGTTTTTGAAACCACTCGACCTTTCCGCTTATCAGTTGGCGAAAGATATCGTGGTGCCGCAGACGCGCTTGTCGGCCATCCTGGCTGGTAAACGTGCGATCACTGCTGATACTGGGCTTCGACTGGATCGCTATTTTGGGCTATCAGACGGCTGGTGGCTGCGGCTACAGACCGATTGTGATTTGCGTCGAGCCCAGCGTAAACTAGGCAAAAAAATCTCCCGCGAAGTTCAACCGCGGGAGTTTGTAGCCGCTTAGCGGATTCTAATTTGCTGAGGTCGCTCAGTGCTTGTGCTCGTGTGGGTAGTAAGCGTCGAGTTTGGCGATGGCCTTTTTAAGCGCCATCCCAGCAGCGGGATCGGCGCTTTGTTTGGCTTTCATCGCGGCGACGATCACGGCGTGGTGATCTTTGAGGCGCTGCACGTAGTCATCTTGGGAGGACTTGACACGTTGGGTCAGGAAGTAGTCTGAGATCGTCGAGATCACCTTTTGGGCGTGGGATTCTTTGTTGGTCACCCAGCGCACGATTTGATTGGCGGATTGAGCATCGGACTCATTGGCGAGTTCACCGAGCATCTTGCCAGCTTTGATGACGGTATCCGCATCTTCGAGCATGGCGGCGACGCGGGCGGAATCATCGTAGATACCGCAAGGCACTTGGCAGTGCGCGGAAAGTGTTTGGGCAGAGAGCGCGAGGCCGAGGGATACGGCGACGGCAGCGAGGCAACGGGAGAGCAGAGATTTTTTCATGGGTGGGGCAGTTAGTTCGGATTTGGGGCGGTCGTCAAACCGCGGTCGCGATCTACGACGTTAAAAAATTGGAGCCCGCGACAGCGAGACCCTAAGGTTTTTGGGATCGAAGGCGGGTCTTGCCCTCAGAGGAGGAGAAAAGCCTGATATTCGAATGAAACGTTGCATAATCGGGATTTGCCTCGGGCTGTGGGGAGCAGGAGGGAGCAGTGCAGCGACCATTGAAGAGGCGGTGCAAGAGTTTCAGTTGGTTGAATTGGCCGGCACCTTTGACGACAAAAAGATCGAGCGCCTGCTGCCGTCGAATGCGGGTTGGATTGAAGCAGTAGATCGGGCGGCGGTGGCTGTTTTATTGGCGGTGGGGGTGGTCGAAGAATCGTCGATGGCGAATGCCGCGCGATTGTCGCAACAGTTGGATCGCGCGTTGTCTCAGATCGGTGAGGTGGAGGGTGAGGTTCGGGTCTCATTGGAGGACGCTTCGGCGCTCATGCTATTGGATCGGTTCGGTGGACATGAAGAGCTGCGCCAAGCGACGGAACTCAGTCGGTCGTTGGACCACGCTATCGCGGAAGGTGTGCTCACAGGTCATGGTTTGCGGCGTCCTCATGTGAGTGCGGAGACCGATCCGCAACGCACGGTGATTTATTCCCATAGTAGCTTGCCGCACATAAAACAGCTGGTGGGGCTGATGGCGAGCGAAGGACTAAAGGGGAACATCTACATTGCCCCCAAAATTGCGGCGTTTGTATTTCGTGATGGGTGGGGTGAGCGTCCAGAGTGGATCAATGAGCTTAGCCCGGGGCTTTATGTCGCCCAAGGTCCGGAGATGTTGGTGCATTTCGAATTCGAGCGCCCGACCGATCGCCTGCGGTTTGATGAGTTGGTCAATCGATACGCGAAGAAGGACACCGACGATGAGACCGGAAATCTCATCCGATCTTGGTGGCAGCCGTTTTACTACGGCGAAACTCCGGTGGAAGGGTACCACGAAATACACCGGGTTACTTTGTATGCCGAGCAGGCCGAGGCGTCGTTGCTGATGCTCCCCGAGCGCACCGAAATTGTGCTCCAACATTTCAAGGAATCGAAATGGGAGATGCAGGCCGATTCTATCTGGGTCTCGGCTCCCTTCTACCGGTTTCTGCAGGGCGACTATAGGTGAAAGCAGTGTGATCCGGATTACCAAATCACATCCACGGGATATCGGGGAAAGTTTCGGTCTCCGGAGACGATGGGGACTTTCAAGGATTGCGCAGTTGCCAATAGAAGCCGGTCAAAGGGGTCGCCGTGGTGGTGGGGTAGAGACACCGTGTCGAAAAGGGCGCGATCGGATATCGGTTCGTAGGTAAGATCGGATTCTTGGATTCGTTTGCGGAGGTATTTCTCGGGCGAGGAAAGAAGGGGGAGTTTTCCAATTTGGAATTTTAAGCAAATCTCCCACGTCGATACTTGGCTGAACAGGAGAACGTTGGTGGGGTCCTCCAATACGATCCGTGCACTGTGCCCCAATCGATCGGGAGCCATCCACAGATAGAGTGCCGCTTGAGTATCAAGCAGCACTCTCATTTCGAACCATTAAAAAGCTCGGAAATCTCGGCGTTGGTGGTCGGGGAATCCCAGTCGTCAGGTAACGTTATTTTGCCTACGTCCTGACCCAACCTGCGGCGTTTGGCTGACGGGCGGCGTGACTTGGCGAGGGGGCGGAGTTCGGCGAAGGGTCTGTTGCGATCGCAGATGATCACCGTCTCGCCGTCTTTTACTTGTTTAGCATAGCGAGACAGGTTCGCTTTGGCCTCGTGCAGGTTGACTTTGAGCATGGAAGAAATCTAGTCCAGTTCAAGACTTGGTCAAGTTGCTATTCCAGCGGCTTCACCAGTCCAGCTTGGTGATGGAGGCTGACCACCGCGGCGTGAATGAGTTTTTCGCCGGCTCCGACTTCGAGTTGGGTGCCACTGGTCGCGCCATATCCGCCCTCGGTGGTGGCCTGAATCGTGGGCAGGTATCCGACATAATCGTTAGCGTTGGCGACGACCCAAGTGGCGGCCAATGGGCTGCGGGACTTGAGGTCCGTGCCGAGTTCGACGAAGGGTTCGCCCGGAATGGTGGCGAGGGCGAAGTTGGTGCCGATAACGAGGGTGTCTACTTCCACCCCACGTGTCGTTGTGGATCCCCGGCCCGTCGTGCGTTCCGCGAGTGGCACCAGATTCTTTTCAAAACTCAGCGTAGGTTGACCGACCGAGAACTGGGGACTGCGACTGGCCTCGAGAACTTTTTGCGCAAGGACGTGCCCCACCAGCTCCACCTGCGCGAATGTCTCGGGCGCCGTGGCGTAACGAAACATATCGGCGTCGAACGGATTGATGTCCCCGGCGGCGCCGAGGAAGAAAACGCATATGCCACCTAGCTGCGCTTCCACCTTTCGGGCCATCACGCCGGGGTAATCGGCCGAGACGATCAATTGGTCGAAGTTCATGCTGATCACCGGATGCACGCTGTAGTTGACCAAGGTCGCAATCACGCGTTCGTCAGCTTGGGCGGTAAACGTCAGCACGCCCACTTCGTCGTCGGTCGGGGCGGTGGGTAAGCGATCACGATTGTTCCAAAGCATGTCCACCGTGCCGTCGGTCTGGACAGCCCGCCGATTGTAGCCCTCCTGCAGTTCACGTCGTCCGTAGGCGCCTTCGGCTGGCTCGAGATTTTGCTGCGCTTGTTGGGCTGCAGCGACGATGAGCGGCAACGTGCGTTCGTAATAGTCTTCGCCGGGCCGCCCGGATCCGTGGGTATGGGTCAGCGCACAGATCACGTTATCCGCACCGGTGGCCGTCCGGATATTCTCCCGGATATCCGACATGAATTCGGTTTCGGTCCAAATCAGGTCGAGCGATACCACCGCCACCTGTTTTTCCTCCGTTTCCAGCATGACGACTTTGGCCATGAGAGGATCATTGATCTCGTATTCGGCGGAGACGCGACCACCCATGCCGATCATGGTTTCGATTCCGGATAGTGGGGTGATATCGGCGCGAGCTACTCCGACTTTTAGAACGGGATTGGTCGCATGCGACACTCCTAAACCTAACCAGAGAAACAGAAACTGGAGGGAAAATTTATGCAGCACGATAGGGGCGTTTTGAACAGGTCCGGGAATCACGCCGCCAAACAGCGCACGGCCATTTCGCGTAATACGTCTTCTTGTTCGTTGGGTCGCTTGATGATTTCGGCGAAGGCGTTGATGAGCTCCTGCTGATTGTCGATCAGACGTCGTGTGGTCGGGAGTTTGCCTCCGCTGGCGAGTTTGCCGACATACCACGCGTTTTGGGTGAAAATATTGTAGGCACTCTTGTCGGTGGCGCCGACAAATTTGTCGGCGTGTTTGCCCGAGGCCGCTTTGAGACCGTCGAGACCGCGACCGCCCAAGCGGGCATCGCCGGCATCGATCAACGCGCGCACTTGGAGGAGGATGCGGTTACGATTTTGCAGCGCGCTGATGATCGGCCGCGCGTCCCCGCCGGTGAAAAAGTGACGGTGCAGCGCGGCGAGGGTCCATTTGATGTTGCCGCTGAAGAAGGCTTCTGCGGCTTCGAAGAAATCTCCTTCCGCTACGTTCGGAGTCAGCTCCATGACATCGGCTTCCGTGATCGGCTTACCCTCCTCCACGTAGGACGAAAGTTTGCGCACCTCTTCGATGAGTAGGCGGGTGTTGGCGCCGATGCGGGTGAGGAGCAACTGCACCGCGCCGGGGTCGATCGCGGTCTCAAGTTTTTTGGCTTCAGCCGTCAATACTCCGGCCAAGGCCGAGGCGTCGCCATCACCGCCGATGAGTTCGAAGTCGCCGTTTTTCTCCGCCCACTTGGGGAAACTCCTGCGGCGATCGATGGGGGAGGCGGTCACCAGCACGGCCACGTTGGCAGGATCATTGGCTTCGAGCAGGCGTTGAAACTCTTCCACCTGTTTGAGCGTGCTCTCCGCGCGGCCCGTGACGGAATCGGCCAGAAAATTAACATCCTTGAACCATACCAGGCGTCGCCCGCCGAACATCGAAATGGTCTGAAGTGCCTCGCGGAAGCGATTCATGGCGGCTTCGACTTCCCCGACATTGTTGGCGAATCCACCGATCGTTTCACGGGAGAATTCGTCATCGATTTCCTTGGCCAGCTCCTCGTAGCGCTCTCGACCGAGTCGACCGACGAGGAAGTCGTCAGGACCGCAGATGAACGTGAAGGGTTTGGCGTCGGGCATGGATTCGAGGGAGATGTAGGGGGAGGAGACTGTTGGTTTCCCGGGAGAGGGTGAAGGGTTAAAAACAGAAGGAGGCAAAATGATCACGATTGCCAAGCAGGGATCGAATCGAAACACACAGAGAATGCTGATTACTCGCCAAGCAGGGTCGCGACCTTTTCCCGGAGGTGGGCGATGACCGACGAAACCGAATTCAAGACCCCTCGCGCGGCGTTGGTGGCGGGGGTGTTGGCGGTGGGGGTCGCGTTCACGTTTTTGCGCACTTTTGGTGGACCGGTGCTCAATCAGCTCGGTTTGGTGCTGTCCGACTCTGTCGAAATTTGGCGTTTCCGCGGACTCTCGACTATGGTGGTGCTGGGCGGGATGCTCGGTGTTTTAGGCGCCGCGATGCGGTTTCGACTCGAGGTTTGGCAGACGAATTTGGGCTGGAGTTTTAGGGCCGGTAGTTTGGCCGTCGTTCTCACGGTCGTGGCGACCGCCTGGACGGGGTTTCTAGCGGCGGCTTTTACCACCGGCGTAGCGACGGGCTGGGTGCTCACGACGCTGGCGACCGGTATGCGCGCTTCAGTGGGTACCGGTCGATTGGGCGTGGTCGTGGGGGGAGGATTCGCCCTCTCCGTGCTGCTGGGGGAATTGGCCTTCGGGATGGCTGGCTGGTTTGGCGATCCGGTCAAAGGAGCGGGGATCGTGATTGCGATGCTGTTGGCGGCGGCGTCGGTGGTGGTGCCGTTTCTTACTCCGCTCGAGCCGTCGATGGATATGGAAGAAGGCTATCGCGGACGCGGCCTTCTCATCAACTGGGCCGTGATGCTTGCCGTGATGGGCAGTGCGTTTGCGCTATTTGAGGGAAATGGGGCCGTTCCGGGCCACGGGGTGAGCATCGCCTTGAATATCATTACCCCACTGGTGGTCGGCCGCTGGCTTGATGCGGATCATCGTCGCTACGCGCTGTGGGCTGCCGTATCGATTTTAATCGTGGGCAACATTCTGCAGAACACCCCGGGGGTGGGCGCGCTCATCCCGTTGATTGCAATCTCTTGGATGACCGTGATCGCGTTCCATTTTGCGGCACGCGGTGGTCGTGTATGGGTCGCCGCCGGAACGGTGATCCTGCTGCTGTTTATCGCGCCGAATATTATCGGTTGGTTTGCGTAGGGCGTGTCCGAGAAAGCAGAGAAGTGACATTGAGTGGGCGTAGTGCCGTCCTTCAGACGGCACTCTGAGACGCCAGCTAAAGCATGGCGCTACGTTGCCGCGAAACGTGGCGTGCATACGATTTCGCTGCGCACGGAGTTGGCGATGAAACAGGCGTCGTGTGCCGCATGGTGCAACGCATCGAGGGCGTCGCGGTCAGGTTGTTTTTCGCCAGTGAACGTAATGAGGGGCCGCAACTCCACCTTGGTGATGGCAGGTTTGCCGTCGTCGTTTTTCGCCAGCGTGCCAATCGCGTCGTCTTCGTAGGATTCGATCAGGTAGCCCTTAACGCGGGCGAGATGGAGAAACCAGAGTAAGTGACAACTGGATACGCTAGCCACGAACGCCTCCTCGGGGTCGATCGCCGACTCGTCCGACCAAGGCGCGGGCACGACGGAGGGAGACGGAGAAGCGGGCACGGTGAGGCCGCCGTCAAACGTCCAGGTGTGGGCTCGCGAGTAGCGATTGGTGGCGAAGTCGCCCTCGTTGATTTTCCAGTGAAGTTTAGCGGTGTGGTGGGACATAGGGCCTGCGGAAGTAACAAGTATCAGGTAGCAAGTAATAATAAATCTAGGAGGCCAGTAACCCACCGTCGTCCCGCTTTGCGGGACTTTGGCGGGCAGGCAAGTGACAAGTAGCAAGTATCAAGAGACAGGAGGCTGATCTAAAATAAATCGAATTGGCTGCCGGGGGCTTCGCCTCGGGGAGTGAGGCAGGCGGGGCCTTCGTGGCGGGAGGAGTTTACATAAGTGTCGAGCGCGGTCTCCGATAGTCGCTCGGTGGGGAATGAGGTGATGAGACGGGTGGGTTCGTCGATTTTGGGATCAAGCCACTCGGCGGCGGTGGTTTCGTCCAGCAGGACCGGCATGCGGTCATGGATGCGTCCGAGCATCGAATTGGGAGTCGTGGTGATTACCGAACAGCTGACGATGGTCAGGTCGTCGTTGGCATCTGTCCACGAGTCCCACAGCCCCGCGAACAGGAGCGGCTGGCCGTCATTCCGTTTAAATAACCAAGGCAAACGTTCGCGGCCCTGTTTTTCCCATTCGTAGAATCCTGTCATGGGGATGGCGCAGCGCTGACCCTTCTTCCACGCGGTGCGGAACGAAGGTTTTTCCGTGATGGTTTCGCTGCGGGCGTTGATCAGGGGAGCACTCGGACCTTGCCCGGGTTTGGACCAATGCGGAATGAGCCCCCACCGCATGAACGTTGCTTCACCTTGCCGGAATGCCACCACGTCCGAAGCGGGCGCGATGTTATAGCGATCGGCTCCGGACACCATCGCCTCATCGATCGGAATCCCGAGCCGTTTGCTCAGATTGATCGCATCACCAAGATTGAGAGTGAATCGGGAACACATGTCGCTGACGCGAAGTATCAAGCATAAGGTAGCAAGGATCAAGACGCCAGAACTGGAGTCACCTACTATAAAGTAACCTATTAGGTTACTTTACTATTTCGCCGGGGGCTACAGCAGGTTCAGTTGCGTGCCACCCGGGCGCTGAAAGGTGGTGGTGCTAACGTTGAAGGAAGCCTTTCAGGGACCAGCTGGTCCGGGGAAACGCGGTTCTGAGTTGCTTGTCCTCTGTCACCAACGGAACGCCCAACGATTGAGCAAGGGCGGCGAATTCGCAGTCATACGCGCTGCAGGTGGAAGTGGTGACCAACTTGAGCACGACCTCATCGGCGACCATGTGTTCGCCTCCTTTTAGTGCCTCAGCTGCCACCATCATGACTTCGTTTGCTTCGGAGGAAGTGATCGCTCCTCTGCGCAAGTATCCAGCGAGAATATTGCGCATTTCAGAGCGCCATAAAATAGGTGCAGCCCATTCGATGTCTTGCTGCCAAAGTTGATCCGCTAATTCACTGCGGGGACCAGGGAGGCAATAATATGCGATGATGTTGGTATCAACGACGATCATCTTCGCCCAGCTGTCTTGTAGTCCTGAACTTCCCGGGCCGTGGCACGAAGCTTCAGCCGTTCACGCAAGCTTCTGGTGCGATCCAAAGCTGCACTGACATCTACGGGTTGGTTGGGGGCCACGATGAGCTCGAGCGAAGCTATGACTTCTTGATTGAGGCTCCGTTTATGTAACGCGGCCCGCGCCTTCAGCTTACGGTGAAGAGTAGGCGACAGGGCCTTGAGTGTGATGGAAGGCATAATAACAACCAAAATGGTGGTATTATGATTTATGTCAATTGGAACGCAGCCTAGTCCAGTAACCTATTAGGTTACTTTACTATGCGTGAGATTGCGCTGAGCGGATAGGCTTACAACAGGTCCAGCTGCGTGCCGCCGGGGCGGCGGAAGGCGGTGCAGTTGAGTTCGGGCAGATCGGGGGCAAGGCCGGCGCGTCGGCGGGCGGCGACGAAGAGGTTGCGGATGTTTTCGGCGTGCGGGCCTTCGCCGTGCATGCGTTTTTTCCACTCGGTTACGTTGAGTTCGCCGCCGCGGATATCGCGGAGGCGGGAAAGCACGCGCGCTTTTTTAGAGGGCACGTGGGTCTCCAACCAATCAGCGAACAACGTCTTCACTTGAAACGGGAGTCGCAGCACGATCATCGCGGCTGATTTAGCGCCGGCTTCGGCCGCGGCCTGCATGATTTCGGGCATTTCGTGATCGGTGAGGCCCGGGATGATGGGCGAGACCATGATCCCGACGGGTATCCCGGCAGCGGTGAGTGTACGGATCGTATTCAGGCGGGCTTGGGGCCGGGCGGCGCGCGGCTCGAGTTGGCCGGCGAGCTGGGTGTCGAGCGAGGTGAGGGTGATGAGGGCGCCGACGCCATTCCAGGTTGCAAATTCCCCTAGCAGATCGAGGTCCCGGGTGATGAGCGTATTCTTGGTTACGAGTTGCACGGGATTGCGCAATTCGAGGGCGACCTCCAGACAGCGGCGGGTGATCTGAAACTGGCGTTCGGCGGGATGATAACAATCGGTCGCGCCGCTGAAGTTGATGGGTTCGGGTTGCCAGGAAGTTTTGGAGAGTTCCGCGCGGAGCAGTTCGG
>CBFHXU010000024.1:0-28261 GCA_965659875.1 uncultured Opitutaceae bacterium
CCCCCTCAACCACTACATCAACCCATCCAGACTAACTGTTTAGGTGGTCCAGTTTGGGTAACCCGACCACCATCAACGCACAGAACGGGTTCTCACGAGGATCGTCCCGATGCGGAAGATCAAAGCCTTCCACCGCCCGCAGATTCAATGGCATCCCCGTCGTTTCGCGAAACGCTTCCTGGTAATCCTTGAAGATCTGGGCCGACTTGAGCTGTTCGACCATGGCCTTGCTGCGTTTGACTGGAGATTCCGTGGAGGGCGTTCGCTTGCCAAACTTGACGGTTCCGAACTCACGTTCAACAGGGAACGGCAACGATCGAAGGAAAATAGATCTGCTCAAATCTCTATAAATTTGGATTTACAGCCCGAAACATGCCCCTAGCGTCCGACCTTCCTCCTTCCTTGCCCGGGTGGCGGAATTGGTAGACGCAGCAGACTCAAAATCTGCCGCCGCAAGGCGTGTCGGTTCGAGCCCGACCCCGGGTACCAGCCGTCGCCGCGCAAAGCGCGGTCGTTCCGCGAAGCGGAACGACTGAAGCTATGGCTGGCATGCCAGCCTTAGGTTCTGACGACTGCCCACCGTAGCTC
This sequence comes from uncultured Opitutaceae bacterium, assembly GCA_965659875.1. Taxonomy (GTDB): domain Bacteria; phylum Verrucomicrobiota; class Verrucomicrobiia; order Opitutales; family Opitutaceae; genus Actomonas. Next base: position 589 of record CBFHXU010000024.1, read on the forward strand.
GTGAGAGCGAAGGAGGGCCTGGCAGATCTACGAGGCCCGGTGATTTTGAGGAACAACGTAGATCCAACCCCACTCAACGAGGACGATCAGGTGGCAGGAATTGCTCAAAAACTGGGATGATTCGGACAAAAGTGCCTTCCGTTTCATCACTTCGATAAATTTCCGACTGCTATTCGTTCGGATTCGCCGCCTCTTCCGCGACGAACCCATCATAACCGAGTGCAATTTAACTTAATCTTATACAACTATATATAAATATCTTATAATTCACTAGGTATGCACAAAATTTCTGCAACACCCTGCAATCAATTAAGATCCAGCTCGGCCCCAATACCGCCCGCCAATTATTTTTTAAATATCTTCCTAAATTTTGAACGATATCCGAGAAGTCCGCGTCTTCCCCTATGTTAGTTACCTGTTCTTTTGTTTAGTTCATAGTTTGTAGTTTGATTAGTCGGCAAGGGCGCCCTGGTTATCACCGCGGCGCCCTTACTGCGTTTTCAGCCCTCGACACGGCGGCGTGGCATTTTAGGTCTGGATGGGTATGTCCGACTTTCGTGCTTTCTGTCGCCCTACCGAAAAAGAGCCCCGTCATCTGACGCTCAGCGGAGCTGAGTCCCACCACCTCATCGCCGTTAATAGGGCCCGTAAGGGGGCGACGGTCGTTGTTTTCGACGGACAAGGCTCCGAATGGATCTGTGAACTCACCCAAGATTCCAAGAAATCCGCCGAGTTACAGGTGCGGTTTCCGCAAACTACTGCCCCCCTGCCCCACGCCATCACCCTGGCTCAGGCGCTACCCAAGGGTCCCACGATGGAAGCCATCGTCCGCAAGGCTACGGAGATCGGGGCCCGGGAAATTATCCCGCTCCAAAGCGATCGCACCCAAGTCCATTTGGAGGGCACCCGATCGGAGCGTAAACATGACAAATGGGAAACCTCCGCCCTCGAAGCCGCCAAACAGTGCGGCAACCCCTGGCTCCCCATCATCCAACCGCTCCAGCCCGTCGCGTCATTTTTTGAAGCTGCTCAAGACTACGACCTGAAGTTGATCGCGAGCCTCCACCCGGGAGCCAAATCACTGAAGACGGTCCTCTCCGATAGTATCCAGTCTCTAGGAGGCCCTCCTCGCCGCGTACTTTGGGCTATTGGCCCCGAAGGGGATTTTACCCCCAGCGAAATGAGCATCGCCCAAAGCGCCGGCTTCGAACCCATCACCCTGGGACCTCTTGTGCTGCGTTGCGAAACCGCCGCGATCTATGCACTCAGTGTGCTCAGCTACGAACTCTCCGCGTTATGAACTCGTATCGATCCACGCTCATCTCCCTCGCCCTCATGACCTCGACTGTACTTGCCGGATCCGAACCCGACCCCTTTATTTGGCTCGAGGAAGTCGAAGGTCAACGCCCCCTCGAGTGGGTTGAAAAACACAACAAAATAGCGATCGGAGAACTCACCGGCGATCCACGCTACGAGGAAATTCGCGAAGGCCTCCTAGCGGTCTACAACTCCCGGGACCGCATCCCCGCTGTCACCCGACACGGCGATTACTACTACAATTTTTGGCAAGACGCAGACCACGTGCGCGGCATCTGGCGACGATGTTCCCCCGAGTCCTACGCTACCGCTGAGCCGGAGTGGGAAACGGTGTTTGATGTCGATGCCTTGGCCGAAGCCGAAGAGGTGAGCTGGGTATGGAAGGGAGCCACCGTTCAGGACATCGACCATAGCCGTGCACTACTGCGGCTGTCCGACGGCGGGCAGGATGCCTCCGAGTATCGTGAATTCGACCTCCAAAGTCTGGAGTTTATTGAGGACGGATTCAAACTGTCATCAGCACGTAATCGCGCCGATTGGATCGACGCCGATACCCTGTTGGTCGGCGCGTTCCCTCGCGATGACGACGCAACCGATTCCGGATACCCGCGCCGCACGCGCATCTGGCAGCGAGGGACCCCGATCGAAGACGCCAAGATCGTGCACGAAATTGATCCTAAGAAAGTGGGCGCCTTCATCGTGGTTTCCAACAACACCAGCGGCCGCCAACTCCTGATCCATGAAGCGGTCACCGCCTTCGAAACCAATTACTGGCTGATCAACGACAACCAATCGCTCGACAAGGTCGACGTCCCCCCGCTCTCCGACATCGCCTTCTTTCAAGACCAACTGTTGATCGAACTCAAATCCGATTGGCAGACTGGCGGGACCACCTATCCGATCGGCGCCCTCATCTCGACAAATCTCGCTGACTTCCAAGCCGGCAAACGAGAGTTCGACATTCTGTTCAATCCGGAGGAACGAATATCGCTGGAGTCCTTCACGATCACCCGAAACTACGTGGTCCTCAACCTGCTGGAGAACGTAAACGGTCGCATTCGCGCCCTGCAACGCAGCGGCGACGACTGGCAAACCAGCACCCTCAGCACCTCGACCATCGGCAACGCCTCCGCCCGCGCCGTCGCCCCCGACTTGAATGACGAAGTATTTCTGGTGACCGCCAATTTTCTCGAGCCGAGCACCCTCAGCCTCGCCGATCTGTCGACAAGTAAAGTCACGAAGCTGAAACAGACCCCCGCCTACTTTGACAAAAGTGGGCTGGTTATGACCCAGCACGAAACGACCGCTCCAGACGGCACCAGCATTCCCTACTTTCAAGTGTCCCGAGCCGACCTAAAGCTCGACGGCACGAACCCCACCCTTCTCTACGGCTATGGCGGTTTTCAGATCTCCATGAAGCCCGGTTATTCCGGCACCTGGGGGCGTTCATGGCTTGAGCGGGGGGGCGTCTATATCCTCGCTAACATCCGTGGCGGCGGGGAATTTGGTCCCAAGTGGCATCAGGCCGCCCTCAAACAAAAACGCCAAACGTCATGGGATGATTTTGCCGCCATCGGTGAGGACCTGATCGCACGACGGGTCACCTCACCTCCACATCTCGGCATCATGGGCGGCAGCCAAGGTGGACTCCTGGTTGGGGTGGCCTACACCCAGCGTCCCGATCTGTGGGGAGCAGTGGTTTGCCAGGTGCCTCTACTCGACATGTTGCGCTACCACAAACTACTCGCCGGCGCATCCTGGACCGGCGAATACGGTGATCCCGAAGTCCCCGCCGAACGCGAATTCATCGCCACCTACTCGCCTTACCAAAACATCGATCCAAACAGCCACTACCCGCGAATTCTGTTTGTCACCTCAACCCACGATGACCGGGTGCACCCCGCCCATGCCCGCAAGATGGCAGCGCGACTCGAATCGATGGGCCATGATTTCCTCTACTGGGAAAACACCGAGGGAGGCCATGGGGGTGCCGCCAACAATGCCGAGCGCGCTCAACTCTGGGCCCTGAGCTTTTCTTTCCTCTGGCAACAACTCAGCGACAAATAGCGAGCGCCCGGGCCGCAGATATTACGAATGCGAACGAAGTTCCCCACTTTAAGCAGCGCCAAAGGTGACCAGGGATAATAAAATCTCCCGACCGTATGCGGGCCACTCCACCGCTTGGTTCACAGGTGCGAACAGAGGCCAGCAGCGCCAAGTTCGACGTCTGCTTTTGTCTCTGCCAGAAGGTCACGGACCACGACGACCGTGCGATTTTCCGGCGTCAATCCTCATGCGATTCTCTGCTGCCTCCGGTAAAAACCAGCAGGCTGACGGCATCCCGCCGATCACCAAACCAACAAACCACCCGCATAGGTGAATCCGGCGCCGACGCTGCAAAAGATGATTTTATCATCTTGGGCAAAAATCTCTTCCTCCGCCGCCCAACCCAAGGCCATCGATACACTGGCACCGGAGGTATTGCCGTATTTGTCGATCGTCACGACAAAGCGTTCGTAGGGAATACCCACCCGTTTCGAAACCGCGCGCAAAATCCGTTCGTTGGCCTGATGGGGCACAATCCAACCAATCTCTTCGGCCTTCAAATCGTGACGCTTCATGGTCGCTTCGATCTGATTCGCGAATGCAATCACCGCGCCCTTGAAGACGACCGGTCCATCGACTTGTAGGTAGAAATCCGTGAAGTCGATATCCTCAGCCTTCGGCCAAGGTTTGTTGGCTCCGCCTCCCTTCCGCTGAATCGCATCATGCTTCGAAGCATCACCCGACAATGCCATCCGGTGTAAGCGATGGCCGCCGGGAGCATCCGTCAAAATCGCCGCCCCGGCACCATCGCCAAAAAGAAACGCCGTTTCGTGATCTTTTGGGTTCGTGATCCGAGATAACAGTTCCGCGGTGACCACGATCACATTTTTTGGGCCTCCACCGAGAATCAGCGAACGCCCGACTTCGAGGGCGTAAAGCCAACCCGAGCAGGCTGCATTCAAATCAAACGCCAAAGCATGGGGGATACCCAATTTCTTGGCCAAAGCCGAAGCCATCGCCGGCACCGGTTGATCCGGTATCAGCGTCGCCATGATCACCCCGTCAATCGAACCCGGATCCACTCCGGCCTGCTCGATGGCATGTTGCACGGCTACCACCGCGAGATCGGTGGCCGTCTCGTCTTCGCCCGCGTAACGACGCTCCCGAATTCCAGTGAGCTTGATCATCTCCGCTTCCGTGCGACCGGGAAAATCCTTCAATACGTCCTTCGTCGATCGCACGTGCTGCGGCACCGCATAACCCACTCCCGCGATGCAAACCGTCTGGTCAATCGCGCCAGCAGACGGAGTTGCCACCGCTCCATCAGACGCGGGCGAATCCGCCGTGCGGGTCGCTAAATATCGCGAAACATCGTCGCCCGAAACCCGACCACCCGGACCGGTCGCCTCGATGTCCGTAATCGTATTCGGATCCAATCCTGCGCCTTCCGCCAACTTGCGCGCGCGCGGTGTCCATTTCGGTCCGGCCTTACCGAGGTTCGCGACCCCGGCTACCGTAACGGTTGTAGTCGGGGTCGTTGACCCCGGTCCATCCTGCCTCGCCGCTGGAGCTGAAACCGTTGGAGGTTCGGTGTTCTCAGCCGGAGGCACCGACGCCGTCGTTGCGGCAGCCTTATCCCCGTTCGACTCCAAATGCTTGAGGGAAATATCTGCCGTCTGGATCCTCATGAAAGGGGATCCCGACGGCACGATGTCTCCGGCCCGCACTTGCAGTTCGTTCAGCACCCCGTCGCAAGGAGCCTCGAATTCGAACACCGACTTGTCGCTTTCGAGCTCCGCAATCTTGTCGCCTTTGGCGAATTGGTCGCCGGCCTTCACCATCACATCGATGATGGTCAATTGGTTCACGGTCGCTCCCATCGAGGGGATCGGCACATCGATCAAAAAGGTTTGGGCAGTGGATTCAGCCATGGGAATGGGCGGATCGTGCAAGGGGTTGCGCAGCGGGTCAACGCCAGTGGCACGATTCCCGCATCACTTTTGCACCACGCGCCATACCGCCAAACAGCGCTCCATCAATCCCGCCAACTCATTCAGCGGCACCATGTTCGGACCGTCGCTGATGGCATTTTCGGGATCGGGATGCGTTTCGAGAAACAACCCACTGGCTCCGGCCGCCAGCGCCGCTTTGGCCAAGGGCTCCACAAATTCGCGTTGACCGCTACTTTTGCCGTCACCCGCTCCGGGTAACTGCACGCTGTGAGTCGCGTCGAGAATCGTCGGATGACCGTTACTCGCCATGATCGGAAATCCGCGTATATCGACGACGAGATTTTGGTAACCAAAAGTCGTGCCCCGCTCGGTCTGCCAGATTTCAGCGGCGCCCCCTTCGCGAATCTTTCCGACCACATGTTTCATGTCGGTCGGAGCGAGAAATTGGCCCTTCTTCACGTTGACCACGGCCCCCGTCGCCGCCGCGGCGAGAAGCAAATCGGTCTGCCGACTCAGAAACGCCGGGATCTGCAAAACATCACACACTTCCGCCACCGGAGCGCACTGCTCGGCTTTGTGAATATCAGTGACGACCGGCAGTCCGAATTCCTGCTTCACCATCGCGAGCAGCTTTAACCCCTCATCGAGGCCGGTGCCGCGCTGCCCGGCTATCGAAGTGCGGTTCGCCTTATCGAAGGATCCTTTAAAAACAATATTCAGATCCGCATGCGCCTTTCCTAGCGCCACCAATTCAGTCGCCACCGCGCGACACACGTCGGCGTTTTCCAACGAGCACGGTCCCGCGAGCAGGAGAAGTTTGGCGGGATCGTAGAGCATCACGAGCGTGGGTTATTTCGCCGACTTCTTGGTCGCGCGCTTTTTAGCCGGAGCTTTCTTGGCTGTCTTCTTTTTGGCGGTTTTGGCTTTGGCCGGTTTGCCGCCGTTTTTGCATTTCAGGGCCGCCTTGATGAACGCCGCGAAAAGCGGATGCGCCTCGTTGGGCTTCGACTGAAATTCCGGGTGGAACTGCACCGCCACAAACCACGGGTGGTTTTTGACTTCCACGATCTCCACCAGATTCCGGCGCGGATTGATTCCACTGATCACGAGGCCGGCTTTCTGCATCGCGGTGACGTAGTCGTTGTTGACCTCGAAACGATGGCGATGGCGTTCGCGAATGTGAGTCTGCCCGTAGGCGCGGCGGGCATGGGTCCCGGGCTGGAGGGCGCATTCGTAGCTGCCGAGACGCATGGTGGCACCCTTATCGATGATCTTCTTCTGCTCCTCCATCATCGTGATGACAGGTTCCGGAGCGTCCGGATCAAATTCGAGCGAATTGGCTCCCTTGAGTTTCAGCACGTTGCGGCAGAACTCGATTACCGCGATCTGCAAGCCCAGACACAGCCCGTAATAAGGCACCTTGTTTTCGCGAGCGTAACGGGCCGCGGCGATTTTGCCTTCCGTGCCGCGATCACCAAACCCGCCTGGCACGAGAATACCGTCGAGGCCTTTGAGCAGATTCATGCCGTTGCGTGCCTCAAGATCCTCGGCGTCAATGCGCTTCACATTCACCCGACAGTAATTGGCGATACCCGCGTGAGTGACGGATTCGTAAACGGATTTGTAGGCGTCCTGCAGCTCGATGTATTTGCCCACCACACCGATGGTGACCTCATGGCGCGGGTTTTCGATACGCTGCACGATGTTATTCCACATGTTCTTGTCCGGCATCGGCCGCTTCATGCCGAAGAGCTCCACGACCAGATCGTCCATGCCTTCTTTCTGCAAAGCCAGCGGCAGCTTATAGATTGAGCTCACATCGCGGCACTCCACCACCGCCTTCACCGGCACGTTACAAAACATCGAAATCTTGTCGCGCATACCGTGATCCATGGGGTGCTCGCACCGGCAAACAACCATGTGCGGCTGGATACCGATTTCCCGCAGCTTGGCCACGGACTGCTGCGTAGGTTTAGTCTTCAGTTCACCCGCCGCGCCCAGGTAGGGCACCAAAGTGACGTGAATGAAGAGGCAATCGCGCGGACCCACCTCGAGCGCAAATTGCCGCATAGCTTCCAAAAACGGAAGTCCTTCGATATCGCCCGTCGTTCCCCCGATCTCGGTAATCAACACATCCACATCCTTCGCGCCTTGATAAATGCGTTCCTTGATCTCGTTGGTCACGTGCGGGATCACCTGCACGGTCTTGCCGAGATACACTCCGCGGCGCTCGTTCTGGATGACACTTTCGTAGATCTGGCCGGACGAAAGACTGTTGAGCCGGGAAAGTTTACCGCTGGTGAAGCGCTCGTAGTGGCCGAGATCGAGATCGGTCTCCGCCCCATCCTCAAGCACGTAGACCTCGCCGTGCTGAAACGGGCTCATCGTGCCGGGATCCACATTGAGATAGGGGTCAAACTTCTGGATGCGGACCTTTAATCCCCGCACCTCAAGCAACGCACCAAGTGCCGCCGCAGTAAGCCCCTTGCCTAAGGAAGAAACCACCCCTCCGGTCACGAAAATATATTTCATCGATACCGGTTATTGAGGGCCCACCGGAGGAGACAAGAAAAAGCCTATCTCACCCCCCATTCTTTCCGCCCGCACCCTTTCTTTCTCTTTATTCTTTATCTTTCTCTCCATGCTGCCTCTCCAAGCCCTCCCACCGACCGCCCGACTAAAGAGAAAGATTAAGAGGAAAGAATAAAGAAAGCACCCGTTAGGTTTTCTATATGTACCCCAACCCCCACCAGATCGCCCCGCAGATCACCGCCAGCGCCGCCAGGGCGATCAGGATCTTCACGGTAAGTTTTAATAGCTTGCCTGCGACCCACAGCAAGGCGAGCGCCACCACCAGTCCACAACTCGCCACCAGCCACCGCGGATAGGCCGCAAGGTGGCGAAACGTCTCATCGAGAAAGATGCGGAATTCCTCCATTACTCCCCAGCAAAGCCGGATTCGTCCGTTCGCCAAGCCATTCCCGCTTGCCAGTGCGCCGTGACCCGCCCCCATTGGGTCTCTCGTGCAATCCAAACCACAAGTCCTCACCTGGCTCACTTGCGACGGCGTCCACATCGACCCCGCCACCGGCAAACACACCATCCTCGGAGTATTTTCTAATATCCGGGGCCGCCAGTTCCCGCTCACCCATCCGTTCATGGTGTGGTTTTTGACGCTCAGCGACGTGCCCGAAGGCGACCATACCATCAAACTCTCCATGGGACTCGATCCTACTAATCTTCAGCCGCTGATCGAACGTCCCTTCAAGTCGAAGGGCCCGATTCAGCGCATCAACCTCATCAATGAGGTTCGCAATCTGACCTTCAAGGATCCCGGCGACTACGGTATCATCGTCGAAATCGACGACGACCCCCTCCTCGCCACCAACCTCCAAGTCTCCAACTAATCCCCCCACGCACCAAATCCATTGTCACTTACTAAGTGACAATGGTTCATTAGAACTTACCTATAATTGTTTTATAAATGTCTGATTCTTCCGAAAATTCACCTTCCGCCATCGATCTCATCGGTGTGGGTTCGCCCATCATGGACCTGCTCGCCACTGTTCCGTTTGAGTTTTTGCGCGATCATGTCGCCGGTGACCAAGGCGGGATGGTGCTCGTCAACGATGCCGAGATGTCTGCCATCCTCGCTTCTCTTGCCGACCAACCGGCCACCTCCACCGGCGGCTCGGCCGCCAACGCGACTTTGAACGCTACGCGACTGGGCCTGCGCACCACTTATCTGGGTAAGCTCGGAAACTGCGATGTCGCCACCACCTACCGCGATCGCTTCGAAGCACTCGGTATCGACAGTTCCCGCTTCAAAACCGGCGACGTGCCCAACGCCCGCTCGCTCATCCTGACGACGCCGGACGCTGACCGCACCATGCGCACCGACCTAGGCGCAGCTATGACCCTCTCGCCCGACGAGATCAGCGCCGCCGATTTCGCCGGCTGCCGCCACACCCACGTGGAAGGCTATCTTGTCTTCAATGAGGCCCTCGCCGATGCCGTGCTTGCTGCCGCCCGCGAGGCCGGGTGTACCGTGAGCGTGGATCTCGCGTCATTTGAAGTGATCAACGCCACCCGCCCTTGGATTTTCAAACAACTCGCCTCCGGTATCGATATCGTTTTCGCCAACGAGGACGAGATCCGCGCGCTGTTTGAAGACGAAACATCGTCCTATGACGATCTCGCCAAACGTCTCGCCGGTCACGGCGTGATCGCCGCCGTGAAAGTCGGCAAAGACGGCGCATGGATCGCCCGCGGCGACGAACTTCATCGCATCGAGCCGGTCGTAGTCGACAACGTGGTCGACACCAACGGCGCTGGTGACTCCTGGGCCGCTGGCTTCTTGTCCGCCCATCTCACCGGCAAATCTCTGGCCGAAGCCGGTCGCATCGCGTCCCACGTGGGAGCCGAAACCGTGCAACACCTGGGCCCGATCATCCCCGACGAGGTCTTCGCCGAATTGAAGACCCGTCTTAACGCGTTAGCGTAACCACGTCCCGGGTCCCATGAAACTGACGCGAGTCGTGCTGCCAATTTTATGGAGCGCGCCCGCGCTTTCGATCAGGTTTTCTCCGGGTCAGACCAGCGCGATTGAACCGTGCCCGGTTGATCAAAGTCGTTCCGCCCGCCGGCCATGATTCTCCCGCTGGCACCCGCCTTGGTTTTCGCCGCCGTCCTGAGTTGGCGGTTGCGAGCGAACGGCGGCAGGCGGTGGCGGGTGAGCATGCTCGAGGCAGCGGCCGCCCTTGGCGCCGGCGTGATTGCCACCAGCGAATTACTCAGTCTCGGCAACGCCTTAAAACCAGGGTGGATTTCACTGATATGGACGACCGCCGCGGCTGCCAGCATGGTCGTAATCTGGCGATGCTGGGGTCGGGAAAATATCGCGAGAGCCCGTATCCGCCGGAAAGTGGATATCCTGCGAACGCATTCCCATCGACCGTCCTTGGAGTGGGGCGCGATCTATCTGGTTTTATTCGCCACGGGCGCCGTGGCATGGATGTCGCCGCCGACGAATTTCGATTCCATGACCTACCAGTTTCCACGGGTCATGCACTGGCTGCAGCAAGGAAGCACCGACCACTACCCCACTTCAAACGTTCGCCAACTCAGCTACGGCCCCGGCGCCGTATATTGGCAGCTGCACTTGTGGTCACTATGGGACGGCGATCGCGCGGCTTCACTCGTGCAATGGTTTGCATCGCTCGGAGCCGGACTCGCATTGAGTGTTTGGATTCGGCGCCTGGTTTCCCACCAGCTTTATGCCGGAGTTTATTCAGATGATCAGTAAAATGACGCTCGTCTACTGGTCGATGGAAGGATTCCTCGCCGTGCTCTGGGCGCAGAAATCCATTATCGAAATCCTGCCCATCCTGGGCGTGCTCCTGGGCATGGCCGCCGTCGTGAACGCCTTTAGCATCTGGCGCTTCACCCGGGGCAATCTCTTCGATTGATCCCCGCGTTGGCCGGGATATGAGAAGCCATTGACCCGTTCGAGCCGGCCAAATAAGATCGGCTCGCTTGAAACCCCTGCCCAATCCAGTTTCTCCCGGTCGCGCCGTCGCCCTGCTGAGTATTTTTCTGGCGTTCCAATTCGGGGCCGCGATCGGGATCACGGGTATCGGACTGATCCTCGACGCGATCAATTCCGACTGGGGGTTTTCGCTGAGGGATTCGGGCATGTGGTTTGGAGTCGTCAACATCATCGCCGCGCTGTGTGTGATCGATATTGAGCGACGGTGGCGCGGAACTCCCTGGACCAAAATAGAGATTCCGCGGGAGCCATTCAAGCAGGTGGTGTTTCCTGCTCTGCTCGCAGGGACCGGTTTGGTGTGGGTGGCTCTCTCATTGCTCGGGCACGCTCTGCCCTGGCTCTATGAATGGGGCATGAAGGACAATCCGTTGGAGGAATTATTGAACCCAATGCTTTATCCGTTCTCGGCAATCTTTCTCGCCTGCATCGTCGCCCCGTTTACGGAGGAATTTATTTGCCGCTACATGGTTTTGGGCGGGCTCCTCCGCACCGTTGCTCCGCGCAAGGCTCTCCTCCTGAGTGCCCTACTCTTCAGCGCGCTCCATCTCAATATCTGGCAGGCGCCGGCGACCTTCGCCATGGGACTGCTCATCGGGTGGACCTACTACCGCACCCGCTCCCTTGCGCTCTGCATCCTCATGCATGCGGTGCATAATGGATTCGTGATCTCGACCCCCGTGATCGCGATGAAACTTGATCCCACCCTCACCATGGATTCCGACCAGGTCCCCACTTGGCTGCTCAGTTTTCCGCTACTGGTGAGTGCCGCGGTTGTTTTAGCCCTCGGAGTTTATCTGCTCAAACGCAGCACCCGGGTACCCGTCGACGTGATCGTGACGCCGCCCCCTGCCAAACCACGAAATTCCCCTCCTCCGCTGCCGGCGAACCCGGTCCCGGCTCAAGATTCCGCTTTTCAGGATTCCTCAAATCAGCGATCTACAGGAATGACCGATGAACTCGCCAGTCTTGTAACCACTATCGCCGAGCGCGCCCGCGCTGCATCTCATGTGCTGGCGACGGTTCCGACCGCGCAAAAAAACGCAGCCCTGGCCAAACTCACTGAGATCATCCCCGCCGCCGCGGAAACGCTGAAAATCGCGAACCAAAAGGACTTGGATGACGCCGCGGCCAATGGGCTTACTCCCGCCCAAATCGATCGACTCACCCTCACTCCGGCGCGCCTCGAACAACTCGCCGAATCGGTCAGACAGGTTGCCACCCTGCCCGATCCCGTCGGTGCCGCCCTGGAAACCACCACTCGTCCCAATGGACTTGTCATCGAAAAGCGTCGCGTGCCCATCGGGGTAATTGGTATCATCTACGAGGCTCGGCCCAACGTCACCATCGACTGTGCGATCCTTTGCCTGAAATCCGGCAACGCCGCCATTCTGCGCGGCGGCAAAGAGATCTTCCATACCAACACGGCCTTGGCCGCGCTCATCGCCGAAGCCCTCGCCGCGGCTGATCTTCCCTCCGATGCGGTGCAACTCATCCCCACCACGGATCGCGCCGCTCTCAATACGATGCTCAAGCTCGACGAGCTCGTTCACTGTATCATCCCGCGCGGGGGCGAAGGACTCATCCGTTTCGTTGCGACCAACAGCACGATTCCCGTGATCAAACACTATACCGGGGTCTGTTTCGTGCACCTCGACAAATCGGCCGACCCCGATCTCGCCGAGGCGATCACCGTCAACGCCAAGACTCAACGTCCCGGCGTCTGCAATGCCGCCGAACAGCTCTTGGTCGATGCCGCCAGCGCAGAGCAACTGCTGCCCCGGGTCGGCCGGGTGCTGGTTGAGGCCGGAGTCGAACTGCGCGTTGACGAACGCAGCGCCGCCATATTGGCCGCCGCGGATATCGCCCACGTCCCCGCCAACGCATCCGATTTCACTGACGAGTTTCTCGGCATGGTCATGGCCGTGCGGATCGTCGACTCCCTCGAGGAAGCCATCGCCACGATCAATCGCGACAGCAGCGGCCACAGTGAAACGATTGTCACAACCGACGCCGAGGCCGCCGCTCGTTTCCAAGCCGCCGTGGACAGTTCTGCCGTTTTCTGGAACGCCAGCACGCGCTTTAACGACGGATTCGAATTCGGATTTGGCGCAGAGATCGGGATCAGCACCGATCGTCTCCACGCCCGGGGCCCCATGGGGCTACCCGAACTGTGCAGTTACAAATTTGTCGTCACCGGTACCGGTCAAGTGCGCAGTTAGGTTGAACTCGGTGAATTTTGAACCAAAACTTCGCCTATAGGTCTCACCAAATATGTCCCGCTGCGCAAAACTCCTTTCCCTCCTCGTCCTCAGCATAGGGCCAGTTTTGGTTTGGGCGCAGGAAGACACCTCGGATCGCAAGCGCGTCGTATCGGACAATCTTGCGGCGGCCCTGGCGGATACCATGCCGAAATTTAATCCGCCTCCTCCGAAGCCCAAAAAAACCGAAGAGGAAGAAGGACTCGCCTACGGCAAACCCAAGAACGGTATCGTGCGACTTCCGCGGGTGGTCGTCGAGGGTCGCCGTCCCCCCATTTTTACGGAACGCCAAGTCAACACCGACAAAGGACTGCAGCAAATCGCGGTGAAACGCTACTTCGGCGGCGCCGCTCAAGCGCTCAACAAAAAACACATCCCGATCATCGGACAATCGAACGAGGCAATCGCCATGCAGATGTGGGCGGAGGACGAACGTCTGCGCCATATCACCGATTTCAACGACCGCGCCGACACCCTAGAGGTATTGGGCGACGAGGAAAAATCCGAGGAAGCGCGGGAAATGATTCAGGATGCCACTGTGCGCCAAAGCTATCTGCCCACACCCACGGCCCTGCATCGGGAAACCAAAGGCAATTGAGTCCTGAATTGCGCCCGGGCGCACCGAACGCCATGTTCGGAACATGCGCATCGGTTCGCGGATATGTGCAGTGATCCTGGTTCTCGGGAGCAGTTTGGGCACTCACGCCCAATCTGAGCACCCGACCAACGGCTCTGTCCTGCTCTCAGCGCAGGTGAACGATGCGGTGCGGGTGGGTTTGCCCCCGTTCAAACCACGCTCCGAATCACCTACCGAGGTCTCAGCAACCGAAGCCACGTTAGGTCTACCCAAGCGCAAAAATAAGATCATCCGGCTACCGCGAGTCGTCGTCGAAGGTGAACGCCCACCCATATTTCGCGAACAAGACATCTACACTCCCGAGGCCCTCAGGGACATCGCGGTGAAACGTTACTTCGCCGGTTTTAGTCGCGCGCTGAATCGCTTCAAAATTCCGATATTAGGCGGCGCAGCCGAGGAATATGCTCTCGCTCGCTGGTGGGGGGACGAACGCCTTCGCCTCGTCAAGGAACTCGAGGACCAAATCGAGTTGGACGACGCCACCGGCAACGAGGAGCGGGCCGAAGAATTACGCGAGATCATGCGCGAAACGCTCTCGCATCAGCCACAGTTCCTGAATTCCGCTCGCACTCCATTTCGCGACGCGCGAGGCGAATAAAACCGGATTCGGAACAACGCGGGTCTGGAGGAATTACACGCCTCAACGTAACGCCGTGCCCTGGTCGCCTTTGGCGCCGCCGTAGGCGGGTATACTTCAGCCGGCGTCTCTGAGTGCCGGCGAAAGCACGGGACTGCACCCATTCTAGCTCGCCTGCTTCGCCAGCAGCGCTGTCGCGATATCGTCCCACTCCTCCTCGAGTGAGACCTCTGCTCCGACCCGGGGTTGACCGGAACGCGCATACCAATAACCCGCGTTCCCGATATCGCCTTCCTTGCGGTGCAGATAGGCATGCACCCAGTCACCGTCCTTACTGTTGGCCGCTTGGGCGAGATCATGCGCCCCATCCCAGTCTCCCTTCCGGTCTTCAGCCAAAGCCCGCAACGCCCGGTCCAAATTCGAGGTATCAGCTAACTCTTTAAATTCATCCAACGTCATTCTCCGACCCTAAAACACTCCATCTCTCCCCGACCAACTCTTTCTCCCTACCCCAACTTCTTTATCTTTCGTCTTTATCTTTCTCTTTCGTCAGGAGGGAGGAGAGGCAGGTGATGGAGAAAGATAAAGATAAAGATAAAGAAGAAAGACTAAAGCCCCCCCTAAAGAAACCCCATTTGAGATTCGCGCGCGCCACCTCGCCCCCTTAAGTCCTTTCCCCAGTTATATGTCCGCCGCTCTCTCCGAAGCCCTTCTTCACCGCCTCACGTGGGACGACCTTGATCTCGTTCACATGCGAAAACTCATCGTCATGGCGCGCGATGAGGACCTCGGCGGGCTCGGATTGCGGAAGCCTCCCGCCGTCGCCGGGGATCAATCCACGGGCAGCCTCACCACCACGCCCCGCCTCGCCGACGCCAAAGTCGTCGCCCGGCAAGAGCTCACGGCCTGCGGTCTGCCTCTCCTTTCCCTGATTCTCTCGATCTACGGTGAAGGGTGCCGCGTGCAACTGCACGCCCGTGATGGCGCCCAACTCAGCCGCGGTGACACGCTCGCCACGCTTACCGGCGATCCTCGTCTGCTCCTTTCCGCCGAACGCGTCGCGCTTAATTTCCTGCAACGCCTTTCCGGTATTGCCACCCTCACTCATCGCTATGCCACCGCGCTTGGCGAGGGACGCACGCGACTGCTCGACACTCGCAAAACCACCCCCGGTTACCGCATGCTTGAAAAATATGCCGTCGCTTGCGGCGGCGGTTGGAACCATCGACTCGGTCTATTCGATCGGGTCATGCTCAAAGACAACCACCTCGCGTTGCTCGGTTCCGCCGAAGACTTGGCCGGTGCCATCACCGCCGCTCGTCGTCATGCCCCCAAGCTGCCCGTCGAAGTGGAAGTGGATCGTCTCGACCAAATCCCTCCGGTGCTCGCCGCCGGGGCCGATGTGATCCTTTTGGACAATTTTTCGGCCGCAGATCTCTCCCAAGCCGTCGACCTGATCAACGGCCGCGCCCTCACCGAAGCAAGCGGTGGCATCACGATCGAATCATTGCCCGACCTCGCCGGCCTGGGACTGGACTTTGTTTCCACGGGCGCCCTCGTGCACCAAAGCACGTGGGTGGATATCGGATTGGACTGGCCGGCATGAAAGCCTCCCACCCCGACCTCACCATTGTGCGAACCTTGCTCGGCGCCGGCGACGGTTTCATCTCGGGCAGCGACCTGGCCGAAAAACTCGGCATCAGTCGCGTCGCGATTTGGCAACACATGGAAAAACTCCGCGATCGCGGCTTCATATTTGAGGCCATTCGCTCCCGCGGCTACCGACTCGCGGAGCGCCCGACCAAACTCGACTCGTTGATGATCGAAGCCCGTTTACCGGTTTCCGAGTCCTGCCGGGTGATCACCCTCGATACCGTCGATAGCACGAACGACGAAGCGATGCGCCAACTCGGCGACGGTAGCTCCACTCCCCTTGTGGTCATTTCCAGCGAGCAGACCAAAGGCCGGGGCAGACTCGGACGGAATTGGCTGAGCGAACCCAATGGAAATCTCTACCTATCGTTCGCCTTCAATCCCGAAGTCTCCCCGGATCAGCTCGCTACCATCACCCCGTGGGTGGGCGTAAATCTCTGTTATCTGCTCTCCAGCTTCACGCGCGTGAATCCTCAAATCAAATGGCCCAATGATTTACAAATCGACGGACGAAAAGCCGGTGGGATCCTCACGGAGGCCCGACTCGACGCCGACCGGATCCGCGACCTGGTGATAGGCTGCGGACTCAATCTCAAGACACCACCATCGGGCTGGACCGGTGAACTGGAAGGACGCGCCATTGCCCTCGATGAAGTCGCCACGACCCCCATCGATCTCAATCATTTTGCCGCGTCCCTCGTCAGCAAACTCCTCACCACCTGTCGCGAATTTCGCGAAGGGCAGTTTCACGATCGGCTCGCCGAACTCTGGCACCGCTACGACGCGTTGCGCGATCGCAAGATCACCCTGATTCACGGCCGGGAAAATATCACCGGTATCGCCCATGGCATCGATGCCGATGGTTTTCTCCTGCTGAAAACTGCGGACGGCCCGCCTCAACGTTTCCATGCCGGCGAAGTCACTATCGCCAAACGCTGAATCCGCATGCTCCTCTGTATCGACATCGGCAATACGCAAACCGACATCGGGCTCCTCGATCCCGGCGGTCAGACGACAGCCCATTCGACGACGACTCTGCCTACCGCCGAACTCGGTGAAATCGACAGCGCCATCAGGTCATTGTCGGCGACTGAGCCACTCGCCGGAATCGCGTTTTGCAGCGTCGTTCCTGCGGCGACCGAACGATTGACTGAACTGCTCGCCCCTCACGAGGTTCCCCTTTGGCAACTCACCCACGCCGTAGATCTCGGAGTGCCCATTCATTACCCCAAACCGTCAGAAATCGGACAGGACCGACTCGCCAACGCCGCGGGAGCCTGCGCGCTGGGCGAGCCGCCGGTAGTCGTTATTGATTTGGGCACCGCCGTCACGTTCGACATCATTTCTCAGCGCGGAGGCTACGAAGGCGGTATCATCACTCCAGGTCCGGCTTTGATGACGCGTTACCTTCACGAGCGCACCGCCCAGTTGCCATGGGTCGAAGATATCTCGACTTCCGTCAGTTCTGCCATTGGCAAGTCCACGCAGGAGGCCATCCGCATCGGTGCCGCGCTGGGCTTCGTCGGTGCAATCCAAGCCTGCCTCGATGGCATTGAGTCCGAACTCCTCGCCGCCGGTGAATCGACACCGAGAGTGATCACCGCCGGGGGTGCCGCCGAACTCATCTCCGATCGACTCCGTCAGTCGACCACGGACATCCCCCACCTCCCGCTGCGCGGCCTCGCCGCCGCCTGGAATCTAAATCACCCCACGACGACCGACTAACTGGCCGCATCGTAGGCATCGCGGAGCCAACCGACGAGTTCGGCGTCCACCTCTGTGGCCTCGGCCAATCGTACGCGGTGACTCACCATCGCATTGAACGAGCCGCTGGCTTCCAAACGATCAGTCGACTCCTTGCCCTTCAGGTTGATGCCTACATGCACGCGGTTCGCCGTGCTGGGCTGAATCAATCCAGACTGCTTTTTCCGACGGAAACTGACATAGGCTTTCTTCGGCGCAAATTCTACATCGGCCCCAAAACCCTGCACTGCCTTCGCCAACGTATCGTAGATCGGACGAAGGCCGGACTTTTTACCCGCGTATTGATTCGCGATAAGATCGTCACCCGCCGCCGGTCCACCCGCCGCCTGCTCCTTGAGTTTATGTGCCACGAGATTGGCGAACCCGTGCGTGAGCCCGTGCTCGGATTTGAGATGCTTGACGATCAGCCCGTGTTTGTCGGTGCCGGCGGAACGGGCCCGTTTAGTCCACTCGGCCAATGACACCCCGGTGTTCTTCTCGAGATTGGCGATCATGGTAGCGGCTTGTTCTTCTGGAGTAGGGGGCATTTGAATACAGGAGTTGAGAATTTAGGAGATTTTGCGGTCGAAGGACCAGTTTTCGGTTCGGCAAACCTTGGGGGTCATAAACCCAAACAACCCAATCATGCCGAGAAACAACCGATGCTTCAGCGGCGGTCGACCTTTCTCGACCACCCCCTTGAGTGTTTCCGTGATGAACGGTCCGCCCGACATCAAGTAACCTTCCGACTTTGAACCCGCCGGGACATCATCCAACAACATGATCAATTCGGTGCCTCCGTCCTTTTCCGTGAGTTCGTAGGTCACCTTGCTGGGCGCATCTTCGAGTTGGGTGAACATCATCGTATGCACGAATCGCCGCGGTGCTTACACCTCCAGAATATCCCCGACCACCGCCGTGAATTTCTCATCCGGCGAACGTATGCGCAACGGTGACCCGGCCGCCAACTCGGGTGTGTGCATCACGGAATTATAGAAATGCGGCAGCACTTCTTTCTCCTTCGTGATCGCTTCCCAGACCCGTTCAACGGGCGCTTCGATGTGAATTTTAAAAATAGCGGATTTAAGTTCGGACATGGCTAAACTGATGGGTTGGAGGGTTTCATTTTACCGGAGGCGAGTCCCTCCAGTTGGTATTTGAGATCCATCACGCGACTCGCCCAGAACTGCCCGTATTCGGTGGACCAGCGATCATGCACCGCTTGGAGCGGCACGACGTTAAGATAAAGTTGTCGGGTCCTCCCCACTTTGCGGGAAACGAGAAGATCAGCCGTCTCGAGGACCCCAATGTGCTTGAGAATCATGATTCGGGAGACGTCGAAATATTTACAGACATCATTCACCGTCGCCCCCGGCATCGTCTTCAATAGATCAAGAATCCGCCGCCGCGCCGCATGACTGAGCGCTAAAAAAATCGCATCCTGAGCGTCTTCGTCCAACATTGAGTAACCTTTTAGTTACATATAATTCCTTATGTCAATCCCCCATTTTCACCGCCAAACCACCGAGATTCTATCATCTTATCTTATTCACCACCTTTTATTTACGGAACACTTTAACCAATATGGTTAAAGTGTGCATTTTTCTCGTTTTGATGCTGCAGGGGTTAAATGGGAAGGATGGGCGGTGGAGGATGGCGTGTCGTTGCGTTCCATCACTTTTTCTTCAATTTGCCTCCAATGAATGCCGCTCCCGATGCAACTACCCCGACGGCTTATCTCGCTGCGCTGCCGCCTGATCGGAAAACTGCCCTGACCACGATTCATCGCGCGATTCGCAAAGCGGTGCCCAAGTTGAAAGCCGGAATTTGTCGCGGGATGATCGGCTACGGAATCGGCCCCTATCGCACCAAGAGCGGATGTACCGGTGAGTGGTTCAAAGTCGGTCTCGCGAGCCAGAAGAACTACATGTCGACCTACATCTGCGCATGCGACAAAGACGACGGATATCTGGCGGAAAACAACAAGGCACGACTGGGCAAAGTGAACGTGGGCAAAAGCTGCATTCGTTTTAAGAAGCTCGAGCATCTCGACCTCGATGTGGCCTTGGAACTTGTCCGCACCGCTGCCGATTCCGAACTGACAGTTTAGACTAAAAGCATGGATCAATCTTCTCGCGCATCCGTCACGCGCCACCGCTTGGGGCAACCGAGTTCGACGGCCGATGACGCCTTGGCCGTCGAAGAACCTCTCGAGATTCGCGTCGAAGGACGTTCGGTTGCCCTCACCATGCGTACCCCCGGTCACGACGAAGAGTTGGCCATGGGGTTCTTGGCGACCGAGGGCGTGCTACGCGGTCCCGATGACGTGCTCGATTTGGATATCTGTTCCGCGCGCGATGGTGGGCCGGGCAACGTCATCAATGTGCGGCTACGCGATCCCAGAAGCGTGGATTTGGATCAGCTTTCCCGCCATGTCTTCACCAGTTCTTCATGTGGACTTTGTGGTAAGGCGACCATCGATTCCATGCGCGACCAACACGACTCCATCCCCAGGGGGCAGACTCAAAGCCCGACACTCCCCACCCTATTGGGACTCCCCTCCAAACTGCATGCCGCCCAGACGACTTTCCACGCCACGGGCGGATTGCATGCGGCCGCGCTGTTTGACCGGGCCGGAAACCTTATCGTCGTGCGGGAGGATGTCGGCCGCCACAATGCGGTGGACAAAGTATTGGGACGATTGCTGCTGGATCGCGGTGATGCCGCAAAACTCGGTTTATTGGTATCCGGTCGCATCGCGTTTGAGATCGCCCAAAAGGCACTGTCCGCACGCGTGGGTCTGATCGCCGGAATTTCGGCTCCGACCAGCCTCGCAGTCGATCTCGCCCGGACATCGGGTCAAACCTTGATCGGTTTCCTCCGCAATGACCGCTGTAACGTGTATGCAGGTGAACTCAGCGAAGGATGAAACCAACGATTAACGCGGTGATATTGGCCGGTGGTTTCTCCCGCCGCATGGGGACTGACAAGGCCGGAGTCCTCCACCCGGTTTCCGGGGAACCACTCCTAACCCACCAACTCGACCTTATCGCCAAACTCTCAGCCGGTCGGGTTTTCGTTTCAGCCCGAAATGATCAAGAGTTACCCCCGTTTTCCGAAGACATTGGGAGAATCAATGATGCCGGTGAACATGGACCACTCGGCGGCATAGCCGCAACGCTCGCTGAAGCACCGGACCACCACCTACTCGTGGTCCCCGTCGACCTCCCGTTACTCAACCAGCAGGTGCTCGAACGGCTGATTACGGGCATCGATTCGCCAGAATCCGGCACCGTGGCAAAGTCACCCGAGGGTCTCGAACCACTGGTGGCGATTTTCCCGCCCCCTGCTCTTTCGGCGATGCACCATGCAATCCAGCAGGACCATCTCGGCGTGAAGGCACTGATTCTGGGCCCACTGAAACCGTTGATGAAATCGGTGGAGTTCACCGACCATGCGCCCTTTGGAAACTGGAATTCCCCGTCCGACATTTGAGTGATTGATCCGCGGCCGGGGCTAACCATGGTGATCCCATGCGCATGACTCTTGTGATGACCATTATCGGCCCGGACCGGACAGGACTGGTTGACGCCTTGGCTCGCCCGATCGCCGAGCACAACGGAAACTGGCTCGAAAGCCGCATGTGTCGTCTGGGCGGCCAATTCGCGGGTATCGTACGGGTCGGAGTGGAGTCCCGCGACATGGACGCCCTGCGCTATGCTATCGACGCCATCAAGATCGAAGGACTGCAAATCACGGTGCAATCGGATCCTATGAATGCCGAACGCGTCACCTTCTCGATGGTGTCGGTCGAGTTGGTCGGGCAAGATCGTCCGGGCCTCCTGCGTGAAATCACGGGAGTATTTGCGCGGCACAATTTGAACGTCGAAGAACTGTCCAGTGAGTGCACCGAAGCCCCCCTCGGTGGCGGCATGCTCTTCAAGGCCAACGCGACCCTCGCGATTCCCGACCAGGCCGACCTCGACGCCGTCGGAGACGATCTCGAAAAAATCGCCACCGATCTCCTCGTGGACATCCGTGTCGCCCCCGAAGGCAACTGATTTAAGTCACCCCACACCTCGCCGCCGACACGCCCACCCATTGTCACTTAGTAAGTGACAAACCAGATAAGTATAGGCCGCCTTCCACTTCACTCTTTCCTTTAGAAAAACTTCCACTCCATGCGCGTTCTCATCGCCTTCGACAAATTTAAGGATGCCCTGACCGCTCCGGCCGCTTGTGAGATCGCCAGCGAAGTGCTGGCCGACATCCGGCCCGATTGGTCGCTCGACCTTTGCCCGCTTGCCGATGGCGGCGAGGGGTTTGGCACGATCCTCACCCAGGCAGCGCAAGGCAAATGGCATTCCCTCGAAGTCACGGGGCCCCGCGGCGGTCGTTGTCGTTCAGGATTTGGAATCGTCGATCCGTCTCGTCTGACCACTGCGGCTCGCGACCAACTCAATATCGGCAATGCCCGATCACTCGGCGTGGTGGAAATGGCCAGTGCCAGCGGCCTTGAGTCACTGCAACCCGACGAACGCGATCCTTGGCAGACCGATTCTCGCGGCACGGGAGAAGCTATTCACGCCGCCATTGCGGCGGGGGCCGAAGCGCTCCTGCTCGGTGTCGGTGGCAGCGCCACGAACGACCTGGGAATCGGCGCTCTTGCCCAGCTTGGTTGGGCGCCCGCCAACGAAGAGGGTGAAGCATTGTCCATCCTCGCTCCCATCGGATGGCCGGATCTCACTCAGTTTCGTCATGACGGCGGCTCGTTACCACCCATCCGCATCGCCTGTGATGTCTCCAACCCCCTGCTGGGTGACCGTGGCGCCACCACGGTATTCGGTCCCCAAAAAGGTCTGCGGGCCGAGGACCGGGATCGGCTCGAGGCCGAAGTGGCGCGCGTAAGCTCCTTGCTAGGAGAAGCGGCCCAAAATTCCGGGAACGAAAACACTCCTGGAGCTGGAGCCGCCGGCGGGATCGCTTTCGGGTTTCTCACCGCCGCGCAGGCTCAACTGGTGCCCGGTTTTGATCTCGTTGAAGCATGGCTCGGCGTGGCGGACAAACTGGCCGAGGCCGATTTGGTGATCACGGGCGAAGGGTGCTTTGATGAGAGTTCATTGGAGGGAAAAGGTCCGGGTTCGCTTATCCACCGGGCCGCAGAGGCCGGAAAACGAGCCATCGTATTTGCGGGAGCGATTGGTCCAATTTCAGCTCTACCATCGGGATGCTCGATCCATGCGATCACGCCCGAAGACACCGGCTTGTCTGAAGCACTGGCGGAATCAGCGGATAACTTGGCCGCATCAATTAGGACCAGGATCGCGATCGAATAAAAATCGATCTCAAGCGGTCGAAATTCCCGAATCAATTTGCACCAACGGGTAGGCCCAAGCAGGTTGCCCCGCTGCGCTCCCACCATGTCTCCCGAACACCATGAACATCGTCAAAAACACTTCGCCCGTATCCGGCGCGCCAAGTGGTTTTTGAGGTTCATGCCGCGGAAGGCTCGATTCCATCGCTATCCACTGATCGGGCGGTTCGCCGACATCGCGCGAAAACGGGACTACCTGTGGTCGTTTCGAACCGAGAGTGTGCGGCCGGCACTGTATATCGGCTCGATCGTCGCGTTGCTGCCGTTGCTCGGAATCCAGGTTGCGGTGGCTTTCGGTCTGGCCCTCATCAGTCGGGCCAACGTCATGCTGCTGGTCGGACTGCAATTCGTTACCACTCCGATAACTGCTCCCCCGATTTATTTCGCAACATATCATGTGGGTCGAGCTGCCATGGCGACCGTGGGTTTTGAATCTTCGGCCCAAGAAGTTATTAGCGAAGACGCTCTGATTGAAGAACTCGGCAACATCGACCCATCCATCACAAGCGCCGCCAACCCAAAACTCGAGCGCTGGGGCGGCACGATCGTCGCGCTCATGGTCGGCGGCTTACTCGTCGGGGCATTTCTTGGATTGGTGTTGGATCTGATCTGGCGCTACGGCAGTGGACGGGTTCGGGCTCGCCGATTGCGAATGATCCGACAGAAACTCGATTCCGTCTCGACCCCTTCGCCGACGACCTCAGAGTAATCATCACATGATGACCGGTCGCCGCGCTTCCCCTCTCTGGCAATCCTGGGCACCCCTCACGGGCCTTTTCTTCGCCGGCCTCGCCGGCTGCGCCGCCGGTGGCGATCGCACCGCCCCCGCGCGACCCGCGAGCACTACCGCCAGCCCCCCGGCGATCTCTTCGTCGTTGCCGGCATCGACCACCCGAACCGCCACGCGAAATCGCGGCGGCGTGATGCTGGGCATTGATGTCCTCGAAGCCGATGGATTCGCCCTCCTGCGCGGCAAACGAGTCGGCCTCCTCACCCATCCGGCCGGCGTAAATCGCCAAGGCCGCAGCACGGTGGACGTGATGCGCAACACGCCCTTCGTAAATCTGGTGGCGTTGTTCGGGCCTGAGCACGGCATCTACGGCGACGAAAAAGCCAATGTACCGGTCGACGATAAGATCGATCCACGCACGGGCCTCCCCGTTTATTCGCTCTACGGAAAATTCCGCACCCCCACGGCCAAAATGTTGGCCAACATCGATGTGCTCGTGGTCGACCTGCAGGATATCGGCACGCGCAGCTACACCTATGTGAGCTGTATGAAATACGCGATGCGCGCCTGTTTTAAAGCGGGCAAAGAGTTTGTGGTGCTCGATCGGCCCAACCCGCTGGGCGGAATCAAAGTCGACGGCCCGCCGCTCGATGCTGATTGGATGAGCTACGTCGGCGAATTCCGCGTGCCCTACGTGCACGGGCTGACCATCGGCGAACTCGCACGGATGTGTAAACACGCTCCGGGCGTCCTGGGGGTCGATGATGCGGTGCGCCAATCCGGAAAACTCACGGTCGTTCCCATGCGCGGATGGAACCGAGCCATGCGGTGGCCCGAGACCGGACTCAAATGGGTGCCGACTTCGCCGATGATTCCCGACTTCGCCGCCGTTGTCGGATATCCCATGGTCGGGCTGGGGACATATCTGGGTGGATTCAGCCACGGGCTGGGGCCCAAGTATCCGTTTCGCGGTATCGCTCACAGCGGAACTCGGATCGATCAACTCGAATACCACCTCAATCGCCTCAATGTTCCGGGCGTCACCGCTCGGCGGGTTCAGCTTAAAGACGCAAAGGGCCGACCGACCCAAGGTCTCTATTTGAGCGTAAGCGATTGGAACGCATGGAATCCGACCGAGCTCAATTTCCATCTCATGAAACTCGCGTGTATTCTGGATGGCGAAAACCCGTTTGCCGCCGCCGCGAAGGCTAAAACCACCCGTGGATTCATCATCCACACCGGCAGCGAAGCCTTCTTCGAGGCCCTCGCCCGCGAAGGCGCCAGCATCGACCTCGATCCCTGGTTGGCCAAATGGCGCCAACAAGCCGCGATCTACCGCCAGCAAAGCCAACGCTACTGGTTATATCGGTAATCCCGAGTTCCGGCTCGGCATCTCATCGCTTTGCCCTTCAACCCCGGGCCGAGCTGGAGCTCGGCGTTCCCAGAAATCGCATGTTGCACAACGCGAAGAACGGTCGTTCTCCGAGTTCGAGTGCGATAGTTAGCCAGATTTACTTAACGGAACACCGTTTCGAGATTGCGGGATGCGAGCTCCTGCCAAGGATGTTCTCTCCGCCAGTTACCGTCGACGGCCTCGAACGCTTTAACCCTTACCTTCCTCTTAACCTAACCCCCTGAAATCATGTCACGTCCTGTCACATTGTTCACCGGCCAATGGGCCGATCTTCCTCTCGAAAAACTCGCCCCGCTGGCCAAAGAAATGGGCTATGACGGCCTTGAGCTCGCCTGCTGGGGCGACCACTTCGACGTCGATGCGGTCAACGCCAAATACATCAAGGAAAAGTGGGAGCTCCTCGCTGACCACGGCCTGCAGTGTTACGCGATTTCCAATCACCTCGTGGGCCAGGCGGTTTGCGACAATATCGACGAACGCCACCAAGCCATCCTCTCCCCCGCAGTCTGGGGCGACGGCAAACCCGAAGGCGTGCGCCGACGCGCCGCTAAGCAGCTGATCAAAACCGCTAAAGCCGGCCGTAAATTCTTCGATGCCAAACCCGGCGGCAAAAAGGGCGCAGCCTTCACGGTGAATGGCTTCACCGGCTCCTCCATTTGGCACTCCCTCTATGCCTTCCCGCCCACCACCATGGCATACTGGCAGGCAGGTTTCGACGACTTCGCCAAGCGCTTCGGTCCGATCATGGATGCTTTTGATGGCGTGAATGCCAACTTCGGCCTCGAAGTGCATCCCACGGAGATCGCGTTCGACATCGCCTCCGCCCAACAGGCCCTCAAAGCGCTCAAGAATCACAAGCGTTTCGGTTTCAACTACGACCCCTCTCACTTGGGCTACCAAGGGGTCGACTACGTAAAGTTTATCCGCGAACTCGGCAAACGCATCTTCCACGTCCACATGAAGGATGTCTGGTGGGATCACGGAAACGGCGACGTAGGCGTATTCGGTGGCCACACTGGATTCGGTGA
This sequence comes from uncultured Opitutaceae bacterium, assembly GCA_965659875.1. Lineage (GTDB taxonomy): Bacteria > Verrucomicrobiota > Verrucomicrobiia > Opitutales > Opitutaceae > Actomonas. Next base: position 26,866 of record CBFHXU010000024.1, read on the forward strand.
TGCCCGTCGTTTCTGGGACTTCCGCTCCGTCGGCCGCGGTGACATCAACTTCGAAGAGATCATCGTCGCCCTGAACGACATGGGCTACGACGGCCCTCTGTCCGTCGAATGGGAAGACATCCGCATGGACCGCGTGCAAGGCGCCAGCGAGTCAGCCGAGTTCTGTCACCAGATCGACTTCGGCAAGAGCAACGTGGCCTTCGACGCCGCCTTCGATAAGGAAAATCAGTAAACGAAGTAGCGGGTAGATAGTAGCGAGTAGCGAGCATCCTGAATTCGTCACTCTCTACTTCCACCTCCTACTCGCTACCCACTCCTCGCTACTCACTACTTTCAAAAAACATGACAAAATTAGCTATTATCGGTGCGGGCGGCATGGCCGCCTATCACATCAATGGTTTCCGCCAAGGCGGAGCTGACGTCGTCGCGATCGCGGACGTCAACGCCGAGGCCGCGGCCAAAACCGCCGCGCAGCACGGCATCGAAAAATCTTTCGGCGACGTCGCTGAGATGTTCGACGCCCTGCCCGACCTCGACGGTGTTTCGATCATCGTCCCCAACAAGTTTCACGCCCCCCTCGCGCTACAAGCGATGAAGGCCGGCAAACACGTGTTCTGCGAAAAGCCTCCGGCCATCAGCGCCGCCGAAATGGCCGAGCTCAAGGAAACCGCCGAGTCCACCGGTCGCACGTTGATGTTCAACTTCAACAACCGCGCCCGTCCCGAAAGCTACGCCATGCGGGGCTACGTGAACGACGGCACAATCGGCACCATCAACACCTGCCAAGCCAAGTGGGTCCGTCGCGCCGGCATCCCCGGCTTCGGAGGTTGGTTCACCAACAAAGCTCTTTCCGGCGGCGGTCCCTTGATCGATCTCCTCCACATGATCGATCTCGGCATGCATTTCATGGGCTATCCGGAACCTGCCCACGTGCTCGCCACGACTTACCAGGATCACATCGACAACAAAGCGTTCAAGGGGCCCTGGGGCATTCCGGACAATGCTGAAGGTGTGATGGACGTCGAAGCGGCAGCACACGGATTCGTGACCTTCAAGACCGGTCAATCCATGTCATTTGCCATTTCCTGGGCCGAAATGAACGAGCGCGAAGAGTGCTCGTGTGTCTTCCAGGGATCCAAAGCAGGCGGCACCGTTCGCCGCCTGTTCGGCATCGATGGATTGGATGAAACCGCCATCGATACCTGCCAAATCTATACCACGGAAAATGGTCTTCAGGTGAATCGGGACGTCACGGTGAAACTCGACGAAACGATGGGACGCGAACGTTCCGCCGCTAACTTCGTGAAAACACTCCAAGGCGAGGAAACTCCGCTCAATACCCCGACCGAAGCCCTCGCCCTGATGAAAGTCATCGACGCCGCCTACGCTTCCGCCG
>CBFHXU010000025.1:0-27113 GCA_965659875.1 uncultured Opitutaceae bacterium
CGATGCCGCCCTGGGTGTCGGGGATATTGGCGGTGGGCCAAACGGTTTTGTAGCCATCGACCTGTTCGTCTTCGAATTCGAAGTGACCGTAGAGCGTGTGGGTTTGGAAATGCACGGGACCGGTTTCTTTGCCGGCATTGACGTTCCAGACGCGCCCTGAGCTGTCCTGTGTGATGCCCCATTGGCCGGTATTGGCCGGGATCTCTTCGCGGATCACTCCTTCGGGGGTGTAGCGCAGGCGGAAGTCGTTGTAGGTCGCGTAGAGCCAGTTATCCAGGGCCCAAATCAGGCCGCTGGGTTGATGTTCCAGGTTTCCGCCGCGAGGACCACCTTCGAACCAAAGGGTGCGGTGGTCCGACACGCCGTCGCCGTCGGTATCGTGATACTCATAAAGGTCCAACGTATTGGTCTCTCCGATCACCACCGTGTCCTTCAGCGGTAGCACAATGCGGGGGAGGAGCAGATTGTCGGCGAAGACCGTGTGTTGATCAAAATGGCCGTCGCCATTGGTGTCTTCGTGGCGGGAGACGCGGCTCACTTTATCGAATTTCCCCGACCCATCAATATTCTGCATATAAGTCCGCATTTCCGCGACATACATCCGGCCGTTTCCATCGAAGGCCGCGACCACCGGCTCTTCAATGTGAGGTTCAGCGACGACGGTTTCCAAGGCATATCCGGGTTGCATCTCCATCGCCGCGATCGCCTGAGTGGGGGTTTTCGCGATCGATAAATAGGTTGAACCGGTAGGTTGGGCCGCCTCGGGAGCGGCGGGAGGGGGCGGTGCAACCGGAGCACAGGCCGCGAAAAGAATAATCGCTGAGGCGGTGAGTGTGAGTGAGGCAGTGGATCTCATTTACGGGTGAAACCATGAACCAACGGGGTATACTCCGCCGCGTCGATTCCGGAATCGTCCCCCGGTGAACGATGAGCCCGTTCCGGGCTTGGCGCGCCGGGCATAACCCGTTCGGTTGTTGTCATGCGATCTTTCCCCCGATTCGTGATTCCCCTTCTGCTCGCCGCGATGCCGGCCTGGTCGGCTACCGCCGCAGAATCCGGCGATATAAACTGGTCCGCCTATCTGGGCGACAAGTCTGCCAGCCACTATTCGATCCTCGATCAGATCACGGTGGGGAATGCATCCCATCTCGAGGTGGCCTGGACTTGGGAAGCCGGCGATAAGCGCGGCAACCGAACCCAGATCCAATGCAATCCGTTGGTGATCGACGGGGTCATGTATGCGACGACTCCGAGTCTTAATCTCGCGGCCGTTAATGCGGCGACCGGAGAGGAGATTTGGCGCTACGAAACCAAGGAGCCCACGGGAGTGAACCGCGGTATCGCCTGGTGGCAGGATGGAGATGATCGCCGTATCCTGATCGGCGCTGGCAAGTGGTTACAGTCGGTTAATGCCGATACCGGTGAATTGATCACGAGTTTCGGGGAGGAAGGTTACGTCAATCTGGCCGAGGATATGGGAATCGACGCCACGGGATTTGCCGTGCAGGCGAACACTCCCGGGGTGGTTTATCGCGATCTCATCATCATGGGCATGCGTTTGGGCGAAGGACCTTCGCCCGCCGCGCCCGGACCGATCCGCGCTTACAATGTGCGCTCCGGTAAAATGGAATGGGTCTTTCACACCATTCCGCGTCCCGGTTCACCCGGACACGAAACGTGGCCCGAAGATGCGTGGAAATATATGGGCGGGGCCAATGTGTGGGCGGGCATGACGGTGGATGAAGGACGTGGATTGATTTTCTGTCCGACCGGGTCGGCCTCGTTCGATTTTTGGGGCGGAGATCGCGTGGGTGACAACCTCTACGCGAACTGCCTCCTCGCGCTGAACGCCGATACCGGCGAACTCGTCTGGCACTACCAGTTGGTGAAGCACGATGTTTGGGACCGGGATCTACCCGCACCGCCCACCCTCTGTACGGTGACACATGATGGGGTGGAGATCGCCGCGGTCGCCCAAAGCACGAAATCGGGGCATATTTTCTTATTCGATCGAGAGACGGGCGAGCCCTTGTTCCCCATCGAAGAGGTGCCGGTGCCGAGTTCGGACTTGGCCGGTGAGGTTGCCGCGCTGACGCAACCGTTGCCACTCAAACCCAAGCCGTTTGCGCGTCAGATGTTCACGCCTGATATGATCACGCAACGCACGCCGGAAGCGCACCGGGCGGTGATGGAACGTTACTCGCGCCTGAGCCCGCATCTGCCCTTTGCTCCGCCCAGCGTTCATGGGGCGATTGTCCTGCCCGGATTCGATGGTGGCGGCGAGTGGGGGGGAGCGGCGGTCGATCCGTCCGGAGTCCTGTATGTGAATGCCAATGAAATGGCGTGGATTCTGACCATGGTTCCCGCCAGTCAATCGTCCTCCCGTGGCGAACAGGTTTACATGCAGAATTGTGTGGGGTGTCACGGTCTGGATCGCGCCGGAAACCCGGCGGCGAACATCGCTTCACTGGTGGATTTATCGGAGCGCATGTCGCGTGAACAAACCATTGAAGTGATTGAAAAAGGACGCGGCATGATGCCGCCCTGGGGGTTCCTCCAACCCCAACAACGTGAAGCCGTGGTGGATTGGTTGCTGGAAGACGAGAATCAGGATCAGGCTCCGCCCGAAATCGAAGCGGCTCCCGGCCACGCTGAGTTGAAACCAGCTCCGTCGTGGAACACTTGGGTGAGCGATGAAAGCAAATTGGAACGTCCTGCTCCCTTGTATACCCATACCGGATACAACCGTTTTCATGATCCCGATGGTTATCCGGCCCTCACACCTCCGTGGGGCACGCTCAATGCGATAGATTTGAACACGGGAGATTTTCTGTGGACGGTGACGTTGGGCGAATTTGAAGAGCTTACCGCGGCGGGCCACGCTCCGACGGGAACGGAAAACTACGGTGGACCGGTCATCACGGCCGGAGGCGTTCTCTTCATTGCGGCGAGTCTTGATGAATACTTCCGCGTGTTCGACCGAAAGACCGGGGAAGAACTCTGGCGCCACAAATTACCCGCTGCCGGCTATGCGACGCCTTCGACCTATTCCGTCGATGGCCGCCAATACGTCGTCATCGCCGCCGGTGGGGGCAAGCTCGGCACCCCCAGCGGCGACACCTACGTCGCCTTCGCCCTCCCCGAGTAATTCGAGACGAATCCATAGAATCATAAGTTACTACAATTCAGGTTTATGCAATCCATTGTCACTTACTAAGTGACAATGGAGATAGTGACGGTGATCGCCCGTCGTGACGGAGAGATTCGATCAGCCGTTACGGGCCGTCGAAGGGGCGGGAGGAGGACTTGTCGGCGGTGGGGAAGTCGGCGGGGACCTCGTATGTGACTTTACCGGTGGCGGCCCATTCGGTGCCGCGGAGGAAGGTGGTGATGAATCCGACAGACTCGAACGAGTAGTCGTCGTGACCGAGGGTGGAGTGAAAAATCCGACCTTCGTCGAAGGTCAGCGTCATCAACATGGGCTCATGCCTTCCGGAGCCATTGTGCTCGGCGTCGGCATAGGCGGTTGCGAGTACGTTGAGATTCTGGGCGGGCCCGCGGAGGCGATCGTAGCATTCATCCTGAGTGTGCATCCAGATGGGCGGTAATCCGCGCATGATGGGATGTTCGGCGTCGCGCGTGGTGAGTTGGAATTCCCGCTGCGGCCCATGGCTACCGCCCTTGCCGGGCGAGGTGTCCACGATACGTTCGCCGGCATCGTTGTAATAAACGTAGGGCCCGCTGGTCTCATTGCGATCACCCCAGCCACCGAGACCGATCATTTCGTTGTAGGCCCGCCATTCCGGCCAGGAATTGCTGGCGGCGTGTATAACCACAAGTCCACCCCCTTGATTCATGTAAATTTCCAACGCGGCCTGCGTGCTGGCAGGGAGCGGCGCGGCATTCCAACCGAAGTTGGATATGACCACATCGTAGTTGGAGAATGAGGGGGCAAAATTGGGGTCGGTTTGGGACTTTTCCAGATCTTCGGTCGGGGGCTGAGTTGTCAGAGGATATTGTTCAATCCACTTAGCGGCTTTCCACGTGTAGTGGCTGCGTTGGATATCCACGGTATAGCGACCGGTGCCTTCGAGGTAGGCCTTCATCATCATAGTCGATTTGGGCCAGACGGCATGGTTGTTTTGGCCGTCAATGATGAGGGCGCGCAGGGGCTGCTCGGTTTCCTCGGGGGCTTTTTGGCAGGCGCTGGTGAGCGCGACGGCGAGGACAATGAAGAGGTAACGCAGGGGTTTCATGAGAGGGGTATCCGAAGTGGAAGATGCGGGGAGGGCAAACACTCTAGTTGGGGGGAAGGTAATCGGAAGTCATTACTTGCTCAGCGGAGAGCTCGCCCGCGGGTTTTAGAATTTCCAGGGATTCGAGTTGTTCTATTTGGGTGGAAAAGCGGCTGACCTCGAGTTGACCGATCTTGGCGACGCCTCCATCAGGGCCGCGGCCCGTAACGAGCTTTTCGTCGATGATCATTTGTCGGGAGTAAGCGAGAAACTCATCGGTGTTGTTGCTGTTCTCTTGCTTCATCAGCTCGTGGGCGGGAGTAGGATCACCGTGGAGATATTCGTCCCAGCCGCGGATGTAGGCGGCAAGAAACGCGCGGGACTGATCGGGGTGAGCGGCGGTCCAGGCAGAGTTTGCCACGAGCACGACGTAGGAATCGAATCCGGCGTCCCAAGCATAGAGGAATTTGGGTTTCTGTCCCCCGCCTTGTTCGATGAAGAACGGCTCGGCGATATAGAATCCTTGTTGGATGAAGTCGCGGTCAGCGATGAAGTTGGAGACGGAAAAATTGAAGGGGATGAGTTGAAAATCGATGGCGTATTTCTTTTTCACATACGGCAAGAATGCCCACTCGGGTCGAGCCATGACGGTCTTCCCATCAAGTTCCTCGAAGGTCGTGATCGGGTTTTCCGCATGGAGCATCAGCACGGAGGGATTTTGTTGGAAAACGGCGGCCACTTGCGTGATGGGCAGCCCTTCGCCGATGGCGAGAATCGTATTGGTGCTGTCGGCTTGGGCAAACTGGACTTGGCCGGCGGCGACTTTCTGGGTCGGGAATGCGTTCGGACCACCTTGGATCAGGGTGACATCCAGACCTGCATCTGCGAAGTATCCTTGGGCTTGAGCTTGGTAGAAGCCGCCATGCTCGGGTTCAGCGACCCAATCGAGTTGCACCGTGATGCTGGTGCGAGCATCGGTGTGAGTTTCCGAAGGTGTTTTACTGCAGCCGCTCCAAATGAGGGCACTGCTGGTGAGCAAGCTGGCAAGTCCACGCGTTTTGCTGAGCATGCGTCAGGTGAATCCGGGATGCGTCAAATTGCAATCTAGGAGACGCTTCGGGGGGGTATTCAAAAGCGGCGCGTAATCGTGAGTTTGGCGGTGGGTCCCGGAGCTTTCGTGATCAGCGTGTTGGCTCCGAATACCGGCTCCGCTCCGGTGAAGACATCTTCGTCCGAGAGGTTGAACCCATGTAGGGTGACGTCCCAATCCTCGCGGGTCCAAGAAAGCGAAGCATCGCAAGCCACGGTCGAGGGGAGTCGCAAGGTACGATCGAAATTGTGCCAGTAAGCTCCACTCCAGCGTACGCCGATGGTCATACTGAAGCCGGCCGGTAACGCCGTGAATAGATGTAGTTTTGCTTGGTCTTGCGGGGTGCCGGGGTATTCCAGATTTGGGTTTGAGGCGGGGGCGGAGTAGGGACCAAATCCCGTGGCGGGCTCGATGCCGCTGAACCCGTGGTTGAGCTGACCTGCGTAAAGTGCCCACTGTTGTTCGGTGAGGGGAATGGAGCGGAAACCGAGTGGCGTGATGCGTTTTACTTTCTGGTGTCCGATTGAGCCGATGATCGCGAAGTGTTCGGAGGGTGCGTAAGTGAGTTCAAACTCGACCCCTTCGCCCTTGACCTCTTCGGCGTTGTTTTCGCGCACATTGAACGCGGTCTGTTCCCATTGGTAAGCTGCGAATGAGGCGAACAGCGTATCCTCGGCGAGCGAGGCTTTGAGGCCGATTTCATCCATTTGGTTTTCGGCGAAATTCCCCTTGCCGATGATCGCACCGCCATCGAGTGGATCGATGGAGGTTCCGCGTTGCACGGTGGCGTAGGCTCGCACGAATTCATTGAGCGACCAAACCGGACTGAAGCTGAAACTGCTGAAGTTCTTTTCCGATGAAATTGGATCACGGCGAGGATCATCTGGCCCCACCCGATCTACGCCGGCCGGGTATTTGGTATCGTAGGGGGCATGCGTCAGGACCAGCGACGTATAGGTTACCAAGCTTTCGGTGAGTTGATTCTCCGCGAAGGCGAATGCGCTGAACAGCCAAAGCGTCGAGTCCGCATTTGCTCCGCCTTGGGCGGTGGGGGACCAGAAATTCACCCCGCTGGGGTCGGTTTGTTCACCCACCGGGATGACGGAGTTTCCGGAAATCTGCGGGCGGGTAATGTCGCGGCGACTGAAAGGCTCATCGAAAAAGTCCTGCCGCATGGTGGCTGCGGTTCGACGAGCGGAGAGACCGGATGTCAGGCTGGTATTCAGGAACTCGAACGACTGACGATAGCTCCCCTTGGCTTCGAGGACGAGCTGGTCGGTGGTGACCGCGTAGCCGTAGGTCGAACGTTTATCGGTGTTGATGTAATCGAGTAGAAACTGAGCTTTGATTTGGTTGCCGGATTCGCGTTGGGAAACGAGATCGGCGAAGTAGAGGAAGTTGTCTGCGTCGGCGAAATCGTCGTTTGAGGCGAGAACGGTGCCGGTGGAGATTGGGGCGGTGAATACGGTGCCTCCGGCCGCGAAATAGGCCGGGGTATATTGGTAGCCGGTAGCGGTCGGATTGATCGAAGTCAGATCATTGGCCGCAATGCCGGCATATGCTTGGGCGCGGTCTCCACTATCTGCGAGGTTCAGCATCGCGCTGCGTTGGGCAGAGGTGATGGCGCCGTTGGTCACGGCTGCGTCCACGATGCCGACCGGAACGACCAAAGCGGGGTTTTGATTGAGGAGATAGCGATTCGCGCGGCCACTCCAGTCCGACGACGCAATGCTGATGGGTTCGCCGATGACGTAGCGGTGGTGGTTGATCAACTGTTGCGTGGGGCGATTCCAACCGGCGTTTTCGTTGGACTTGAAACGAAACGCTTCGGCTCCCGTGAAGAGGGTGGTGTGCGGCGATACCTGGACTTTGACCGAACCATACAACGACACGAAATCATTGCGGACACGATCGTAGGGCGATCCGGAATACTGGCCGGTCAGAGAGAGGCGATAGGCGGCGGGCCGTTCGCCGATGAGCAACGGTGCGCCGGAATCTATCTGGAGCCGGTGATGTTCGTCGGTTCCGACTTCGGCGGTGATAATCGTGCGCCGACGGTCGAAGTAGGGGGACTTGGGAATCAGGTTGGTGTAGCCGCCTGCTTGGCTGACGCCGAGATGGGCGGGAGCCGGTCCTTTGACTACGTCCATGGCTTCGAACGAACCGAACGAGAGCGGCATTTCGTTGCGCTGAAAAGCCCGTTGAATGCCATTAAAGAACACGCCGCCCTCGGCACCCCGGAGCACTGGAGTGCCCGGCACGCCGTAATAGTTGCGCTGCTGGGTGCCGGCGCCGATCCGACCCAGGTCGCTGAAATCCTGAATGTCGAACTGGGCCATCAACTCGGGCGTGAGCACGGTGAGCGAACGAGGAGCATCCATCGCCGAAAGTTCACCAAATACGGACGAAGTGGGGCGAGATGTGGGTAATATATCACCCGATTCAGCCAAAGATGATTCGGTGGCGATGAATTCTTCGAGTTCCATTACCCCATCATTTTCGGGTATTTGCTGAGCCCAGGCGCTGGCGCAGCCCAAGCCCACCTGGGCTAAGGCGATAAGAGACGATGAAATGGAATTCTGACGTGGCATGGTGTTAGGTCTGGGTGGCTCGAGAGAAGACTCTGATACCACAAACCCTAACGGACTACATGTGAGTGCAAACAGGGCGAGTGGTTAGTGAAATTTTTTTCGACTTAACAATCACGAGATTCTCTCAGCGACCGGTCATCTCTTGGCCTAGTTTCGGCACATCCCGCCCGGCGAACTTTAACCAATATGGTTAAAGTTAAGGTTGGAGGGACTTGGGGAGAAAGGACAGATCGGCGTAAGCCTCGAGCGGAAGGGCAGTTTCGAGCACACCCATCTCGTGGAGGAGTTGGGCGTGTTGGTTGAGGCGCGCGGCGTCGAGGGCTCCGATTGATTCACCCGCCGCGGGGTCGCCGGCCACGAAGCGCCGGATGATCATCTCACTGTGGGAGAATACCATCTGGTCCTGGGTCATGTGGTCGTTGGCCTGCGCGATCAGGCCGTGGGCTCGGGCGGGGTTACCATGAATATAGTCGTCCCAGCCCCGCATCGTGGCGGCGACGAATGCGCGGACGACTTCAGGATGCTCTTCGGCAAAGGGGCGGTGGGCGACAATCACCCGATACGGATCGTAGCCGGAGTCGGACAAAAGCAGGGTTTTCACCCCCACGCCCTGCTGGCGCAGTCGATAGGGCTCGTCGGTGACGAAACAGGCTTGAATCAGATCGGGATCGGCGATGAAGCGAGCCAACCCGAAGCTCATGGGCAGCAGGTCGAATTCAATTTCGAAACGTTTCTGCAGGTAGGGGATCCATGCGGCACCCGGATAGGCCATGACGGCGCGTCCATTGAGGTCAGCGAACGTATTTACCGGGTTGTCCTTGTGCAGGAGCAGCGCCTGAGGGTCGTGTTGCATGAGCCCAGCCACGATTAGCACAGGCAGTCCTTGTGCCGCGGCCAACATCATGTCGTCTGAGCGTCCCATCGAAAAGGGAACCTGACCGGAGGCGACCTTTTGGGTAGGGCGTCCACCGGGACCGCCGGGCAGGATTTCAACGGCTAGACCGACGTCCTCATAAAACCCCTGCTTCAGTGCTTGATAAAATCCGCCGTGAGCAGGTTCGGGAAACCAGTCGAGCTGCAGTTGGACCGGGGTGAGCTTGGCCGCTTTCGTGGTTTGGGCATTAGGCGATTTTTGGCACGCGACGATGCAGAGCAGCGCGAAGGCGAGGGTCAGTTGTCCGGTTTTTCGTAGGAATCGTGCCATTGGTGGAGACACAACCAACTGAGGCCAGAAACGGCAGCGACAAACACAAATCCTAAAACACAGCCCGAAAGCACCGTCGCGAAGAGCGCGGCCATCCTGAATTGGGCACCGTAAATTAAGGTCAGAAATCCTAATCCGCCTCCGTTGCCGGCTGAGTTTCCCGCGGAGAAGTCACCTACAATGGCCCCGATTGGAGCGAGCGTACCCGCGATACGCAGGCCGGTGAAAAAATATGGCAGTGCCGCCGGGACCCGTAGCCGCACAATTTCCTGCCACTTGGTGGCGCGATACATTTTAAAGAGTTCCACCAGCCGTCGGTCGGTTGAGATCAAACCCTGGGTGGTGTTTACCACGAGCGGAAAGAAACAGATCAGGAACGTGATGATGGTGACGGACGGCAGTCCGGCGCCCGCCCATAAAACCAAAATGGGCGCGATCACGATGACCGGCATCATCTGCATCATCATCAGGTAGGGGTAGAGTCCGGCGCGGATTAAATTATTGAGCGACAGCGTCAGCGCCATCGCGACGGCGACCACTACGGCGAGGGAGAATCCCAAGAGCGCGCCGATGCCGGTATTTAGGGAAGCACTGAGCAGTTCGGCCGAGTGCTCGCCGAACGCAGTCAGGACGTCGTGCGGCGGTGGCAGCATGAACTCGCGGGCGGGAGAAATGATGCCCCGAACGCCATACCACAAGGCGATGAAGGCGATGCCGGCGATTAAGGCGGGCCAAAGGGTGGACCAACGAATTTTCACGCAGCGTCCTCCTCAACCGAACGCAGTAGTCCGGATACTTTTGCCACTAGATGTTGAAAGCTCGACTCTTCGCGAGTCGCGGGGGTGCGGGGGTAGGGGATATCGATCGCCACCTCGTGGGCAATACGCCCGGGATTGGCCGACATGATAATGACACGGTTAGCGAGGAATACCGCCTCGGCGACGGAGTGCGTCACGAAGAACGCGGTCCAGTCGGCCTCTTCGCGCAACGAGAGTAGTTCTTCATTGAGGTGGTTGCGCGTCATTTCATCGAGTGCGCCGAAGGGCTCGTCCAAGAGCAGTAATCGCGGATCGAGCGCGAGAGCCCGGGCGATGGAAACCCGCATTTGTTGGCCACCGGAAAGTTGTCGCGGAAATGCTTCGGCGCGGTCGCCGAGTCGCACCTGACGTAGGCAGCGTTGCACGATTTCGGCGCGTTGCTCGCTTGGAACGCCGCGTAGGATAAGCGGCAGTTCGACGTTTTCGGCCACGCGTTGCCAGGCCAGTAAGGTGGGCTCCTGAAAAACATAGGAAAGTTCGGGCGAATCACGACCTGGGATGGAGCCATCGATTTCGATTTGACCTGAATTTTGGGTTACAAGTCCCGCCAGCATGCGGAGAATGGTGGACTTGCCGCAGCCGCTGGGACCGATGATTGCGACAAAGTCCCTCGCGGCGGCATCGAGGTTGATGTCCTGCAATACGGCGGATCCGTCGCCGAATTTTTTGACAACGGACTGGAGTCGCACGGAACAGGCTTGCGGGGCGGCGTCAGACACGGGGCAGAAGTTTTTGCAGATTTCCGCCGAACATGGCACTCAATTCCTCTTCGGGCAGGTCGAGGTGTTCGATTTCTCCCACCATGCGTTGGAACCCAGGTGGTTTGTCCAACCGCGGAAATACGCGGAGCGGGTAGTCGGTGCCGAAGAGGATTCGATCCAAACCCGCTGCAGCGATTGCTTGGCGGTAGCAGTCATGCTCGTAGATCAGCGGAACCGCGGCCGTGTCGAAGTAGAGATTGGGCGGAAGGGGAGCATCGTCACGCCAAGCCAGCCCGCCGCCGAGATGCGCTAAAATGAAGTTGTTGTCGGGTAATTTCGCGGCCAACTGGGTGAAGTCCTGCAGTGGCGTCGGCTGCATGCCGGGTTTTGCGTCGAGCTTGGGATCGGTCACATGGAGGTTGAAAGGGGCGTCAAATTCTCGGGCAAGGGCGGCCAGTTCGAGAAAGGAATCGTCGGCGTAGCGGTAGCCTTGAACAGAATCGAGCAACTCCCCGATACCGAGGAAACCTTCGTTCAAGCAACGGCGGGTGCTCGCGATGGCATCGGCTCCGGCGCTTGCGTTTACCGCCGCAAAAGCCCGCAGGCGATCGGGGTGTCGTTTTTGCCATGCCGCCATCCACGTGTTTTGTTCGTCGCAGGTCGATTGATGCTGCCAATACCAGCCGAGCATGATGGCCACATCGATGCCGGCGGCGTCCATGTCGCGGATCATTTGGTCGGCGTCGGCCCAGCCTTGGATCGAAACCCGTTCGCGCGGAGCGACACAATCCGCCCACCACGGTTCGCCACGGGATTCGGCCCAAGCACGCGGATCTTGCGCTACGGCCGCCGGGTAGGCGTGGACATGGCAATCGATTCGGCGAGGCATCGTGGCAGTCAGGAGTTGTCAGCTCGGTAACGAGCGAGGTCAGCCGCAATTTGTTGATGTTGCGGAGCCAGCGTCACCGCTTGTTCGAGGGCGCTGAGGGCGGCGTCGCGGTCGTTGAGTTGTTTTTGAATCGTGGCGATATTCCACCACACCTCGGCGTGCGAAGCCGCTCGCTCGGGAGTAGGCAACTTCAGGCATGCTTCCAATCGAGCGAGTCCTTCGTTCAATCGCTCTCCGGACTCCGCCGCACATCGGCCGAAGCGAAACAGCGCAAAATAATTGTCGGGCGCAACGGCGATCAAGTCGTCGAGCGCGAGCATGGCGGCCGTATGGTCACCGGCGGCGCGATGAATTCCGGCGTGGGCAAATGCACCCTGGGTGGGATCGATTTGAGCGATGGCGTCGGCTTGTTCGTGGGCGCGTTTGGGTCCGCCACCGGCGATCGCCGGGGCGTTGAGACTGAACTCAATCAACGCCTGCCGGTAGGAAAGGTTGTCGGGATCCAGCTCGATGGCGTGCTGCATGGCCTTACTGGCGCGACGGGCTTGCGAGAGCGCGGAGAGAGATTTGCCGAGGGACCCGGCGTATAGCCCTGCGGTCGTGCCCAGCTCGAAATTGATTTCGGCGTCCTCGGGTTTCAGTTGTTGGGCGCGTTCGAGAAAATCGATCGCCGCGACCCAATCGCGCCGTTTCACGGCGAGCTTGCCGGCGTAGAGCAATACCTCGGGAGAATGGGGGTATTGATTTTCGAGGTCTGCGAACGCCTGTTCGGCCTCGGCATAGCGGCGCTCCGCATAAAGATCGCGCGCTTCTTGCAGAGGTGAGGTGGCCCCGCCAACCGACGCGAAAATGGCGATGAGCGTGACCCCAATGGGTAAAATGGAGTGTCGACGAGAGAAGAGCGGCACGGGGGTAACGTTGGGCAAGCTTGCCGCCGATTCAACTGCGAGTTGCACGCAGATAAGTATTGGTCCGCCCGAAACAGCATGTTCGAATCAGCGGGGCTGAACTGTGCAGCCCAAAATTAATCTTCCTCGATAACATGATCCAAGACACCCCCCTCATTCATCACGTATTTTTCTGGTTAAAGAATCCCGATTCCGTTGAAGACCGCGACGCCCTGCTCGCCGGCATTCGCGGATTGGCCGAGATTCCGCAAGTCAAAGGCGTTCACGTCGGCGTGGCGGCGGCCACGGAAGACCGTGGGGTGGTCGATGGGAGTTACTCCGCGTCTGAAATTCTGCTATTCGATTCCCTCGAAGATCAGGCGACCTACCAATCCCATCCTTTGCACCAGAAGTTCATTGATGAGCATTCGGACAAATGGGCGAAGGTCGTGGTCTACGATTCGGTGAAAGCGTAGCGGCGCGAGGAGCCAGATGTTGGCGCGCTCGGCGAGCACGCCCTACCGGAGATAGCTATCACGGATGGATTGAGGTAGGGCGGTTTTGCTGACGGGATCTTAGTTTAAGGAACTGAGATGGCAGAGCAAATCGCCGGCGGTGCAGAGGGGAGGCGATTGTCACTTACTAAGTGACAATCTCACTGGGCTTCTGAGTGTGATGGGTCGCCGGATGTGATTGTTTTGGGTGCCTTACTCGGCTTCAAATTCTGGCATGAGCGGAAGGGATGGCTTCCGAAACGTTGATGAAAACAAAAACGGCTGATCCGGGAGGATCAGCCGTTTTGGCAATTAGAATTTCTTGCAGTCTTACACCAGCAACAGAGCCGGTTTTTCGATCAAGCCCTTGAGCTCGCCGAGGAACTGAGCGCCGACGGCGCCGTCTACCACACGGTGGTCGCAGGAAAGGGTGAGATTCATCCGTTGGCCAATGGTGATCTGGCCGTTTACCACGACGGGTTTTTCGGTCGTGCCCACCGCGAGGATCGCGGCATTGGGTGGATTGATAATGGCTTTGAAGCTGTTCACGCCCATCATGCCCATATTGCTGACGCAGAAGGTGCCGCCCGTAAATTGGTTGGGCTGCAGTTTTCCGGCCTTGGCGGTTTTCGCGAGGGTCTTGGCTTCCGGACCGATGTCGAAGACCGACTTCACGTGAGCGTCGAAGATCACGGGAGTGATGAGGCCGTCATTGATCGCGACGGCAAAGGAGACGTGAGCGCCGCTGTGATGACGGACCTGATTGCCTTCCCACGAGCAGTTGACGGCGGGAACTTTGCGGAGTGCTTCCGCCGCGGCCTTCATGATGAAGTCGTTGACCGAAAGTTTGATGCCTTCGTCCTCGAGGCCCTCGTTGAGCTGAGCGCGCAGCGCCAGGAGTGGTCCGGCGTCGACTTCCATATCGACGTAGAAGTGAGGAAGCTGAGTCTTCGACTCGACCAAACGACGCGCGATGGTGGCGCGCATGTTGGAGACCTTGACCACCTTGTCCTCTTGGATTGGACCCTTGGCCATGTAACCGGAGCCGCTCATGCCGCCTCCGACGCCGTTCTTTTCAGCGTCGAGAACATCGGCTCGCACGATACGCCCACCCGTGCCGGTGCCGGTGATGCGGGAAGGATCGATGCCTTTTTCGGCGGCGAGTTTTTTGGCGAGAGGGGAGATTTTGATCCGCTTACCCGGTTCGGCCGGAGCAGACGGAACGGGAGGAGGGGTGGCCGCTGGAAGCGGGGGAGGCTCGGGAGCCGAGGCGGGAGCAGGGGCGGCTTCGGCCGCGGCGGGCTCGGGTTCCGCGGGCTTGGCGACGGGCGCGGGGGCTTCGACTTTTTCGCCGGGCTCGCCGACGGCGCAGAGGGCGGCTCCGAGTTCGACTTCGGTGCCTTCTTCGACGAAGATTTTCACGAGCGTGCCATCGAAGAAGCACTCGAGTTCCATGGTCGCCTTATCGGTTTCGACCTCGGCGAGCATATCGCCGGAGGTGACGGCATCGCCTTCTTTTTTCAACCATGTGACCAGCGTGCCCACCGTCATGGTGTCGCTGAGTTTAGGCATTTCGATGATATCAGCCATGTTTTGAAGTAAGATGTATGAAGTTAGCAGTGAGAGTCGATTTCAGCCTTATGCTTTGAGCGCGGCGCGGGCGGCGGTGACAACGCGATCAACGTTGGGCAGCTGTTCGGTTTCGACGGGGGGGCTGTAGATCGCGGGAGCGTCGATGGTGGTCACGCGGGTGATCGGAGCATCGAGTTCGTCGAAGGCTTCTTCCTGGATCATAAACGTGAGCTGCGTTCCCACCGATGCGAAAGGCTTCTGCTCTTCAACGATCAGCACGCGGTGGGTCTTGGCGACCGAAGCGAGGACGGTATCGATGTCGAGGGGGCGAATGGAACGGAGATCGACCACTTCGACGGACTTGCCGTCTTCGGCGGCGATCTTCTCCGCGGCCGCCAGCGAATGCAGTACGCAACGGCCATAGGTCACGATCGTCAGGTCGGTGCCGTCGCGCTTCACGTCGGCGGAACCGAGGGGAATGAGGAAATCCTCGTCGTCGGGCACTTCGCCCTTTTCGCCGTAGAGAATGGTGTTCTCGAGATACATGACCGGGTCATTGTCCCGGATGGCGCTCTTGAGCAGACCCTTGGCGTCAGCGGCGGTGGCCGGAACGACCACTTTAACACCGGGGTGGTTGGCGAGCACGTTCTCGGGCGTGTGCGAGTGGGTCGCGCCGACGTTGGTGCCACCGTTGGCCGGGCCGCGGATTACGATCGGGCAATTGATGAGGCCACCGGACATGTAGCGGACGTTGGCGGCGTTATTGAGGATTTGGTCGAAGGCTACGGAGTAGAACGACCAGAACATGAGTTCCATCACGGGACGCACCCCCAGCATGGAAGCGCCGATGCCGCAGCCGATGAAACCGGCTTCAGTGATGGGGGTGTCGACGATGCGGTCGGGACCGAATTTATCGAGCAGGCCTTCGGAGACTTTATAGGCGCCGTTGAATTGGGCGACTTCTTCGCCCATGAGCACGACGTTTTTGTCGCGTTCGATTTCCTCGGAGAGGGCGGCTCGGACGGCTTCGCGGTAAGTGAGTTCAGACATCTGGAAAAGAGATTGGCTTTAAAACGATTGAGTCAGGCGGGCGGCGCTCAGCTGAAGAAGAGACGACCTTGCGAGGTGCGTTGGTCGGGGTTGTCGGCTTCCCAATACACATCGTCCTGGATGTCGTCCGGGGTAGGGTAGGGACTCGCTTCGGCGAAGTCGGCTGCAGTGTCGGCTTCCTTGCGGGCGGCTTGATCGATCTCCTTTTGCAGGTCGGCGGAAAGCACCCCTTCGTTCGTAAGAATCTCCTGGAAGACCACCAGCGGGTCCTTGTTCTTGCGATATTCCTCGATCTCTTCGCGCGTGCGGTAGGTTTTGTCCGGATCGGCAACGGAGTGGCCGCGGTAGCGGTAGGTGTCGATCTCGACCACGGAAGGTTTGTTTTCTTCGCGGGCGAGGGTGAGCACCTGATTCATGGTGTCGCGCACCTCGTAGACATCGTGACCGAAGCACTTTTCCCAATTCATGCCGTAACCGGCGGCGCGTTCGGCGAGTCCGGGTCCGGCGGAAGACCGGAGTTGCGAGGTGCCCATCGAGTAGCGGTTGTTTTCGATGACAAAGATGCAGGGGAGATCCCACAAGGCGGCGAGATTCATCGCTTCGTGGACCGCGCCCTGATTGACGGCGCCGTCACCCATGAACGCCATGGAGGCGCCCTTGTGGCCTTGGTATTTCACGCCGTAGGCGAGACCGACCCCGAGAGGGATCTGACCGCCGACAATGCCGTGTCCGCCCCAGTAGTTATTAGAGGGATCAAAGTAGTGCATTGAACCGCCTTTGCCTTTGGAGCAGCCGGTCGCCTTGCCGTAGAGCTCGGCCATGAGTGGCTTGGTGTCCATGCCGACGGCGATGGCGTGACCGTGGTCGCGATAGGCCGTGATGACGTGATCGTGTTCGCCCATGAGGGAACAGCATCCGACGGCAACCGCCTCCTGGCCAATATACAGATGGAGGAATCCTCCGATCTTTTTGGCCTGGTAGGCGCGCAGGCTTCGCTCTTCGAAGCGCCGGATGCGCATCATTTGGCGATACAGTTCGATTTTTTCCTCCGGGGAAAGGGAGGCGTTGATATCAGCGGTGGCGGAAGGTGTGTCTTTGCTCACAAGATTGGGTGAGTTGAGGAGGAAACGGTCGAGTCTTCGGTGACGTTCGAGAGAGGCAAGTGTATTGTCCGGAGGAAGCCGGGGAGGGAAAGGGACTTAACTCGTTCCCAAGGTTTGCTCAACCGTGATGGTCAATTTCTCGCCCGGATCGCAGTCGGCCCGCATCGCGACAAATCCTTCCCGGTGTTCATCATAGATGGGCCAGAGGGCGGTACGGTCGGTGGAGGGGAGCGGGAGCTCGTCGATGGCGATGCGACTGAAAAATCCGAATTCACCCTCCTCCATAGGAGGTGGCAGCGCTGTGATGGGGCGGGTGCATCGGAAAAGAAATAAGAGCCAATGTGATTCACCCTCGTAGGCTTTCTCGGCGATCATCCCGAACAAATGCAGGTCCAGGGGTGTAATTTTGTGCCCGGTTTCCTCCTGTGTCTCGCGGGCGGCGCACTCAAAAGGTGATTCGCCGATCGCAGTCTCCAGTTTCCCCCCGATGGGCGTCCAACGGCCTAAATTGGGTGATTTGGCCCGTAAAAGTAGGAGTTGCTCGCCCTGTTCGTTCTCGATGAAGACCAAAACGGCGATTTTGTGGGCGAGCGGGGTGGTGGCGGACATGGGTGAATAAGGTGATCGAGTAGGGAAAATGAACGTGACGTCGTTGCTTAAACGGGCGTTTCAGAGTGCCGTCTGAAGAACGGCACTACGCGCATTCTAGCTGCGAATTCTTACCCAGAGGATTCCCATATATTCACGCAGAGCACGGGTGGAGGTTTCGTAGGCGAGAGGGTAAAATGTAATCCAGCGTCCAAGGTGCGTTTCAGCACTTCCGCTGCGATAGTCGGCGGGACAGGCGGTGGCGTTTAAGTTTACTTCGGCTGCGAGGGTCATGGACCTAGGCATGTGCCAGGCGGAGGTTATAATTCCAATCGGCTGATCGGTGACGATGCCGGAGATTTCCAGCATTTCACCGCGAGTATCTCGACCCGTCGAAAGTGGTAGGATGCGGTTGGGCTCGACCCCCAATTCAATGGCGGATTCGGCCAGGAAAGCCGCGTGAGGCCGAGAGTGATGATCACCAAGAGGACCGCACACGAGCAGTTGGGCGTCGGGATAGAGCCGGGCGAGTCGCACGGCTTCGACCAAACGAGATCGGGATGAGTCGACCAACTGAGTGAGGGAGGAAAGCTCGGGGTTTTCGACATGGCCTCCACCGAGCACCGCGAGAAACTTCAGATCGGGACTCGCGGCGTTCAGCTTGACCGGCATGGCGGGATATTGGAATTCCAACCGACGATTCAGTAAGTCGGAAATGCCTGCATTGAAGGCCAACAGGGGAAAGAGGACCCCAGCGCAGATCAAACCGCAGCTAAGCTTGGGAAACTTTTTCCGCGTGTGGAGGAAAAGTCCGATCAGCAGCAATCCCATGCCAAAATACATGGGAGAAATGAGATGACCGACGGTTTTCTTGATCCAAAACACGATTCGCAAGTTGGTTGGAATTTCGATGAGAGGAAAGACTCGAACCCGATTCGATTAATTAAGTTTGAGCCAATCACACTCCGAAGGCTGACTCTCGGTCATGTCGACTTGGTTGCTGATTGATGGTTTTAATCTCGCTTACCGGTGTTTCTTCGCGATTCCCGAACTGACCCGTTCGGATGGGTTTCCGACGAACGCCTTGCACGGTTGGGTGAAGACCATCTGGAAGTTGGAGGATCAAGAGAAGGCTGATGGGGTGTTGGTGTTTTTCGACCTGGGGGGAGCCCAGGATCGGCTCGAAATATTGCCGGACTACAAAGCCAACCGGGAAGAGATGCCGGATGCGCTCAGTCAGCAAATCCCCGTGATCAAAGAGCTCACCCGGATGATGGGGCTCGGCGGGATCGAGATTGAGGGGGTGGAAAGCGATGACCTGTTGGCCGCACAAGCCGTGGCGATGGCGAAGGAAGGCCACACCGTGAAGATTGTGAGCACGGACAAGGATTTTGCGCAGGTGGTGGGGAAAGGCATCACCATGCTCATGCCTCCTCCGACCGCGAATCCGCGGTTGGGCTGGCGCAATATGGACGCCGCTGGGGTCGAAGCTAAGTTCGGGGTGACGCCGGACAAGATCGCCGACTATCTCGCGCTGGTGGGCGACACGGCGGATAATATTCCCGGGGTGCAGGGAGTGGGGCCCAAAACCGCTGCGAAGTGGTTGAATGCTTACGGGAATCTGGAAGGGGTGCTCGCGGCGGCGGGTGAACTCAAACCCGATCGTTTTCGGGAGAAAGTTGCGGCGGAGGCGGATCGGCTGCGGGTGAATTTGCAGCTCACGACCTTTAACCCGGACTTACCGGTGGTTCCGTCCGTGAAGCCCGCGGTGGATGGCCCGGCGTTGGTGGCGAAGTTGCGTGAACTCGAAATGAAGGGGGCGACCGCTGAAGCCGAGAAGCGTTTCGGAGCCAGTCAGGGAGAGTTGTTCTGAAATCCTCAGCTAGGGTTCTGATTTCTTAACCGCGGATTGCGCGAATTTACGCAGATGGCAAAGCTGCGAAACAAAACAACGGCTCTGCGGTCAGAGAGGTTGGTAACTGCAGATCCGGGGCGAAGCCGTTTAATCCGCGGCGGGAGCGGCGCTGGATTGGCCGCTGGGATCGAAGATGTAGCCGACCCCGTGAACGGTGCAGAAGGCGTCAAACGAACGGTCGTTACGTTTGAAGAGGTCGCGGATTTTGACGATGTATTGATCGAGCGAACGACTCTTCACATCGGCATGAATACCCCAGACGGCGTGGATCAGTGCTTTGCGGGTGATGACGACACCTTCGTGGTCATGGAGGTAAGAGAGGATCCCGAGTTCTTTGCGTCCGATCTTTTCGATCTTATCGTTGAACAGGATTTCCAACCGGCCCGGTTGCACGTTGCCGCCGCAGATTTCGAAGGGCTCGTCGATGACACGCGCGTTTTTTGTGATCTTGAGATCGTCCCGCGATTCGCTGCGCCGTAGCACGGCCCGGATACGGGCGACCAGTTCGGCGTAACCAAAGGGTTTGGTGACATAGTCATCGCCGCCCAGTTCGAGTGCTTTGACTTTGGCCGTTTCGAGATCGTTACCTGTCAGGAAAATGGTCGGGATGGCGGTATCGCCGGCGCGGAGTTCTTCCAACAAGGTGAAGCCGGATTGATCGGGGAGGGTGATATCGAGCAACATCAAGTTGGCGAAATTACGTTTGAGGAAACGCGCCGCGTGTTCCGCCCGTCCACAAATTTGAGCCTGCATCCCTGCTTCCTCCAGATGAACCGAAATCAATTTGGCCAGTTCCTCTTCGTCTTCGACGACCAAGATGAGTGGTTTGGGTTCAGGACGCGACATAAGGCAACAGGGACGGACTCACTAAGGATGTTACCTTAGGAGACCTTTTTTACAATTGAGACGGCCCCGAGTGTCAAAGCAAAGCGTTTTCATTGAATTGCGGCCCATGACCGGGCTGGAGGCGTGAGATTGGGCTTGAAGGGGGCGAGGAGGGTGTGTGCGGTGCCGAGCGTGTCTGCATCCACTCCATTGCTCATGCTCGGGTTGCCCAAAGGCAGTCTCGAGGACTCCACCAAGGCTTTGTTTGCCAAAGCGGGTTGGAAAATCTCCACGCGTTCCCGTTCGTATCGGCCGTCAATTGACGATCCTGAACTGGACGGCCGTTTCGTGCGGGCTCAAGAGGTGAGTCGTTACGTGGAGCATGGGTTCTTCGATTGCGGCCTCACCGGTTATGATTGGGTGCGGGAGAATGAGTCCGACGTCGTGGAGGTGTGTGACCTGATCTACAGCCGAGCCTCGACCCTCAAATCCAAATGGGTGCTGTGCGTGCCGGAGGATTCACCTGTGCAAACGGCCGAGGATCTCGCGGGCAAGCGCGTCGCCACCGAACTCATGACCACCACCGAGCGCTACTTCGCCGAAAAAGGGGTCGATGCGAAGGTCGAGTTTTCCTGGGGCGCCACCGAGGTGAAGGTGCCGGATCTCGTCGATGCGATTGTGGACATCACGGAGACTGGAAATTCGATCCGCGCCAATAAACTGCGCATTGTCGACACGCTGCTGGAGACCAACACCAAGTTGATCGCCAATAAGGAAAGCTGGGCGAATCCGGAAAAGCGCAAAAAGATCGAGACCATTGCCATGCTGCTGCAAGGCGCGCTTGAAGCGGACAGCAAGGTGGGTCTGAAAATGAATTTGCCCGACAACGTACTCGATTCCGTCGTGGCCAAATTACCGGCGTTGCGCAATCCGACCATCTCCCGCCTCAACAGCGAAGGGTGGGTCGCCCTCGAAATCATCATCGATGAAAAAGTGGCGCGTGAAATTATCCCGCAACTGAAGGAATTGGGCGCGGAAGGAATCATCGAATATCCTCTCAATAAAGTCGTCTACTGAATCGCCAACGCTCGAGACGAGCGTCACAATAGTTCCCATGCGCAACGTCACTCTCGGACTTCTTCAACACGCCTGTGTCGCCGATCCGGCGGCGAATTTGGCCAAGACGCTGGAACTCGCCGCTCAAGCCGCGGAGCAAGGCGCGAACATCATCTGCACGCAGGAATTGTTTCGTTCGCAGTATTTTTGTCAGAGCGAGGACCACGAAAATTTTGGGCTCGCCGAGAATATTCCCGGACCGAGTACGGAGGCATTTCAAGCATTAGCGAAGCAACATGGCGTGGTGATCATCGCATCGCTGTTTGAGCGCCGGGCTTCGGGACTGTATCACAATACGGCGGTGGTCATCGATGCTGATGGCTCGATCGCGGGGATCTATCGGAAGATGCACATTCCGGATGATCCCCTCTTCTACGAGAAATTCTACTTCACGCCGGGAGACACGGGTTTTCGGACCTTTGATACGAAGTTTGGTCGCATTGGTGTGTTGGTGTGCTGGGACCAGTGGTATCCCGAGGGCGCGCGACTCACCGCGTTGCAGGGCGCGGAGATTTTGTTCTATCCCACGGCGATCGGGTGGCACCCGGCCGAGAAGGCCGAATATGGGGAGAATCAACACGGTGCATGGGAGACAATACAACGCAGCCACGCCGTCGCCAACGGGTGTTACGTGGCCTCGGTAAATCGTATCGGTCACGAGACGCCCATCGGCGGAGATGGGATAGAATTTTGGGGCCAAAGTTTTGTGGCCGGAACCAGTGGTCAGATCCTGGCGAAGGCCCCGACGGATCAAGAACAGGTGATGTTGGTGCCGATCGAATTGGACAAGGTGGATGTCACGCGCACGCACTGGCCGTTCCTGCGGGACCGTCGCATCGACGCCTATGGCGACTTGACCAAACGTTACATCGACGGGACGTAGGAAAGGACAATGCGCACTCTGGAACCAGCCGCGTTAGCGGCGCCCGACATTAGCCCAGTGATTCATCACTGGACATTGTATCGGGAAGAATATTCGTCGCGTAGCGACGATTGAAAGGTGCCTGATCAATGGCCAACACCTACACCTCCCTTCAATATCACGTTGTTTTCAGCACCAAACGACGTGAGCCGTGTTTGAGTGAAGAGGTTTGCCAACGTCTCTGGCCTTACCTCGGAGGCATCGCCCGAGAGAACGGGATGAAGGCGCTCGAAATTGGTGGAGTGGCGGATCATATTCACCTGCTCCTCGTTATTCCGCCGAGCCTTGCCTTGTCCAAAGCGATGCAACAGCTGAAGGGAGTGTCGTCGCGATGGATTCATGAGAACTTTCCTGCCCTGCAGAGCTTTGGCTGGCAGGACGGCTATGGTGCTTTCACGGTGAGCAAGTCTCAGATTCCAACACGGAGAAATTATATTCGCAATCAACCTGAACATCATCGCGTCACGACCTTTGCCGAAGAGTATGAAACGTTCCTGAAGAAACATGGAATTGAGTTTGATCAACGCTATCTGCTCGGGTGATTTCAGGCGTCGCGACGCGACGCACGGAATCTCGGGTAAATTGCCCTCGGTGTTAAAACACCGGTCTAACCTCAAATGCCGCTGACGCGGCGGTGGAGCTGATGAAGGAAGATTCAAATATAACCCCCGCGAAGCTCGGGTATCGCATGCCTGCCGAGTGGGAAGAGCAGGAGGCGGTTTGGCTTTCGTGGCCTCATAACCGTGCGACTTGGCCGGGTTTGTTTCGGGGTATTCCGGCGGCGTTCGCCGCTTACGTCGCGGCGATCAGTCGCTTTGAGCGGGTGCGGATAAATTGCGCCAAAACCCTGCAGCCACGCGCGCGTCGTTGCTGCGAAAAAGCCGGCGTCGATATGACGGTGGTCGAGTTTTACGATCATCCGACCAACGATGCCTGGTGCCGGGATCACGGACCCATTTTTGTGAAGCACCGGAAGACCGGCGAAGTCGCGCTCACCGATTGGATGCACAACGCGTGGGGCGATAAGTATCCTCCCTACGACCTAGACAACGAAATCCCGCCGGCCATTGCTCGTGCGCTCAAGCGGCGCCGATTTGAAAAATCGATGGTGCTGGAAGGCGGCTCGATCGACGTCAACGGCAAGGGACTCTTGCTGACCACCGAGCAGTGCCTGCTGCATCCGAATCGGAATCCCAATCTTACGCGGACCGATATCGAACGCGCGCTGAAGGACTATCTCGGCGTGCTCCGTATCTTGTGGTTAGGCGAAGGAATTGAAGGTGATGATACGGATGGTCATATCGACGACATCACGCGGTTCTTTTCGGCGAATGGCGTAATCACCTGCGTGGAGTCGAACCGGCGCAGTCCGAATCACCGCATTCTCGCGGCGAATCTGAAGCGATTGCAGGGTTTTACCACGATGCGCGGCCGACCGCTGGAAGTCGTGACGTTGCCGATGCCAAAGCCCCTGGTAATCAAAGATCAGGTTGTGCCCGCAAGCTATGCCAATTTCCTGATCGTGAACGGTGCGGTTTTAGTGCCGACGTTCCGCCAACCCCGGCGCGACAAGCGCGCCTGCGGTATCATCGGTGAGTGTTTCCCGGGTCGCGAAGTGGTGCCGGTCGATTGTGCGGCGATTATCTGGGGGCTCGGCACATTGCACTGTCTTTCGCAGCAGCAGCCGGCGTGACGGCAACCGGCGCTACATGATGGAAAAGGGTTGGTATCGGCCGACCGACGGGTATTGGATCGCGGCATGACCCGGTTCACGTTCCTACCCCGCAGCCTGCCAGCACTGGCCACTTTGATAATATTGGGAGTTTTTGCCTCCGTGGCGGGCGCCGGAGATCGGCCCAACATTGTGTGGATATTTTCGGACGATCATTCGATCCAGACCATCGGAGCTTACGGGGGGAGGCTGCAGCCGTTGGATCCGACGCCCAACATTGATCGATTGGGTAAAGAAGGTATGCGGTTTGATCGGGCCTACGTGGGAAACTCGATTTGCGCTCCCGCCCGGGCGACATTGCTGACGGGAAAACACAGTCATCTGAACGGCAAAATGACCAACGTCGGCGGGTTCAATCACGATCAACAGCAGTTCCAAAAAATCCTCCAAAAACACGGCTATCAAACCGTGATGGTGGGGAAGATTCACCTGAACGGCAGCATGCAGGGATTTGATTACTGGGACGTGCTGCCGGGACAGGGGCTCTACGACGACCCCGTGTTCATCAGCGAGAGTGGCGAGAGCAAAGAGTCCGGCCATGTATCCGACGTGATCACCGATAAAGCGATTGATTGGCTGGAGCATAAGCGCGGCGACGAACCGTTCATGTTGATGGTGCACCACAAGGCCCCTCACCGGAATTGGACTCCGGCCGATCGGCACATGGAAAAATATGTGGATGTGCACATTCCGGAGCCGGCCAACCTCTTTGACGACTATGCCGGTCGCACCACCGCCGCGCATGAACAGGAGATGGAAATCGATCGCCATATGCGCATGGACGGAGATCTAAAAGTCGGAAAGGGTCGCCATGACCCGGTCCAATTCGCGGCCCGCAATGCGGATTTCGCCAGCCGTGATCTTGAGGGTAAGGAACTGGTGCGATGGAAGTATCAGGAATATTTGAAAGACTATTTGCGCTGCATCACCGGTGTGGATGAAAGTGTCGGTCGAATCCTCGATTTCCTCGAGGCCGAGGGGCTCGTTAAGTATACGATCGTGATGTATTCGTCGGACCAGGGGTTCTACATGGGCGAACACGGCTGGTTTGATAAACGCTTCATGTATGAAGAGTCCTACCGGACTCCGTTGTTGGTGAAATGGCCCGGTAAAACGAAGCCGGGCTCGGTCAACGACGACCTTGTGCAGAATATCGATTTTGCGGAGACCTTTCTCGATCTGGCCGATGCGCCGATTCCGGACGACATGCAGGGCGAAAGCCTCGTGCCGCTGATCCAAGGCGAGACCCCGGCCGATTGGCGCAAATCGCTTTACTACCATTACTATGAATATCCCGGTGGGCATTCCGTGCGACGCCACGAAGGCGTATCGGACAAGCGCTATAAACTGATCCGCTTTTACGGCCCGGACGTGCCGGGTACGGAGGAGTGGGAGCTCTTTGACCTGAAAAAGGATCCTGCCGAAATGAACAGCGTTTATGGTGAACCCGATTACGCCAAGGTAACGAATCGACTGCGGAAGGAGTTGGCTCGCTTGAAGGAATATTACGACGTGCCCGAACACAGCGAACCCGAGTTACGCAAACCGCGGACTTAGGTTTACAGAGATTTCTACTCGCTCCAACGGCCTACCGCCCCGTTGATCATCGTTACCTTGAGCATGAAATTTCTGTCATCAATTCGATTCAGCCTGATTTTGGGAGCTTCGGTTTTGCTGTTCGCGGGCTGTGGCACCACCCCCGATTCGGTGGAGTGGCGGGTGAAGCCGCAGAGCAATTATTACGCCCGGGATAAAGCCGCGGTCTTCGAGTCGCTGGTGGGAGTGCTGGAGCAACAGGGCTACCAGATTACCCGATCGGCGGCAGCGGCGGGCGAGATCGAAGCGCAGAGCAAACTCCTCGAGTCACGGGTCCGCGGGGCCGCCCGGCAGTATTTTGTCTCGGTTAAGATGCGTGCAATCGGCGACGGCGAGACCGGGGTGGAATTACTAGTCCACGAAGCGCGCGAAGGTGACTTCAAGGTCGGTGTCACCAAGTCAGCTCTTTCCGACCACGGCCGCTACGAAAGTATCAATAAGGATCTCGAAGCTGCTCTCGGCGAAGACAGTTGGCTCCCTCCGGGGGGCTCGCCAACCGACGGATAAACTGATTGGGAATCCCCCTCCGGGAGTCTCGCGGGGCGAGAGGCCTACCCGCGGCTCAGGACGAGGTGTAGGTCAAATTTACGTTGGCGGTTACCGATGGAGACCCTCGTCTTTGGCTTGATGAGAATCCTCAGGCTGTGTCCTTGAAGGGATCGCCTACGGTGTCGCCGATCTCAGTGACCAGCTTAGAGGAGGAGTGCAGCCGCGTGATTCCGCCGAGTGGTGGTCCGAACGATTCCTGATGGCAAGTCGCGCAAACAACGTCTCGCTACGCAGGTCGAGGGCTTCAGCAGCGGACTGGGCTGGACAATATGAAGCCAGTCTGACGAGTCAGGTGGCGATCGAAAGCATGCGGGGTCTCATCCGCCCGGAGAATGGGCAGCGTTCCAGCGCGCTGCGGTCATGATAAGGCAAGCGATCCATGAGCGGAGGCCGCTTGGCCTCACGTTGAGCGTTTGCGGTTCAGGTGTCGGGTCGCAACTTGCTATTTTCTTGCCGACGTTTCGCGCGGTAACCCCACCACCACAGCAATGGTATGATCGAGCTTCCGCCGAGGAACAATAGACCGAAAATCACGCCTCCCCAGGAGAAGGCGTGGGTGAGCACGCTCTCGTCTGGCTTTGCGGGATTGTAGTGGACCGTTACTTCTGAACCAACGGGAAACCTTGCAAGACTGGCTTCGGCTTCGTCCGCGCTTCCGTAAACGGTTCCCTCCAAGGCCATCCGTTGGCTTTCGTAACGTTGGCCGTCGACGTCAAACGCATATAATACCCTGGGGCGGTAACTCGGCCTGCTTAACTGGCCATAGCGCGCCGGGTCTCGGCGGTGCTCTTCGGTCGGCTCACGGCGTTCCACCTCGCTTTTCAGGATGAGGGCCGTCGTGGTGGACCAGCGGGTTGTTTGGCTAGTTATACAGGGAGTCCAGCCCGTTTATGAATCCGATCGCTGAACCGGCCCACAGGACGATGGCGATCAACAGGCCGCAGCCTCGCGGGGCGTTGTTTTCTCCTTCACTCACTCAGACCACCCTACGTTGTTGACTGAGGCTAGGGAGACGTCGGGATCCCATCGTGCGGGCACGGGGTATGGGGGAGGGAACGTTACCATCGGCTAGGACTAAATTAACGGTGGCGCGAAGTGGGCAAGGAAGCCGGAAAACCACCGTAGCCCGTTGCTAGATGCCATCCATTCTCAACTGCCCGTTTTGGCGAGTCCAAAATTTTCAGAATACCGGCGGTTTGATGTTATCTGAATACCCTAATAGATCTGTTCGCCTCC
>CBFHXU010000026.1:0-26880 GCA_965659875.1 uncultured Opitutaceae bacterium
CCACCTCTCTCCCGACCCCCGATTCGTCGAAATCACCGAAAAAATCACCGGAGAATCAGTTGAACTCGTGCAAGAATCCGGCGGCAGCGACGCGCGGTTTCTTCATTCTCACGGCATCCCTGTGTTGATGTCGCGGCCATTGGTGGGGAATCTCCACGCGCCGGATGAATGGATCGATATCGATTCCATGGTCACTTACTATCGGGTGTGTGAGGCATATTTGGCCGAGCGACTTGGAGTAGAACTATCCGAAGATTTGGGACCCGCCTGATGCCACCACCCCTCAGAGTTTTAGAGACCTGTCTCTACGCCACGGATTTGGATACGGCATTCGAATTTTATAGCAAGGTGCTCGAACTCGAACTGCATTCGCGCACCGATCAGCGACACCTCTTCTTTCATTGCGGGAAAGGCATGGTGCTGATCTTCAATCCCGAAGAGACCGAGAAATCGCATCCGGACGAAATTCCGGCTCACGGCAGCCGGGGCAGCGAACACGTTTGCTGGGCGGTCGAACGGGAGGACTTCGACGCGTGGCGTAAAAAACTGGAAGCCGCCGGAGTCGAAATCGAACACGAGCTCACTTGGGAAAACGGCGCGCGCTCCATCTATTTTCGTGACCCCGCCGGTAACAGCCTTGAGTTCGCAACGCCTCGGCTCTGGGAGAATGATCCGGACTGAGTGGTAAGCGGTCGCGACCTCGTGGCTTAGCGTTCGGCGGGAGGCACGTCTCGCTCGCTGCGACGACGGCCGCAGGAACGGTTACGGCGCGGCCACCTCATTTCGGGCGGAGTATTCTTTCGTCGAATCCCCCACCACAGACCCAGCATGAGCACCGAAGCGGGCAAAACTATCATCAACAAAATTCGCTGAATCTCCGAGATCATGGTATGGCTCTAAACTAACTGTAAAAAAGGCATTTACATAACTGTCATCATATGGGTTTGATTACTCAGCGGTAAGTGCGTGATTCCACCCAAAGGACTGGACCGGGTGCTGCAAACCTGACCAAAGTCGACGCATGAATTTCTCCACTGCACTGGGGCGAGTCCGTTTACTCGGACTCATCGAAGGCTGGTCCTTTGTCCTCCTCCTGTTCATCGCCATGCCGCTGAAGTATCTCGCCGATCAACCTATGGCCGTTCGAATCGTCGGCATGGCTCACGGCGTCCTCTTCCTCCTGTTGATCGCCGCAGCTCTGCATGGCCAGGTCAACGAAGACAACTGGCCCCTCAAACGAACCATTTACATCATCCTCGGCGCCCTGTTCCCCTTCGGCCCCTTCATCGTCGAAGCCAAAATCCTCAAACCCATCGCAGAAGGGGTCAGGTCGTGATTTCTTAATTATTTTGGGAATTCCACCTCCAGACAGGATACTTAACTTACTAGACTGGCTAATATTAGGGCGTATACGAGGCAGGCGCTCCAGTTTTCTAAAATTAAGAAAACACGACGTGACCCCTTTTAGTCATAGCGTTGCCAGGTGAGTTTGTTGCGGTCGATCCAGTTGTTGTGGTCGATGTATTGTAATCCGGCGGATGACGGCTCGTCCAATACCACAGTGGAACGCGGGTGCTCTTGGAGCGCTGAGCCGGGGCAGATTGCGGCCAGAGGGCCTTCGATCATTTCCATGACGGCACGGACTTTGGCTGGGCCAAAGGCGAGGAGCAAAATTTGGCGGGCTTCCATAATGGTGCCGATCCCCATGGTCACGGCGTGCTTGGGCATAGCCTCTTGGTCGCCAAAGACCGCGGCGTTGTCCTCCAAGGTCTGCTGCGAGAGGATCTTGATCCAGGTGCGGGAACGTAGCGAGCCGGTGGGTTCGTTGAAGCCAATGTGTCCGTTGCGGCCGAGGCCGAGAAGTTGGATATCGATGCCCCCGGCGTCTCGAATCCGTTTTTCGTAATCACGGCACTCCGCATGCAGATCATCCGCGTAACCGGCCGGCACATGGGTTTTTGCGAGATCGATATTCACGTGACGAAACAGATGCTCGTTCATGAAATACCGGTAGGACTGGTCATGCTCTGGAGGGAGTCCCACGTATTCATCAAGATTGAAGGTCGTCACCTGGCTGAAATCGAGTCCGTCCTCCTGGTGCATGCGCACGAGTTCGCGATATAGTTTCTCCGGCGTCCGACCGGTCGCAAGACCAAGCACGGAATCAGGTTTCTCGCGGATATTTTTTGCGATGATCTTCGCCCCTAGCAGACATCCGCTGTTCGCGGTTTCTTGAATAAGCACTTCCATGTTTTCGACTCGGTTCAGGGGTTATATTATCGGAAGCCTTTGGCGATACGAACACCAAAACGGGCCTTCAACCTCTGATCAGGTGATCAGTATCACACTGAGCAACGTTCAACGGTTAGTCCCTCCGTCTCACTTGCTGCATCCCAATCCATCCTACAGCGTTCGCTCAGCTATGAACACCCTGCCCCGCTTTCTACGCCTCGCCCTCCTGTCATTCCTGATCTCCGCCTCGCTCGGAGCCGCCCAGTTTAAGGCCCTGCTCATCACCAAGACGAATGGCTGGCACCACGATTCCGGATCCGCCGGTGTCGTCGCGTTGCAAAGTCTGGCCAAGCTCCACGATTTCGAGATTTTTTGGAGCGACGACATGAGCCGTGTCATGAACGACGAATGGCTCGCCGACTACGATGTCGTCATCTTCCTCCTCACCACCGGCGATATCCTCGACCAAGCGCAACAGGGGGCGCTCGAACGCTTCGTGCAATCGGGCAAGGGTTTCGTGGGCATCCACAGCGCCGCCGATACCGAATATGAGTGGGATTGGTATACCAAAATGGTCGGTCACATGTTTCACATTCATCCCGCGGTGCAGACCGCTACGCTGGAGGTCATCGAACCCAATTTCCCCGGTATGGATCGATTCGCCAAACGCTTCATCTTCACCGACGAGTGGTATGAATTCGACGCGCCTCGCTCCCAAAACCTCCGCTACCTGCTGAAGCTCGACAACGACTCGTTCGAGCCCGCTGCAAATTGGGGAGAAAAGCAAAGTCAGGATGGCATCGATTTTCGTCCGGTCGCCTGGACGCACGAATATGATGGCGGCCGCGTATTCTACACGGCGCTCGGACACATGGCATCGACCTACGCGGACGCAGATTTCCTCCATCACGTATATGGCGGCATATTCTGGGCCGCCAAGGGTCGTGAGTTTCGGGCCGAGTAAGGCGCCATGACCAGTCCGCCTCCCAGACGGACACCTGCGAAGGGTGAACACAATTATTGCAATTTTATGCAACTTTTGCATCGCGTGAGGTGCTTCTAGCTGTTGTAGTAGCACCTGAATGAGTGCCCCAACCCCTCCAACCTCCACGCTCAGCGTCCGCGAAAAATTCGGCTACGGGCTGGGCGACACCGCGTCGAATTTCATTTTTCACACGGTAAACGTCTTCCTGTTTTTCTACTACGCAGACGTCATGAAAATCGACGCCGCCGCGGTAGGCACGTTGTTCTTAGTCGCGCGTTTGTTTGATACCGTGACAGACCCTCTAATGGGTTCGATTGCAGATCGCACGAATAGCCGTTGGGGCAAATACCGCCCCTATCTCCTATGGCTCGCAGTACCCTTCGGCATTTGCGGATACCTGCTCTTTGCGGTACCTGATGCTGATCCTGCTTCCCAGCTCACTTATGCTTACATCACCTATATCGCGGTGATGCTGGTTTATACCGCGATCAACATTCCCTATTCCGCGCTGCTAGGGGTTATCACGCCCAACTCTTCGGAACGCACTTCAGTGGCGAGTTATCGGTTCGCCTGCGCGTTCGGCGGACAACTTCTGATCGTCGCAGCCGCCCGCCCTCTCATCGCGTATTTTGGTGAAGGAAATGAAGCCGCGGGTTACCGCATAACTATGGGCATATTCGCGGTGATCGCGGTCGTGCTCTTCATCATGACTTTCAGTATGACCCGCGAACGGGTTCAGCCGCCGGCCGATCAAAAACCCGATTTGGCGAAAGAATTTAAACTTCTTCTACGCAACGTGCCCTGGATTGTCATGTTTATCGCGGGCATTTTCACCCTCGCAAATGTCGCCGTGCGCGGAGCCGTCACCCTCTTCTATTTTAAATACTACGCGGGAGACGACGGATCTGCGTGGCTGTGGAATTTTGATATGAGCACCGTATTTCTCACGGCGGGTACGATCGCGCTCATCGTCGGCGTCGTCTGCACGAAGTGGATCACTCCACTTGGCGACAAACGACAACTCATGGTCGTGCTATCCTCACTCAATGCGCTCGTCATGGCGTTGTTCTATTTCGTGCCCCAAGACGCACCCGTCATGATGTTTATCATGAACGTGCTCGGAGCCCTCATCGCGGGTCCCACTATCCCATTGGTTTGGTCCATGTTTGCCGATGTCGCGGATTACGGAGAGTGGAAATTCGGACATCGCTCGACGGGACTCGTATTTTCCGGGGTTCAGTTCGCCCAAAAATTTGGTCTCGCGATCGGTAGCGCCATGGCGGGCTGGATGTTGGCCGGTTTCGGTTATGTCGCCGATGCCGAACAAACTCCTGAAGCCATCGAAGGAATCCGACTGATGTTTACCATTCTACCCGCGCTCTTCGCCGTAGGCGGAGTGGTTGCGATCTGGTTCTACCCGATCACGGGCAAAGACGTGGAACGCATAGGACGCGAACTCGCCGAACAGAAGACCTGACGTTAGGGCCACCTCACGCCGAGGCCCTCCCAATTTGAACTCATTTTAAGATCATGAGCACACCATCGCTTACTCAACTCTCAAACCCCAACACGTCCCAGTCCAACGCCACCCAGGGGCAGTTCTGCACGGCCTTCGGCACCCGTTGTTATCGCATTAGCAATGTGCATCGACTACCGCCGTTCTTCATCAACTTGGTCAGCGCCACCGATCTGTGGATGTTCATCGCCAGCAATGGCGCCCTCACCGCCGGAAGACGCGACGCGGAGTGTTCGCTCTTCCCCTATCAGACCGTCGACCGCATCTACGACAGCGTAGGCCAAATCGGCTCCGTCACCCTCTTGGGCGTAGGAACGCCTGAAGGCGAAGTCATGTGGGAACCCTTTGGCGCCAACACCAACCACCTGCCCCACATGAACCGCCATCTCTACAAGAGCATAGAGGGCGACCGCCTGTGGTTCGAGGAGGTGCGCGAAGATCTCGGGTTGGCGTTTTGCATGAGCTGGTCGACCGCGGATACGCATGGATTCGTGCGCGAGTGCACGCTGCGTCGTCTCAGCGGCAACAGCGTGCGCGTCCGCATCCTCGATGGTCTGCGTAACATCCTCCCCGCCGGCGTTTCCCAACGCCTGCAAAGCCTGAGCAGCAACCTGGCGGACGCCTATAAGACCTGCTCCCTCGCACCGGACTCGACCTGCGCAATCTACGCCCTGCAGTCGCAAATCGTCGACCTGCCAAAACCCGTCGAATCCACGCGAGCCAGTATCGTTTGGTCCTCCGGTTTACCCGACGCCACGATCGCCCTTTCTGATCGTAAGATCGACGCCTTCCGCGCGGGCGAGGCCCTGAGCGCCGAACATCAAACTCGCGGCCTACGCGGTTCTTACCTGCTCAGCTCAACGGTAGAACTCGAGCCCGAACAGTCGCTCGACTGGCAACTCGTGGCCGATATCAACCTCGATCAAACCCAAGTAGTCGCCCGTTGTCGCCAAGCCCAAGATCCTCAGGCTATCGCAATCACGCGGGCCGCGATTGCCAATTCCACTCAACAACTGCGTCAACTCGTGGCCGCCGCCGATGGTTGCCAAACTTCCGGCGACGAAGCGACGACCGCCCATCACTTTGCCAACGTGATGTTCAACGTAATGCGCGGCGGCTCCTTCATGACCGCCCATCGCTTGCCGATGGCCGATTTCTCCGCCCACGTGGCGGTTCACAATCACGCCGCGGCCCAGCGCCACGCCGACTTCCTCGCCGCGCTCCCCGCCGAGCTCGAACGCTCGGAACTACTCGCTCGCGTGACCGCGCTGGACGACCCCGACCTCACCCGCATCGCATCTTCCTATTTGCCGCTGACCTTTAGTCGCCGGCACGGCGACCCCAGCCGACCCTGGAATAAATTCAGCATTCGGTTGCGCGACAGTCATGGTGAACGACGTCTCGCCTACGAAGGCAACTGGCGCGACATCTTCCAAAACTGGGAAGCTCTCTGCCTCAGCTACCCCGAGTTTCTTGATGCCGCGATCGCCAAGTTCCTCAATGCCTCCACGGCCGACGGCTACAACCCTTACCGCATCACCCAAGCGGGGATCGAATGGGAAGAGCCGGACCCGGAAGATCCCTGGGCTTCGATCGGCTACTGGGGCGATCATCAAGTGGTCTATCTGCTAAAACTGTTGGAGTGGTCCGCCCGCCTCCACCCCAGTCGCTTGGCCGGAAGCCTCCGTCCCGCCAGCTTCAGCTACGCTGACGTTCCGTATCGCATCGCCGGATACGATGAACTACGGCGCGATCCGCGCAACACCATTACGTTTGCCGCAGACTACAACAAGGAGATCAGCCATCGCGTGGAATCCATGGGTGCCGACGGTCGTTTGCTCATCGCATCCGATGGCAAGGTGCAACATGCCAATCTTTCCGAAAAATTACTGGTGTTGGTGCTCGTTCGCCTCACTAACTTCATTCCCGGCGGAGGCATCTGGATGAACACCCAACGCCCGGAGTGGAATGACGCCAACAACGCCCTCGTCGGTTACGGCGTTTCGGTGGTTACGCTCAATTATCTGCGTCGGCTTCTCGCATTCGTGCAGGACTCCGTTTGGCCGATGCTGGGCTCCGCGCCGGTTCCGGTTTCTGCTTCGGTGGTGACGTTGGCCGAGCAAGTAGGCGCCGCCCTAGACCGTCACAAGGATGTGTTGGATAATCCTACGATCAGTGCTCAAAAACGCCGCGCACTTGTGGATGATCTATCCTCCGCCGGAGCAAACTACCGACGCAGTCTCTATGCCGATGGATTAAAACCGTCCCAACCCATTGAAGCGACGAAACTACAATCGCTTTTCGCTACCGCGTTAAAATTTGTGGACCACAGTCTGCGGACAAATCGCCGGAACGATCACCTGTTTCACGCCTACAACCTACTGGAGTTCCGCGAAGAGGCCGGCGAGCTGGAGATACACCATTTACCCGAAATGCTCGAAGGTCAGGTGGCCGTTTTGAGTTCCGGACTGCTCTCCGCAGGCGAAGTCGTGCAGCTGCTCAAGGCCATGCGTCACAGCGCCATCTTTCGCGAAGACCTGCATACATATTTGCTCTACCCGGATCGCCAGCTCCCGGGCTTCCTCGCCCGCAACGTCATTTCCGATACCGCGTGGGATAGCTGCGCGCTCTTCGAGGAAATGATCAATCGCGATGAGCACCGATTGGTCCAACGCGACGTTGCCGGCAACGCGCGATTCCATGCCGACCTGGTGGACGGCGAAGCTCTCGAGCGCGTACTTACCGAGCTGGCCAACGACTCCAAATGGGCGAGTTCCATCCCAGACGCCGCTGACCAGGTCCGCGTGGTTTACGAAGGGGTCTTCAACCACCGTGCCTTCACCGGTCGCAGCGGCGGCATGTTTGGCTTCGAAGGGCTGGGATGTGTTTACTGGCACATGGTCGCCAAGCTGCTCTTAGCCGTGCAGGAAAATCTTGTTGCTGCGCAGGTCGCCGATTCGCCGGATGTGCCGGCATTGATCGAGGCCTACTATGACGTGCGCGCCGGGCTCGGGTTTAACCATCCGCCCGAGGTTTTTGGCGCGTTCCCGACCGATCCGTATTCACACACTCCTGGTCATTCGGGGGCTCAACAACCCGGCATGACCGGACAGGTGAAGGAGGAGATTCTTACCCGATTCGGTGAACTCGGCGTGCAATTCGCAGGTGGCCAGGTTGCGTTCAATCCTACGTTCCTTCGCGCCTCAGAGTTCAACGCAAATGCCACTCAATTCGACTATGTCGACTTCGACGGTAACCCCCAAATACTGTCACTTCCCGAGGCCTCCCTTGCTTTCACTCTCACCGGTGTGCCGATCGTCTATCAGCACGTTACGGGAACCTCTGAATACGCCGTCTATTGCGGAACCGAAGTCGAACCAGCCCAGGCTAAAGTCGGGACTCTACTCGATGCCGAAGCGAGCCACGACCTCCTGCAACGCGCCAACAAGATCCATCACATCGTCGTAAAGTTCGGCGACGATTTCTGCTTCCTCGACTGAGCCAAAAATCTGTTTGTCACTTAGTAAGTGACAATCGTTTTTGCGGTAGTCGGAAAACTTTGCGTCTGATTAGGTTCGGTTGCGCTTGGTCGATTTGACGGCTTTGGGCTTGCCGACGGTCCGACCCGAGATGAGTTCACAGTTGAGTAAAATATGCTGCTGGGAATCGAAGCGTTTTTTGATCAGGTCGAGCAATCGTTTGCCTCCGATCACGCCGATTTGGTGAAAAGGAATTCCTACGGTGGTCAACTTCGGTTGGCCCCCCAATGGCTCCAAACCATCAAACCCGGTGATCGACACATCCTGTGGCACTTTGAGGCCGGCTTGATCCATCGCTTTCATCAGATCGAAGGCTTGATGATCAGCGGCACAAATCCAGGCGGTGACCCCATCCTGCGTCTTTTTGATCACTTCCGCATGCGCATCTTTCAGGGGCATCTGTCGGCGCGGATCCACATTAATCGCGTCTTCGGGATAAATTTCGAGTCCGCGGGCAGTCATCATTTCTACATAGGCACCATAACGCCGAAGCGCCCAACCGGCATGGACCGGATAATGCCACGTGAAAAAGCCAATGCGACGGTGGCCTTTCGCCGCCAAATGCTCGACCAAACGTTCGATGCCGCGGTGGTGATCGACGTCGACACAATCCAGCGAACTTTGACCATATTGCTCCACCAACGAAACGACTGGATGTTTCCGTTTCAATTCATCGACGATCGTCTGCGGAAAGGGATAAATCAGCACGACTCCGTCCCAGGCTCGACGGCCGGCCGAGACAACTTTGGCGTAGGAGGGGCTGTTGAGGTGCAAATCTTCCGGCCGCACAAAATGCAGATCGAGCCGCACATCCTGCACCCGGGCTACTTCCGAAAGGCCGTTCAAAAGCTCCTGACCCGGGTTCCCATAATCGGTGCGCTCGAAGCTGGGGAGATCCACACAGATCAAAACGCCCAACGTCGTGGAAGTCCGCCGAAGCTGATGCGAGGCGAGCCCACGTTTTTCAGTATGGTTGTAGCCCAATTGAGAGGCTAGAGCGAAAACCTTACCCCGGGTTGTCGGATTGATACCGGGATGATTGGTGAAACACCGCGATACGGTAGCGCGGGAAATACCCAGTTCTTCAGCGATAAATTGTTGGTTAATCTTGGCCATGCGACTACGGTCGGTTCGAGGGGGACAACGGGGCAATTAACATTACGTTTGAGACGTGCAATCAATGCAATTTTTAATGCAATTTTATGCATCTGTTTCTTTACGAACAGTTGAATATTCTCTACAAAAGTATCGTGCCCGCTTCTGGAATCAGTCCTATCACCACTTCATCTCGCGATTCGCGTGCTTCAACCCCATCGGCCAGCAAAGTTACGTTAGTGGAAATCGGCTCCGGTGAGTGGCAACTTCAACGCAATGGCGAGTCCCATACCATTCGTGGCGCAGGCGGAAGTGAACACTTGGAGGTCCTCAAGCGTGCCGGTGGCAATACCGTGCGCACCTGGGGAATAGACCAATTGGAAAACAGCCCGGGAGGAAATACCTTCCTCGATCGGTGCGCGGATCTTGGTCTCAATGTGATGCTCGGCCTATGGGTCGTCCACCCCCGCCATGGCGGGGATTACGGCAATCCCAAATTTATTCACCGTCAACGCGACCGCATCCGTGCGTCCGTGCGCACTTATCGCGATCATCCTGCCCTGCTGCTATGGGGACTGGGCAATGAGATGGAGGAAGATGGGGAAGATCCTCGCATTTGGCAGGAGCTCGAAATTCTCGCTCAAATCGTGAAGGAGGAGGATCCTCATCATCCCGTGTGCACGGTGGTCGCGGGAACCGATAACGATAAAATCCGACGGATGATGGAGTATTACACTTCATTGGACTTACTCGGAGTAAATATTTACGGCGGGGCCGAACAGGTGGACCAACGACTCACGGAACAGGGGTGGACGCGTCCCTATCTTTTGACCGAATTTGGACCAGTCGGTCACTGGGAGGTGGAAACGACCCCTTGGGGTGCTCCGATCGAACCCACTTCAGCAGAAAAACTATCGACTTACGCCAGAGCTCATCGCGCTCAGTTTGAGCAAAGTCGTGGACTTTGCCTCGGGACCTTTTGTTTCATTTGGGGGCACAAGCAGGAAACGACCGCAACGTGGTTCGGCATGTTTCTGCAGTCCGGAGAGAAAACGCCCATGGTCGATGCGATGCAGAGGATTTGGACCGGCGAAGAACCCGCATATCGCTCCCCCATTATCACCGGACTGCACAGTTCATTGTGCGAAAATGTCGCGCCACCTAAGTCAATCCATGAGGTGAGGGTGACGTTTTCGCATCCCGACCAAGGACCGCTCGACTTCGAGTGGTTGATCGTCGCCGAAACCCGGGATCGCCGCTCCGGCGGAGATGCCGAAGAAACTCCCCCGACCATTTCAGGTTGCGTCAGGGAAACCCTGGGAGATCGAGCACGTATTCAGCTTCCGGAGACAACCGGAGCTTATCGGGTATTCATCTTTCTGCGCGATGAAAATGGCGGCGGAGATGCCGCGAACTTCCCGTTTTACGTCGAGTGAAATAGCGCGCGTGGATGCTAGGACGCTGTTGGGCATAAAGCCCAACCCACCCGGCTGGATGTAACTTGGATTTCCGGGCCGACCCGTGGGTCGGGCCGTGGTCGCCTACGGCGCTGCCAAAGGCAGGTAAACTTTAGGCCCGACTTTTTCATCAGCCTCTCGGAGGCAGGGCAATGCAGGCGAAATGACCAGTGGTTTTGGGTCACGTTTTGATACCCACTGAATCGGCGTGCTCCCTCCTTTGCCAAGGCTTCGGCGGACGTAGCGGCGAGCACGCCCTACCTTCCCTTTGTCGCACAAAAAACCCGACTCGCGGAAGCGAGCCGGGTCTGTTCACCCGAAGGTGTTACCAATATTAGAATACCATTCCAAATTCGACGCGGGCGGAGATGCCGCCGGCGAAACCGAGGCCGTATTGGTCGCGATCGTCCATAAGGTTGTTCACGTTGAGCTGAATGCGGCTTTCGCGTTCCATGAAATCGAAGTTGTAGCTGATCATGGCATCGATATTGATCCGCGGGTCGGTGTAGAGCGCGATCGGGTTGCCATTGGCATCGACCTGCAGTTGACCGGAACCATCGGTGCGCGCACTGACAAATTCACGCTCGGACTCGTATTGACCACCGATACCGAAGGTCAAACCTGCCCAGACACCATCCTCGGCAAACTTGTAGGTCGCCCAGAACGCAGCGGCGTCTTCCGGAGTGTCATCGTCGGATCCAATACCGAGGTAGCCGGCACCCGTCCAAGAGGAGGAATCATAGGGATCGGAGTAGGCTTCGTTCAGCGGGTACCCGCTCAAGCCCCAGCTGCCATCAGGGAAATACCAGTTGGCCCAACGGTCTTCCACGGCGGGGTGGAAGGGGAACTTACCCACGTTGAGCGTGCGACGCTCGAGATGCGAGTAAGTCAGGAGCATTTGGAATTGCTCCGTCGGTGCCCAAAGGAGTTGGAAGTCGTAGCCCTTGGACTCGTCATCACCACTGCTGTAAGCTTGGTAAGTGCCACGGTCAGGAGCAGCGCGGTCCATGGTCGCAATGTTTACATTGGGATCATCGATATCGAAATACCATCCAGGCCAACCTTGGCCGGCGGCGACGTTG
The DNA here is from genome assembly GCA_965659875.1 of uncultured Opitutaceae bacterium. GTDB lineage: Bacteria > Verrucomicrobiota > Verrucomicrobiia > Opitutales > Opitutaceae > Actomonas. The sequence goes on from CBFHXU010000026.1 coordinate 11,907, forward strand.
GCGTAGACCTTGTCCATGTAGGCGGCACCCGCGGAAGTGGATGCGTTGAGATACCATTTACCATCTTGTTGATAAGCGGCACCGGCAGCCTTGGCGGCGTTCCATTCGGTGACCGCGTTTTGCTGGGCGACCGACCAGTCGGCATTACCGGGCTCAGGATTCGCACCTTGCACGAGGTAAGTGATTGGTTTGGAAGCATCGAATTGGCCCTTGGACGGAGCCGGGGACCACCAGTAAAAGTATGGCGTGCCCGTACGCTCGATGTTGAACGCAGAAATGGTGCCGGACAGCTTGCCGTTGAGGAGATCGAGCTTCACGCCGTATTCTTCACTCTTCGCGATGGTCGCGTCGATCGGGCGACCGTTGCCATCTTGCAGACCGTCGAAGTTAGGCACGAGTCCTTCAGCTTCGAGAGCGAAGATGGAGATGTTGCGGTTAAGCTTTAAACTCACGCCGATTTGACTGGTGTTTTTGCTTTGCTCATCGCGATCGATTTGCGAGCTGTTGGCAGCATTGAGGGCGTCGATCGTGCCGACGCTGTTGTCGTTGGAGTCACGACGAATACCACCGACGATAGTCAGACGATCATCCAACCAAGTGCCCTGATAAACGGCGTAAAGACCTTCGTTCCAGGCTTCGTTCCGAGTGTTGTTGATCAGGCCCATTTCCGCGTCAACCGAACCGTCTCCTTGGGTGCCATAACGGATGTAATCCGAATTGGCGGGGTTGCGGTAGTTGTTTAAGCCCGGAAGGGTTTGGCGGAAGCGACGCTTCTTGTCCGAATACTCATCCGAATAACCGGCCAGAAGGTTATGGTTCATCGAGAGCCACTTGGAGTCTTCAAAGGTGTCGAAGTTGTAGGTGAGCTCTGCGCGAAGCTGTTCACGATCGGTCGTTTCGCGGTAGTTCGACCATTGGTATTGGAAAGTCACGTTGCTCAGGGAACCGCCTTGGAAGGCGAGGTCATCCGGCGAGAGCGCGAGAACGTTGACGGTTCCACGTTGGGACTCGGGACCTACGCCCACTTGGAGCGCGCCGCCCACATCGAGTCCGGAAAAGCGGGAGAAGGACTTGTTGTATCCCGCAACCAGATACAGATTCTCGGCCAACTTTTGGTCGACCTTGAACAAGATGTTACTCGCCTTCGCATCGACATAGGTGTCGGGGCCCGACCAACGGAAGGTGCGGCGGTCCTCACCGGTGAAATCGAGGAAACCAGCGCGTTCGAGGCGATCTTGCTGGTCTGCGGGAACGTCGGCGCGAGCGCGGACACTTTGGAAACCGGTGCCCGTGATCTCTTCTTCACCATACTCAACGTCAAAGGTGAGTGTAGTATTTTCCCACGGTTTGTAGACTACAACCGGAGCGATGAAAAACTTGTCGGAGTTCTTGAGCTCTGTGTAGTCACCACCGGTTTGCACGGCACCCGTCATGCGGAAACCGAGTTTGTCGCTGCCATTGAATGAGTAGTTGGTGTCGAACGCAGCGCGGCGGTAACCGTGCGTGCCAGTTGCAACGGAAACTTCATGGCGATCCTCGTCGAGAGGGCGCTTCGGCATGTAATTGACGATGCCACCGAAATTACCGATACCATAAAGCAACGCGGCCGGACCACGCACCACTTCGATACGTCCGATGTTGGCGGAGTCCGTCGCGTGTTGGCGACGGAAACCGTCGCGCAGGACGGAGTCAGTGATGAAACCGCGTACCTTGACCGTAGTTTGGGTCTTAGCGGCGGTAGCGCCTTCGTTACTATGGACGCCACCTTCATTTACGAAGGTATTGCCCTGCCCCGCGTCATTCTGGGACTCGAGAACGATACCAGCACTGTAACGCAGAGATTCGCGCAAATCAGTAGAACCGGTGTCCTTCACGAACTGCTCGGTGATCACCTCGATAGGCATCGGGATATCTTTGATCAGCGTGTTGAGACGGGAGCCGGTAACCGAGTTGGTCGCGCGATAGCCTTTGTCCTGGGTGGTATCTACAGTGAATGGTGAAAGCTCGATAACATCCGAATCGTCGGAGTCCAGAGCGTCGGAGGCGTTGGTCTGCTGAGCAGACAACACCGGGGCCAGCAGCATCAGGCTGGCGGTCGCCAAAACGTGGCGAGGTTTCCAAGGGTAGTTCATGGTTTGATGTAGGGTTTGATTCGCAGAATCAGAGAATGATCCGGAGCTTGTTGCATAAAAGTGCATGAAATTAGATTCGTCAATGCAATTTTATGCACATTTTGTGATTTATTGAAATTTCACCCCTAATCCGGGGTCAGATTTCGTCCTATTCGCCTAAAGTGTAGCGGCGCAAACTTGAATGGCTTCGCTCGGAATGTTGGTCCCTTGAAAGCTCGCCATCAGGATCAGTGTATCTGCAAGCGCAGGCGCGACCGACGGTTTAAGAATCACTGAAGCGTCGGGTCCGACGGCGATTTTGAAACGCCTTTTCGCTCGAGGGACCTAATTCCTACGAACTCTCGTAACTTTTAGCTGCTTTGTCAGCTTCCGTCAGCGGAACGATCTCGGCCGACGCTTGGACTTTGCAGTTCGGCAATGCTTCGCGCAGCTTCTCCAGCGCCTCCGATTCCTCAATCGGAGTTTGAGAGAGGAAGAGCTGTTTCAATTGCGTCAGTTGCGCCAACTGGTCCAGCGCGGCGGCATCAATCCTGGTTCCATAAAGATTCAGCGACTCAAGATCAGCGAGCTCGGAAAGCTGGCCGAGGGTCGATCCGGCAAGCTCCGTTCTACTCAGATTCAACGTCTGCAATCGCGTAAACTTGGCGAGAATCGAAACCCCGTCATCCGTCAGCCGCGTACCACTCATATCCGCCGCCACAAAACTACGCGCGTAAGGTTCCAAGTGCTGAAGCATCGCGTCATCGAACGCTTTACGCACGGCGTTCGTTTCGATGGTAAAGTCATCCGAACCGGATTCGATCGGTTGGATCAAGATTCCGTGTTCAGCCCGAATTGTCGCAAGGTTCGCATAGAGTTCGCGCTGGGCCTCTTCCAATCGAGCCCGTTCCTCCGCCGTGATCATCTGGTCGAACATGCTCGTCACATAATCATCCACCTGCGTGGGCATGGGGCCGAGGGCGCCGACGGTTTGATCCGCCGAGGCACCCTGCTCGATCCACCAGGCAATGAGACTGACTTCATCATCGGTCAGCGGCGTCTTCTCGTCCGGCGGCATGAACTCTTCATCGTCCTCCGGCAACGTCACGCGGAACAGCAGTTCGCTCGCATCCACATCAAACGGCACCACGGCCGGGCCGAGTTCCCCGCCCGCGAGGTGTCCGGCAATGGTCTCGAGATTTAGCTCTCCTTTGAGCTTATCAGGGTTATGGCACGATACGCAGTTTTGCTCCATGATCGGCTGCACCAGATGTTCGAATACTAACAGGTCCTCCACGCTCGCCGCCTTGACCTCTTCCTCCACTTCAAGCCCCAGCAGTCGTCGCAGTGGCTCGGAAGCATACTCGGTTAAATAATCGCGCCCGTGGGTGATCGAGCCGCCTTGGTGACCAGTGAGGAACATGAGTACTCCCGTGGCGATCAACACCAAATAATAGGTGCCGCGTGAGGGCAGCGTTCGCAACACCCCCAACATCACGGTGCCCATGGCCAACCAAATGCCATTGCGCATATGGTCTTGCACCAACTGCTCGTCGGCGCCTTCTCCGTAGGCCAACATCGTGCCGGTCGCGACCGCGAGTAGCGTTGATCCAATCGTCATCCCCAAAACCAACGGTATGAGTTCCGACGCGGTCGAACCCGGTCGTCGCAGGCTCACGAACTCGAGCACAAGCAACATGAACAACATGCCGATCGGGAGGTGCAGCACCACGGGATGGAATCGGCCGAGAAACCGCCAAACGGTATCCTGCGGTTCGCCGTCCAACAGTCCTGATCCGGACAGCCACCACAGCACCATCATGCACAATGCGCCCAGTAACTGGACGGCGAGAATTGATCCCTTTTTCTCCGCCATGACTAAGCGAGCACGCCTTTGACAATATGAGCTTCTTCGACGCCCGTGAGCTTCAAATCGAGCCCTTGGTGTTGGAAGTTGAGCTGTTGGTGATCGACGCCGAACTGATTCAGAATCGTCGCGTTCAAATCACGGATGTGCACCGGATCCTTGGTGATGTTGTAACTGAAATCATCGGTTTCGCCGTACACCACGCCGCCTTTCACGCCGGCGCCCCCCATCCACATGGTATAACATCGCGGATGGTGATCCCGGCCGTAGTTGGTCTGGGTCAACTCGCCTTGGCAATAGATCGTACGGCCAAACTCTCCGCCCCATACGACCAACGTATCATTATACATGCCTCGCTGTTTCAGATCGGTAATCAGCCCATAACACGCGCGGTCCACGTCGCGACATTGGTTCGGCAGATCCTTCGGCAACGCGCCGTGTTGATCCCAACCGCGATGGAAGATTTGAGAGAAACGCACCCCCTTCTCTGCCATGCGCCGTGCCATGAGGCAGTTGTAGGCAAACGTGCCCGGAACCTTAGAGTCCGGACCATAAAGATCGAAAATGTAATCCGGCTCATCCGACAAATCCGTCAGCTCCGGCACGGACGACTGCATACGGAACGCCATTTCGTATTGGGAAATGCGAGCATGTGTTTCAGGGTCACCAAATTCGTGGAAAATATCTTCGTTCATCTCGCTGACCCCATCGAGCATGAGGCGCCGAATGTCTCCCGAAACGCCGTGCGGATTCGAGAGATAGAGCACCGGATCACCATCTGAACGGAGAGCCACACCCTGATGCTGCGACGGCAAAGGTCCCGCCCCCCATAGCCGCGTGAAGAGCGCCTGCGCTTCTTGCCGGCCGGTCCACGTCGAGTTGAGGACGACGAAGGTGGGGAGATTGTCGTTCAAACTGCCGAGACCATAACTCAACCAGGCGCCTAAGCTCGGACGGCCTGGGATCTGGTTTCCGGTCTGAATGTAGGTGATCGCCGGATCGTGGTTAATCGCCTCCGTCCACATCGATTTGATGATCGCAATGTCATCCACGATGCTGGCCGTATTCGGCAAAAGTTCACTCACCCAAGCGCCGGACTTTCCGTATTGCTTAAAATCGTAGATGGAGGGCGCGATGGGGAAACGATCCTGCCCCGAGGTCATGGTCGTAAGTCGCTGACCGTTGCGAATCGACTCCGGTAAATCCGTGTCAAACAGATCGGTCATGCGCGGTTTGTAGTCGAACATATCAATCTGCGACGGCGCACCCGACATAAACAAATAGATGCCGCGTTTGGCTTTCGGGGCGAAATGGGTCGCACCCAGCATCCCGTTGCCCAGACCTTGCCCGGGAGGGTTCAGTGAAGTCGCGGCCGACGCGCGGCCGGGCAGCAACGACGACATCGCGGCCGTGCCAAATCCCATGGCGAGTTTGCCGAGAAATTTCCGGCGAGTCTCCAGATTTACGTAATGTTCGATGGGGTCCATGATCGAAGGGGGTCAGTATTTGGAAATAAAGCTGTCGAGGTTCATGATCTGGCTGGCGACCATGGTAAGGGAGGCAAAGGCCACCGGATCGCTCACCTCCATGGGCGTGGATTCGCCGGTCTGCACCAGCGCGACCGCATCGTCGGGGTTTTCCTGAAAACGCTCGGTAAATTTAAGATAAGAATCGTGCAACACCGCCTCATGAGAATCGGGCACCTCCGCGCCGAATGCGAACCGATACATCGATTCGATCTGACTGCGCGGCGACTGCTCGACTGCACCGGACGGGCTCAATGCCCGCTCGGCCAGCAAGCGCGCGGCTTCCACGAATTGCGGATCGTTCATCAAAGTCAGCGCCTGCAGTGGCGTGTTCGTCCGCTCGCGACGCACGGAACACGTTTCACGGGATGGCGCATCAAAGATCGTCATGTTGGGCGGCGGCGCCGTACGTTTCCAAAACGTGTATAAACTTCTCCGATACAGGCCCTCCTCGGAGTCCTGATGGTAGTAGCGCGTATTGCTGCCTGAGTAAGCGACCGCGTTCCAAATGCCTACCGGCTGGTAAGGCCGCACGGGCGGCCCGCCCACTTGGCTGCGCAGAGCTCCACTCACGAACAACGCCTGGTCGCGAATCACTTCTCCATCTAGTCGGTAACGCGGGCCACGGGCCAATAACCGGTTCTCGGGATCAACCGCATACTCAGCCGGATCGATTCGGGCATCCTGGCGATATGTTTTGGTGGACACGATTTGCTTGATGAGACGCTTCACATCCCAGCCGTTCTCGCGGAAATCAACGGCCAACCAATCGAGCAATTCAGGGTGTGACGGATTCTCACCCATAATGCCGAAGTCTTCGGCCGTCGCCACCAAACCGGTGCCGAAGAGGCTCTGCCATATTCGGTTCACCGTCACGCGACTGGTGAGCGGATTATCATCCGAAACCAACCACTTCGCCAAACCCATCCTATCAGCGGAGTAGCCGTCCGGCAAGCCACCCAAAACTTTCGGAACGTTCGCAGCCACCTCATCGCCCCTCTGGTCGTATTCACCGCGGTGGAGAATGTGCGCCATCGCTTCCTGCTCCTTCTCTTTCATGATCAGCGAAATCGTCGCGAGGTCGTAAATGTAGCGGTAGGTCGATTCGACCTCGGCCAATCGATCACGGGCCGGCGCGGACTCAGGATCAACCGCGCTGAAATAGTATTCCTTCAGTTTGCGCTTCGCAAAACTCGAGATACTTCCTTCTGGCCCTGCGAGTTGCTTCCGGAATTGCTTCGCACTGAAATCGTCGCCCAGCACGTGCAATGGTGCTACCCCTTCGTAAAACACTAACGCGGGTCCGGGCTCTTCGACCGGTTTTTCACCTGCAGTTTCTGTCTCGGCTTCCGCCGCAACATCTGCCTCTTGCGGTTCGGTTTTCTTGCTCGGTTTTTTAAACGGCGTGAGCGCAACCCGCACCGCTCTGGCGTTGGCAAAATCACCATTAAGATTGTCGATCACCGAATCGCCTTCTATCGGAAGTCTTTGCGGGTAGCCCAACTGGACACCCATGGCCCGACCGGATCCGTCATAGGTGACAGTGAGCGGCAAATTCTTACCCGCCGTAAGACCCGCGTAGCGTCTCGAACCGGATGTAAGTGAAATCATCGCGCCGTCCTTTAGTGAGCTGATCAACTCAAACCGCAGACGATATCTTTTAGGCTGGGCCGTATCGCCACCCAGGGCAAAAAGTCGCCAGCCGCGGTTACCATCGAACTTGGAAGCCACCAGCGCTTCCTGCCCTTCGGTAAAGGTCGGAAACTTGTAGTCCACCACCATCGTAAACGCCGAATCAACTCCCCAACCGTCAATATCCGACGGTAAATCGATTCCCTGCACGAGATCATCTTCATTCTCGGATGAACGCAGTTCCATCGACCAGTGGGGCGAAAGTCGCTCCGCGGGGATCATCGGTTCATCCTGCGCAAACCACTCGTCAAAAGCGTTGGCACGTTCTCTCTTCAGTCGTGAAAATTCGTCATCCCGTTTTTCAAATTCATCCCGAATCTGTTCCCAGAGCTCACGATGTTCCGGGCGAGGGATAACCAGGTTTGGACGTGTGTCGTAGGCGTTCCCGTCCATGACCGGCCCATCAATGTTATTAAAGAAGGCGGAGAACTGATAAAAATCCTGCTGCGAAATCGGATCGAATTTATGGTCATGGCAAGCGGCACAACCCACCGTCAGGCCGGTGTAAACGGTAGCCACCGTTTCGGCTCGATCCTTCGCATAAATCGCCCGGTATTCATCGTCGATGGCGCCGCCTTCACTGGTCGTCGGGTTACACCGACTGAATCCCGTGGCTAGTAGCTGCGCTTCGGTTGGATGGGGAAGTAAGTCCCCCGCGATTTGTTCCAGGGTGAACGCGTCGAAAGGCTGATTTTGGTTGAACGCATTCACCACCCAATCGCGATACGGCCAGATCTCCCGGTAGTTATCCAAGTGCAATCCGTGCGTATCGGAATAACGTGCCGCGTCTAACCAGAACCGCGCTTGGTGCTCTCCATAGGCCGGACTCGCCAGCAGCTCATCCACATAAGCCTCATAAGCATCGGGACGGGGATCTTCCATGAAACGCGCCACCGCTTCAGGCGTCGCCGGAAGCCCGGTCAAATCCAATGCCAATCGCCGCGCCAAAGTCGCGCGATCCGCTGCCGGGTTGGGGGCAAGTCCTGCCTCCGCCTGCTTTGCGGCAATGAAGCCATCGATCGGATGTTCGCTCCAATCACTGATCGGAGCCGACGGTTTGGTCGGTTTGATGAAGGCCCAGTGACCTTCCCACTCCGCACCTTGTTCGATCCATTGGCGGATGATCTCTTTTTCGTCGGCGGAAAGGGTTTTGTGCGAATCCACCGGCGGCATAATCTCGCTCTTCTTGGTGCTCGTGATCCGTTTATAAACCGGGCTGTTGTCCGGATCTCCCCGAATGATCGCCGCTTCGAATTCGCCGTGCGGACGGAAGGCGTTGGCCTCGATATCCAATCGTAGTTCCGCTTCGCGTGTATTCGCGTCGGGTCCGTGACACGCATAACAATTGTCCGAGAAAATCGGGCGCACATCCCGATTGAAACTGATCTCTTCAGATTGTCCTCGGGTCGGCGTGACCACGGCAAAATTTGTGGGCGGACGATTGAGTGAACCTCGCTCGGAAAACTCCGCTTCTTCATACGCCTTTTCCGGAGTGATACTTGCCAAGGCTTGCTGATCAACCGGAGCGGAGTTCGTCGAACTGAATTGGCTGATCGCAAACACCGCCACCACGGCTGCTCCAGCGGCAATACCGATGAACCAACCCTGCGATGGTTTCCTCGGGGCTCCGCCCAGTTCGGGTTGATCGATCAACTCCTCGGCCTGAAGCGATGACTTCACGGCATCATTGGTGCGAAGCTGGGCGTGAAGTTGACATTGCTCGGCATAAACGCGCCGGGCGGACTCGTCATTTTGTAGCCGGTCTTTTAAGGCCGCGGTTTCTTCGGGGGACAAAGTCCCGTCCAGCATTTGGGCGATCAGTTTTTCCAACTCATTCATTTTCGTGTTCCTCTAATTGAGTGATGCAAGCGTGTAGGGCTTTGCGGGATCGATACAAAATTTGCGCCACGTGGTTGGGCTGAATCGATCGTTTGTTTCCAATCTCTTCGATGGAGAGATCGGCGTAATAGTAGTCGCTCACCACAAATCGCGAACGGTCCGGCAAGCGAGCCAAGCACCGGTCCAATCGCTCGAGACCGGACTCGGTGGCTTCCGCCACCTCTTCGCTCATCGCCGCTATATTGGTGAGGAGCTCATCGCCAAACTGATGGCGATCGCAGCCCTTCTTTTTTAAGAAGGCGAGACTCTGATAGTAGGCGATGCGGTAAGCCCAGGCGGCAAAACGATCCGCCTGTCGTAGCTCACCCAGCTTGCCCGTGATGACCCGGTTGGATTCCTGTAAAACATCCTGAGCATCGGCGGCATGGGCCACCAGCGAGATGATGTAGCCCAGAAGCTTCGGCTGCATCTGCGTCAGGAGTTCCTGGTAGAAATCCGACGACGGGGTATCTTCGTTGATGTTGGGGATAACGGACAAGGAAGCAAAGTTGCCCCCTATAGTAGCCGGCCTCGACGAAATATTACAAAAATCCTACAGAAAAAGGGGACAGGTCGTGTTTTCTTAATTATTTTATTAAGAAAACACGACCTGACCTCTTTTGGGTAGCTGTTATACTAGGTGTTTTTTATCAGGGCATTGAACGACTTACGTTCTGACCAAAGCAGGAACAGAGAGAGCACGACAGCGATGATAACGGGGGGCTGGGTCCAGCGGCCGGGGGCATGGGAGATGTTAAAAGCGAGGATGTTCACTACGATCGGACCAAGGATGAGCATGCCGAGGGGGCGTAAATGCGGGACGGCGACGAGGACGCCGCCGATGATTTCGAGAACTTTCACGAAGCCGAGGAAGCCGGTGGAATAGATCGTGCCAATGAACATGGCCGCGGGTGATCCTTCCTCCATCGGTGGATAGGGGAGAAAATTCAGGAAGTAGTTGAGTCCGAAAACGACGAACATCAGGCCAAGTAGGCCTCCAGCGATTTTTTCTTTCATGATATTACAGGAATTGAAGTTTTGAATCTTGGTTTGGTGGAAAATCGAAAGGTGCTTCGTATTTTACCGGAGCACTGCTTTTAGCTGAGTCGGAACAGCAGGAATCTGGTGTTGACGGTCGCTTCAACCGATAAGGCTTCGGGTTCGTTTTCGATCGCGAGCCCGTCACCCGTCTCCAGCGACTCACCCGCGACGTTCACGCCTCCGGAGATCACCTGGAGCCAGAGGTGGGGTCGATCGGCGTCCGATGCTATCTCGAGGCTGGATCCAGCATCCAACTTACCAAAATGAATCTCGGCGTCTTGACGGATCGCAGTCGAGCCTTCGCGGCCCGAGCCTGAGAAGAGAAGGGTAAGTTCGTTATCCGGCGCGGTCTCTCCAAGTTTCTTTTCAGCGTAGCGCGGCTCTCCACCGGTTTCGTTCGGTTGCAGCCAGATTTGATACAGGTGAGTGAGGTTCGCGTCCGAGGGGTTGTATTCGCTGTGATATACCCCGCTGCCCGCACTCATGTATTGGAGGTCACCCGCTTCGATGGTTGAACCATTCCCCATACTGTCCTTGTGCGCGAGTTGCCCCTCGATGACATAGGTGAAGATCTCCATGTCCGAGTGCGGATGGGTCGGAAATCCCCCATCCGGCTGGATGGTATCGTTGTTCATGACGCGCAGGGATTGGAAACCCATGTGGTCAGGATCAAAATATTCGGAAAACGAAAACGTGAACCGCGCCTGCAACCAACCATGATTGGCTTGGCCGCGTTCGTTCGCGGGACGCTTCGTGACTATCCGGGAGGAGGAGGTGGATGTTTTCATAACCGAAGAATAACACCACCCGGAAGAACTCACCAATACCTTGTGATTAAGCCGGCATACGTTTTAGTTATACCTCATATGGAACTCCGTCACTTACGTTACTTTGTCATGGCGGCCGAAGAGGCCAACATCAGTCGGGCCGCGGCCCGACTGAACGTCTCGCAACCCGCAGTCTCCCGCCAAATCAAAGATCTCGAAGCGGAGTGGGATGTAGCGCTTTTCATTCGGGAGCCCCAAGGCCTGCGCTTGACTCCAGCCGGCGAGGTAGCCCTTGCCCAAGCGCGTGATATTCTCCGTCGGGGCCACCAGCTCGGCGAGGCCATGCGTCCCTTCAGCAAGGCCGATCGAAAAGTATCCCTGCGCGTTGGATTCATCCCCACCGCACTTCCCGGGCTGCTCGCCGAAGGGATGAAGCATCTTAATCTGACCCAACCCAACGTTTGCATTCAGATCTCTGAAATGCATCCAAGCGAGCAGATCGCCGCCCTTCGCCGTGGGGACATCGAGCTCGCCCTCCCCGGGGCAGCATCCGCCAAGGTGAAGACCGAATTCTTCACCCGCTCCTTACGCACCACGCCACTCGCCATGGTCGTTCCCCAGGACCATCACTTGGCGAAAAATCAAAGCGTTAGCCTGAAGGAGTTCGCCGGAGACCGTTTCCTGAGCCTCGATGAAGATCGCTTTCCCGGACGAAAAAAGATGCACCAACGGCTGTTCAAGATCGCGGGAATCACACCGCAGGTCACCTTGCACGCCAATGGATTGAACGAGTTGCTCGGGCTCATTGGATCCGGTGCCGGTGTAGCGCTCGCTCCGGCCGACATGCAACGCATGCAGTCAAGCGGCGTGAAGTTTCTCAAACTCTCCCGTCCCACCATGACATTTAACTTCTCCGCCGTCTGGCGGGACACCGGTCGCATCCGCACCGTGGAAAAATTTGTCCAAATCCTCGCAGATCTGGAAACGTGATCCTGACCTCTATTCGGAGAGTCACTTATATCGCGTGAGTAATTCCTCGTCTTGAAATCTAAGGGTTAGAGATCCATGATCTCCCGCGTTCCACCCCATCTTCAACTATGAGTATTCTAGAAATTATCCTCGCCATCTTCATTCCACCCGTAGCCGTTTTCCTCAAGAAGGGCGCCGGCAAGGATCTTATCATCAACCTCGTTTTGTGGATCCTTCTACTCGGCGTTGGTGGGATCATTCACGCCTTCTGGTTGCTGAGTAAAAAATAACTTTATCCATTCCCCCGCTAGGATGGCTCATTTGGCATCCATCGAAAACGCCTCAACATGCCCCAAAGCAGTTGAGGCGTTTTTGCATCTCAACGATTCAAATTTGCCACCAACCGGCTGCTATCCTACCCACCTTACATGCCCCTTCCTTCGTTCCGATCTGTCAGCAGTTCAGCCGTCGCGACGGTTTTGCTCATTTCCTCCGCCTTTGCCGAAATTCATCTTGGGCAAGGCACCATGAGTGGTGAGGTCACGGCCTCGACCGCACTGGTGCAAACGCGTCTTACAGCCACCACGGAGCTGGACGAAAATGGCGACATGCCCGGCATCAAGGGAGTGGTTGGATTTAAGTGGAGCGAGCACTCCAGTCTGAGTGAGGCGCAGGATACCCCTTTGATACCCGCCAGTCCGCATCACGATTTTATCGTCCGGGCCGAGCTCACCGATCTCAAACCCAACACCCGCTACTTCTATCGCGCGGTCTACGGACCCGACGCATCGTCGACCCAAGAGGGCCCCGTCAACTCCTTCAAAACCCATCCCGGACCACAGATCGATACCGAGGTTCGATTCATCGTCGGCAGCTGCATAAACTACATTAAGTTCATGCACGGGAAAGCAGGTAACGCCGGCCCCTACATTACCGCCACCCCCGAAGACAAGCGGCTCGGCTTTCCCGCTTTCTCTGCCATGCATGCACTCCAACCCGACTTCTTCATCGGCACGGGCGACATCGTCTACTACGACAACCCCTACCGGGTGTCCAAGACCGTGGAGGAACTGCGCAAGTGCTGGCATGAGCAGTTTCGATTTCCCCGCATGATCGAGTTTTTTCAGGACGTGCCCACCTACTGGTCCAAGGACGACCACGACTTCCGTTACAACGATTCGGACAACACCACGGACCGCCTGCCCTTGGCACCGACCGTCATCGAACTCTTCCGCGAACAACTACCCATCGTGCCCATGCACGATCCGATCACCCCGACCTACCGCACCTACCGCGTGAGCAAGAATCTGCAGATCTGGATCTCCGAAGGTCGAGACTACCGCTCGCCCAACAACATGGAGGACGGCCCGGGCAAAACCCTGTGGGGAATCGAACAACGCGCCTGGTTACAGCGCACTCTGAAGGCCAGCGATGCCAAGTGGAAGTTACTCATCACCCCAACCCCGATGGTCGGCCCCGACATTGCCGACAGTCCCGACGCCGAACGCCCGGCTAAGACCGACAATCACGCCAGTCTCAACGGGTTTCGCCACGAAGCCGACGCCTTCTTTGATTGGCTGAAAATCAATCGTATCGAAAATTTCATGACGATTTGCGGCGACCGTCACTGGCAATACCACAGCATCCATCCCTCCGGCCACGAAGAGTTCGCGGTTGGCGCCATCAACGATGAAAATTCTCGCCTGGGGGTCGAACCCGGCGACCCCGAAAGCACCGACCCAGACGCCCTCGTCACCCAGCCCTACATCGCTCCAAAACCTTCAGGCGGTTTCCTCCAAGTGACCGCCGGAGCCCAACTCATCATCGACTTTTTCAACGATCAAGGCGAGCGCGTCTACCAAGTAAAACGCTAACGGACGCATATCCAGCAATCGCATTGGCCAGAATACAATTCATGGCTAGGTTCCGCGCGTGAATCGCTGGATAGTCCTCACCCTTTTTCTTCTCGCCGCGTTCGGCGCCGCCGCCATCGGCGGGTTGGCCACGGCTTCCAGTGTCAGTGATTGGTATCTGACACTGAACAAACCATCGTGGAATCCACCCGGCTGGGTATTTGGCCCGGCATGGACGCTACTCTACATTTTGATGAGTATTGCGACCTGGCGGATTTGGCTGAAGCGCGATACCGGCGGCGCACTGGCGACCCTTTGGCTGCACGCCGCTCAACTCCTACTCAACGCCCTCTGGTCGATTCTGTTCTTTGGCCTCCAACGGCCCGACCTAGCCTTGATCAACATCCTCGTGCTGCTCGCGCTACTCGTCGTGATTCAGCTCCGCATGATCCGAATCGATCGTCCCGCCGCCTGGTTATGGGCTCCCTATTTGGGTTGGGTCACCTTCGCCACGCTCCTCAACAAAACCATCTGGTCACTCAACTGAACTAGCTGGTCGCATGCTGTTGGAGAACCTCCAGCGGCACGATTTCCAACGTGCGTTGATGCGTCGCGCCAAGAATCACGGGCGAAGGTTCGCCCGCCTCAGTCGCTTCCAGCCAACGGCTCGCACACAGGCACCACCGGTCGCCGGGTTTAAGTCCGGGAAATTGATACTCCGGGCGAGGCGTTATCAGATCATTTCCCGCCGACAGATTTGATCGCAGAAACGCCTCCGTGACCTCCACACACACGGTATGGCATCCTTGATCCTCAGCACAGGTATCGCAGTGCCCATTGCGAAAAAATCCCGTCACAGGCTCGTGTGAACAGGGTTTCAGTGGGCCGCCCAATACATTAACTGACGGATGAGGGGTCATTGATAAATGGTCAGGATGGGGAGGATGCTGGTAGGGCCTCCGGGATTCGAACCCGGAACCAAGGGATTATGAGTCCCCTGCTCTAACCATTGAGCTAAAGCCCCAACAACGGGGCGCATCTTTTGGGGGTTTCTTACCCCACGTCGAGTGCGGAAATGAGCAGGGAACTGCCGTCCCCTGTGCTGACATCGAATTTCGATGCCAGATTGTCGTCGTTCGCTTCGCTACCTCCTCGAAACTAACCATTGAGCTAAAGCCCCAACAACGGGGCGCATCTTTTGAGTGTTTCGCATCCCACGTCGAGAGCGGATATGAACAGGTTGTGCTGTGCCTCCCGTACCCTTCCAATT
>CBFHXU010000027.1:0-26381 GCA_965659875.1 uncultured Opitutaceae bacterium
CATCACCACGTTGACGAAAAATGCGAGGTGTCCAACCAGCAGCGTCAAATACCCCAGCACGAGAGCAACTAGGTAACCGGATGATGCGCCGACGACATCCGCAAATGCCGGATAACCTTCGACGTCGTTGATGGCAGATCCTTGGGCGAATCCGGCTAGAATCAGACTTCCAATCACGATAATGGCTCCCGCGACGCTGGCCCAGTAATGAGCCGTGACCAAAGCCCCTGAGGGCCAAGGGCGCACAATCAAGCGTGGCAGCATGAAGTAGATCGCGCCAAAGAAGGCGAAAGAAGCAAAGGCATACCAATGCAGTTGATCCAATGCTTCACCGACAAAAGTGAACTGAATGGTGTAGCTGAGGGACGGCAGGGCAAAAATCACCGTCAAAACTCCGACAATCACGAAGGAAAGAACCGAGAGTTTAAAGAATTTGAGCGCCGGGCCACCGCCACCCGCGGCTGAACTACCCAGCAGCGTTCCCCCCAGATTCAGGGCGATGGCAAATATGGGAATGAGCAGCATGAAATTCGCCGCGAGACCCGTGGTCTGCACCCAGGCCGGAACCGGACTGCCAGCCAAGGTCGCCAAACCGCCGAACGATCCAAAAAACACGAAGGACCAAAATCCAATTTTGGCCAAGGGGTATTGCGTAATCGGACGCCCCACCAGCTTGGGGATGAGATAATAAAGGGCGCCCAGAGCGATCGGGCCGAGAAACAACGCGTAAACATTATGGCCATACCACGCGGCGGCGATGGCTTGAGCCGTTCCTCGCATCGAGCCGAAGACCAGCGCGTATTGGGCGATGCTGAACAACCACGGGAACCAAAACATGGCCGTGAGGGCATACCACTGACTGGCAAACATGTTTCCTTCGCGGCGGCGTGAAAAAATGATGGTTACGCCCGCACCGATGAAGCCGTAGGATACAAACATGACGGCAGCGGCGTAGGACGGCATCTCCAAGAGGAAATGTCCGGTGGATTGGCCGATGATGATTCCGGCCATGCCCAATTTGATACCTGCATTCCAAAAAAGTCCGCCGATCAGCGTGGCCCCCCACTTCGGAGCGGGCGTGCGGCAAAGACGGGCAACCATCCAAATCATCACGGCAAACGCGGCATTAAAGCCCCAACCATAGATCAAAGCATTGCGCGCCAATGGGACGATGCGACCGTGGGTCGTCCAAACGCAGTCGGCGAGGAACGCGGGCTGCACGAGTTGCGCCGCAGCGATAAAGCCCAACACCGAAGCGGTCACCAACCACGCGGCGGCCGCATAGATGAAGAAGAGGACCGGCACCTTCACGGATGCATCGATCCGAGCCCAATCGGGCTGCTCGGTGGAGGTCGGAGTGTTACTGGAAGTTGAATCCATCGTGGGTTGCGGGAAATTTACCGGGAGTTTGCTCAGCAGGTGGGGTTCAGCGCCCGGCGTTGATTTCACCCAGCGTCAATTCAATCGCCCGATCCACCGGCAGGCGGACGATTCCATCATTCTTGTTGATCCAACCGTAGCTCGAGGCGGCGGCTTGGGCTTCGCCTTCCAATTCCGCGCGTCGTTCTTGACGGGTGGCGGAACTCAAACGCCATTGTTGGTCTTCAGGGACATTCATGGCTTCCGCGAGCGGAGTAACCGGAGTCTGCGCGAGATTCATAATGACCAAGAAGATTGCGAACACGCCCATCACGGCCACGATCAGCGGCCAAAGCACAGGTTGAGGAGCAGAATATGAATTACTCATGGTAGGTCAGAGATTCACCGATTCGAGGATCGCGAGTCGGGATGAGTTTAGCGGTGGGCAAGCTCTTGAAGTAGGACCAAGCACAAATGCCCCCTACTCCAACGACCGCGGTAAGGGTCCAAATCATGTGCACGCCCACAAATGCAACGGGATCACCCAAGGCATCCTTTTTGGAGGGCCAGACATTGTAGATGATATCGATCAGGATGATGAAAATGATCCACGAAGCCATGATCTTCATCCACTTCTTGCTCACCTTGGCCGGGTAGCTGATGAGACCAAAGAACGGCACGAAGAAGTGACCGAAGAGAAGGAGCATACCCACCCATTTCCACTGATTGGGCTCACCCGTGCTGTTCTGAATTTCACGGATATTATACCAGAAGGTTTCTTCCGGGATATTGGCGTTCCAGATCAGGAAGTATTGGGAGAAAGTCACGTAAGCCCAGAACACGGTGAAAGCGAACGACAACATGCCGATCGAATACCAGTGGTTCTTATTGAGCACCCCTTGGTAGTCACCCCGGGTGGTCAAGTAGCACATGATCAAAATTCCGATGGCCAGGGCACCCCGCACACACTCGGCGAAATACCAGACCCCGAACATGGTGGAGAACCAGTGGTAATCCAGAGCCTTCACCCAGAGGATCACGCACAACGACAGCGTAATTGCCATGAAGGGCAGACCCACCGCCGACCAGAAACGACTCTTCCGCGTCCAGATGATATCGCCATCATTGTCTTGGGAAAACGAACAACGACGAAAACGATTGGACAATAAAATCCACCCCAAGAAGGAGACAACGGTGAGCCCTAAAAAGAACTCCAAACTCAAGAGCCCGGATTTCTTCTGCCAAAGCACATCGCTCCCCACCGTGCCGTGTCCGCCAACATTGGCTAAGTCATAGGAAGGATCCAAATACTTCCACAGGATGCTCGGTTCGATAATCGAAGCGACGACCAGAGGAACAAACATCAGAGCCAACCACTTGAACGCGGAAATACCGTGCTCGAATTGACGTCGGATCACCGTGGACCAGCTGGCATCAACGATGTGATGGATCATGATCAGCATGAGCATGCCGATTGCCATTCCCGTCCAGAATGTCATGGCCGTGAGCCACGCGAAAGCCAATTTGGCTCCACCGGAAACCCAAATGCCCGGGATCGTCAGCACGATGCCGACGATGCCAATCATCAGGGCCTTGTTGGCCGGATTGCTGGAATTTGCAGTCGTGGAGGATGCCATGATCAGTTCAACTCCCCTTGATGTGAGGCGGGCACGTCTTGCATGCGGCCATTTTGGGAACGCTGGAGAGCACGGACGTAAGCGATCACCGCCCAGCGGTCTTCCGCGTTTAGTTTGTCACCCAACGGGAACATCGTATTCTTGCCGTTGGTGATGGTGTTAAAGAGTTCGCCGTTTGATTGATCGCGAATCAGATCGAGGTGCAAATTGGCGGGACCACCCCACCCGTATTGGGTGACAATGCCTTTACCGTCAGCCAACGCGCCGTGGCATGGTGTGCAATAAATCTCGAAACGTTCCCGACCACGGTCGAAGAACTGACGATCAATGGTGAGGGCATCAGGAAATCCGGTGATAAACTCACCTGCCCGGTTCATGCCCTTATACAATTCACTATCGGCGCGAAGATCACCTCGGGCGACCGTGCCCGCGGGAATCGGACGATCGGTGCGACCATCCGCGAAGAAAGACGATGCGTCCTGCGGGAGAAACTTGGATTGGCGATCCATATCAGGAAACACCTCCAAAGGCGGGCGAGTCGAAATGGAGCCGCGGAAGCCCAGGGCTCCCACGGCCAGAACCGCGATAAAAAAGAGAACGAGATAAACGTAACGCATCGGGTCAGGACTCGATTTCGGTGATTTCGGAGCCTCCTGCTGCCTCCAGCAGCGTCTTGGCGTCGTCGTAGTTGGGATCAGAGGATTCGATCACGATGAGAAATTTATCATCCAAGCCCGCATGGATATGGTCGGTCTTAAGCACGGGATGATAGTGCATCGGCAAACCATTGAGGAAGAACATGCCGCCAATCGTAGCGAAGGCACAGAACAGGATCGTGAGCTCATAGGCGACGGGGAAGGCAAACATCGGGCTGAAGAAAGGCTTACCACCCACGATGAGGGGATAATCCACGGCTCCGGTGAAGAAGATCATGGACATGCCGGTGATGAACCCGATCACCCCACCTGCGAGTGAGAAGCGAGGCACTTTGGAGCGTTTGACGCCCATCGCACTGTCCAAGCCGTGAACCGGACAAGGCGTGATGCAGTCCCAATTGGTGAAACCGGCGTCGCGGACTTTTTCCGCCGCATGATAAATATCCGACGCATTGTCGAAGGTGGCGATTACGCCGTGGGTTGAAGCAGCCATGTTCGAAATAATGGGTTTCCGGGTTGCTTAGTGGGCGTCGTGACCCGCATGCGGATCGCCTTGCGGAGTGACCGCCTTGATTTCCGCCATCGGCATGATGGGCAGGAAGCGAATAAAGAGGAGGAACAGGACGCTGAAGACGCCGAACGTGCCAAAGAAGGTGAAGATTTCCACAATCGACGGGCTGTAGTAACCCCAGCTGGAAGGCAGGAAGTCACGCGCCAACGAAGTGACGATGATCACGAAACGTTCGAACCACATGCCCACATTGACGAAGATCGAAAGAATCCAAACAAACGCGGTGTTCTCACGGACCTTCTTGAACCAGAAGAACTGCGGAGTGATCACGTTGCAGGAGATCATGATCCAGTAAGCCCAGGCGTAGTGACCAAACGCACGGTTGATGAATGCAAATCCCTCGTAGGGGTTCGATCCATACCAGGCGATGAAGAACTCCATCCCGTAGGCGTAACCCACGATGGTGCCGGTCGCCAAAGTGATCTTACACATGCAATCGATGTGATACTGCGTGATCAGGTCCTCCAATTTGTAGATGGAGCGCAAGGGCAACATGAGCGTGAGCACCATGCCGAACCCGGAGAAAATGGCACCCGCCACAAAGTAAGGCGGGAAAATCGTGGTGTGCCACCCCGGGAGGAGCGACACCGCAAAGTCGAACGAAACGATCGTATGCACCGAGAGCACGAGTGGCGTGGAGATACCGGCCAAGACCAAGTAGGCCATTTCGTAGTTGCTCCAATGGCGATTCGCGCCGCGCCAACCCATGGCGAAGAAACCGTAGAGGGCGGAACGGAATTTGTTGCCCGCCTTGTAGAACCGGTCCCGCAGGATCGCGAGATCAGGAATCAGTCCCACATACCAGAAGAGCACCGAAACCGTGCCGTAAGTCGAAACCGCGAACACGTCCCATTCGAGCGGTGAACGGAAATTCTGCCAAAGATAGTTGGAATTCGGAATCGGGAAAAGATACCAGGCGAACCACACGCGACCGACGTGGAATACGGGGAAGATACCCGCACAAACCACCGCAAAAATCGTCATGGCTTCCGCCGCGCGATTGATGGACGTCCGCCACTTTTGGCGCAGCAAACACAGAATCGCTGAAATCAGCGTTCCGGCATGACCGATACCAATCCAGAAAACGAAGTTAACAATGTCCCACGCCCAGTTGACCGGGTTGGCGTGTCCCCAGACTCCGACGCCAGTGGCGACGAGGTAGGTGATACCACCGACCGTCCAGGTCGCGACAAAACACGCGAGGGCAAAACATACCCACCACCATCCAGGCGTTTTGCCTTCGATGATGCCGCAAATCTTATCGGTAATCCAATCGAAGCCGCGGCCGTTCTCGACCAACGTCGCCCGTGGGAATTCCACCGGCTTGACTTCATCCAGAATAGCGGGGCGAGCCGTAGTAGTGTCAGCTTGTGACATTAGCTAAGCCCTCCCGTGCGCAGAGCATTTTGCATGATTGAGGTGTGACCTTCTCCGTCGCCGTGGTCGTGGTCATCGTGACCATGATCGTCGTGAGCGCCGTGGCTATCACCATGGCCTCCGCCATGATCGTCGCCGTGAGGAGGATGGTTCTTGGTGTTATACTCAACCCGGCTGAGCGGAAGCGCCGCGTAATCGGGCATCTGCGGATTCGGGTTGCGCAATTTACCGAGGTAAGTGGTGCGAGGACGGATATTGAGGTAGCCGAGGAGAGCGTAGTCTTGCTCCCGGGCCTTGGCCTTGGAAACCGCGCTATTCGGATCCTTGATGTTGCCAAACTCAATCGCGTCGACCGGGCAAACCTGCTGGCAGGCCACCTTGATCGTGCCATCGGGAATTTCGACATCCGCACTGTCGCGAGCCTCCGCTTTTTTAGCGATTTTGGCCTGTTGAATGCGTTGCGTGCAATACGTGCACTTCTCCATCACACCGCGCATCCGCACGGTAACATCCGGGTTTTTGGACATCGCTACGAGCTCCGGCATTCCCTTCTCGGCGAGAGGGCCCATGTAGAGCTCATCGAGCGGCCGATCATTCCAGTCAAAGAAGTTAAAGCGACGCACCTTGTAGGGACAATTATTGGCGCAATAGCGCGTGCCGATACAGCGGTTGTAGGCCATCGTATTGAGGCCTTCTTCGTCGTGCACCGTCGCATTGACCGGGCAAACCGTCTCACAAGGAGCCAGCTCACACTGCGCACATGCCACCGGCATAAGGGATGCCTGAGGATCCTCCGGAATTACCTTGTTTTCCGGACCTCCGAACGCGCCGGCAGAAATATTTCCATCGGAATAGTAACGGTCGAGACGGATCCAGTGCATTTCCCGACCGCGCATGACTTGGTCTTTACCGACGATCGGAATATTGTTCTCCGCCTGACAGGCGATCACGCAGGCGTTACAACCGATACACGTGTTGAGATCGATGGACATGCCCCATTGGTGGATACCGCTAAAATCGGGCGTCTCATAGAGGGAGTTGCCCCGCGGAGTCGTGACGGCAGTTTCCTGCAACGGATCGTCCTTGGCCGGACCCAGATTGGCGGGGGCGTGGGATTCGATACCGAAGCTATCCACGAAGTTGGGATTCTCGTCGTATTCGCCCTTGTTGGCTTCACGCACAATATCGCGGCCTTCCATCGACCAGTGTTCCTGTTGGTTCGCCAAGAGGAATACTTCACCGGTGTTTTTGATGGTCGCACCGGTAGCGATGTCGAATCCACCCGTGGTGCGGGCGGGATAAAAGTTATGACCGGCGCCCTGCCCCACGTGACCGCTCACTTCACGGCCGTAACCGAGCGGCAATACGATCGTCCAGTTAGAGAGACCGGGTTGGATGTGCATCGGTCCTTTGACCGTGACACCATTGACGGTGACCTCACCCAGGAATGCGGCTTCTTTGCCCTGCGGATAATCGGCGAGCTCCTTACGCGCGACCTGCAGGCTGGCTCCACCGGGCTCGATGCCTAATTCAGCACCGAGACGAGGGCTAACGAGAATGGCGTTGTCCCACGAAATCTTGGTGATCGGGTCCGGACATTCCTGCAGCCAACCATTGTTGGCGAAACGACCGTCATCGACTTTGTGATCCGTCGTGAAACGCACTTCGAGACTGTCCTTGGACACCGTCGTGAAGCTGGGGCTCTCAGACATCAGGTCGACCAGACCCGCTTCACTCAAACGCACGCGCGCCGGACGATAAGCTGAATCGGCGAGCACTCCGTCATGGAGGAACTTCCGGAAAACGGTCTCGGCATCACCGCGTCCCAATTGGGTCACGGTATCGCGGGAAATGGTATAAGGATCAGCGTCCTTTTCACCGGCCAGATGAGCCACCACTTCAAGTTCGGTCAGACCATCGAACAGCGGGAGAATCATCGGCTGAACCGGCACCACCGTGCCATCCGCCGTGCGGGCATCTCCCCACGATTCCAAATAGTGCGTCGCGGCAATATGGGTCGAAGCAATCGCCGAGGTTTCATCCACGTAGTAACCGTAACGCACGACATTACCGATCGACTTAACCATGCCATCGAAATCGAGGTCAGCCGGAGCGTTGTAGCAGGGATTGCCGCCCAAAATGACAAGGTTGTCGACGTTACCGGCCTTGGCCGCGGCGGAAAGTTCGCTCAGCGATGAGGCCTCATTTTCCGGCGCATCGACGAAGTCGATCGTCTTGCCCTCATTCTTGAGGAACAAGTTCATCGCGTAGACCAATGCGTGGACCTGCGGCGGCAAATGAGCGCCGGCCACGATCACACAGTCGCCTTCGTGAGTCTTAAGATCTTCCGCACAGGCGGTGAGCCACGCGTCCTGATCCTTGAAGTCTAACCCGTCGGTATAAGAATCGAGGCGGGAGTCACCGGTCAGCTTTTTGAGCAGCGCTGCTACGAAAGCCAACATGTGGGAGCTGGCGAGACGCAGGCGATGATCAGCCATCGAGCCGGTCAACGAGAACGTGCTCTCCACCGCGTAAAGGCGGTTCATGGGGTCATCTTTTTTGATGACCTTACGACCCTTGGCAAAATCGCGGGCATAACCGAGCGCGCCGGCTTCGGCGTGGAAAAAGTCCGCGTCGATGGCCACCACCCGCGAGGCCTTATCAAAGTGGTAAATCGGCTTAACGTGCTGGCCAAAGATCGCTTTGGCGGCCGCCGGGGAAGGCTCGTCATTTACCGCATCATATTCTGCCCAAATGGCTTGTGGCAATTTCTGCTTAAGCGCTTTGACGAGACGAGCGCGACTCGGAGACGAGGAGGCCTCGGCTAGGATAGCGAGACCTGCGCCCCGCATACCGGCGGCCTCGTTGTGCAGGGCGGCGAGTTGATCGCGCACCGCGGCGGAGGTAATGGCCGCACCGTCCTGGGTGTGGGACGTGGAGCGATCAGGATCGTAAAGGTCGAGCACGGAAGCCTGGGACATCAGCGAGGATGCACCACCATAAGGTTGGTAGCTCGGATTGCCCTCCAACTTGGTCGGCCGGCCTTGATGGGTTTCGGCCAACAGCGGAATCGCGGCTCCCCGCACAGGGAACGACGTGGCGTAATACTGAGGCACGCCCGGGATCACCCCCTCGACCGACTTGCCGTAAGGGAGAATGTTGGACTCCGGACGGCGGCAACCGGTCGCGAGTCCCACGCCGCCCAAAGCGAACGAAGCCGCCATCAGCTTGAAGAACGAACGACGATCGACGCCATTGAGATTGTCCGCGCCTTCGGGAAATTCCCGAGCGATGCGCTCTTGAATTTCCGGCGTTTCCACGAGTTCGTCGAGACTGCGCCAGTAGCGCGGACCGCTCAGCTCACGGGCGGAGGGTTCGGGATGTTCAACTTTGCGTTTCATCGGTGGCAGCCAGTGCAGCTCTGGGGAGGATTGATGTTCCAGTCGTGAATGAACGTCTCGCCATCGGCGCGTTGTCCTTCGGTTCCTTGCGGATGCTCCCAGCCGAGTTCGGTCACCAACTTAGGATCACGCAGGCTTGGAGCAGGGTCGCGGTGGCAATCCAAGCAAAAGCCCATGGAGAGCGATTTGCTGTGGGTCACGACTTCCATTTGATCGATCCGACCGTGGCACTCCACACAGGAGACGCCGCGGTTTACGTGGACCGAATGATCGAAATAAACGTAGTCGGGAGCTTGATGCACCCTCACCCACTCCACGGGATCTCCCGATTCGTAGGAAGCCCGGACGGGGGCGAGCAACGCGCTCTGGTTTTTAACCTGACTATGGCAGTTCATACACGTCTGGGATGTGGGAACCGCCGCGTGACCCGCCTTTTCCACTGTTGAGTGGCAGAACCGGCAATCGATGCCCATGTCGCCCGCGTGCAATTCGTGACTGAAGGGCACGGGCTGGATAGGAGCATATCCCACTCGGGTATACTTCGGGGTCGCGTAATAGTTGACTGCTGCCGCTACGATCCCGCCCGCGACGACGAGAAAGATGATAATTTGCAGCGGCAGACGGTTGGCCGATTTTGGGAATAGATGCGACATTTACCTGGTTGGCTACAGAGCTCGAGGGGCGCTTACTGCGAATCCGCGTCGCGTGCCACCGCACGGCCGTCGGGCTTGAGTTGGAAGCGAGTTCCCTGGTTAGGATGCGCCACCGCTTTACCAGCGGACTTGGCGAATAATTTAGGCGCGACCACGGCAGCGCCTAAGAGCGCGCCGATACGGCCGAAAAATGACTTACGAGTATGTGGCTGGGTCACGGTTGTTAGTTGGTCACGAACGCGTCCAAGCAACCGGTCGAAAAATCCAAAGTAAAACAAATTCTCCCCCAACCCTTGACTAAGCTAAACTATTAGCATCCCGACCGCCTGATCAGTGCGCCGCTAATTAGCATTTAGCATAGGCCAAATGCGCGGTGTAAGCGGCTCACGCGGCGTTCTTGGAAACGCTCTTCGGACGGCGTTTGAGGCTCGGTCTTTTGCGTCCCGCAACCACGCCGGCATCCACCACCACTTCCGCCACATCCGTGCGTTGCGGCAGCTCATACATCACTTCGAGCATGAGTTTTTCCATGATCGAGCGGAGCGCGCGCGCGCCGGTCTTCAAATCAATCGCCTTTTGCGCGATGGCCTTGATCGCATCATCCGTGAAACGCAGTCGTACCCCGTCCATCGCGAACAGTTTCGAATACTGCTTCACCATCGCATTCTTGGTTTGCAGCAGAATCTTCTGCAAATCAGCAATTTGCAGTTGGTCCAGCAGTGAAATTACGGGCAGACGACCGATAAACTCCGGAATCATCCCGAATCGGACCAGGTCTTCCGGCGCGATTTGGCGCATCATCTCCTCCGGCGAGAGGACTTTCTCGTCATTCCGGCTGAATCCCAGCGCATTCGCACCCATGCGTTTCTTAATAATGTCTTCGAGCCCCACGAACGCTCCGCCACAGATGAAGAGAATATTGGCCGTATTGATCTGGATATACTCCTGATTCGGGTGTTTGCGCCCGCCTTGTGGCGGAACGTTGCACACGCTCCCTTCCAAAATCTTCAGCAAGGCCTGCTGCACCCCTTCCCCTGAAACATCCCGCGTGATGGATACATTTTCCGTCGTGCGACGCACTTTATCGATCTCATCGACGTAAATGATACCCCGCTCCGCCTTCGCCACGTCATTATCGGCCGCTTGCAGGAGGCGCAAAACGACATTCTCCACGTCTTCCCCGACGTAACCCGCTTCGGTCAATGTCGTGGCGTCCGCGATCGCGAATGGAACATCCAGAATCCGCGCCAAGGTCCTAGCGAGTAGAGTCTTACCAGACCCGGTCGGGCCCGTGAGCAGGATGTTACTCTTCTCAATCTCGACCCCGTCGAATTCCGGCACGAGGGCATTCTCCGCCGGGGCGAAGGCATGACCGTGATCAAAGGCGAGTCGCTTGTAGTGATTGTAGACGGCGACCGAGAGGACCTTTTTGGCGTGATCTTGGCCAATCACATGTTCGTCGAGCGTAGCCCTGATTTCAGCCGGTTTGAGCAGGCGAAAATCGGGTTTGGCATCAACCGGGCTTTGTTTCGTTTCCCGATCAATGATCGTCTTACAAACGTTGACGCACGAGTCGCAGATATACACCCCCGGACCCGCGATGATCTTTTTCACCTCGGTCTGGGACTTTCCACAAAACGAACAGAGCGTCATCCGCGACGATTTAGCCATGCGAACACCGATATCCGGCTAAAACCCTATGTCGAGGGGAGAAAGTCGATTGTCGAACCCCACCCGGGAGGGATCTTGAATGCCTGTCAGCGTCCGATTCTTAGGAAGCGTCGGGTTGAGCCAACGATTTGGCATCGTCCGTCGACGCCACCACGTGATCGACCAACCCGTAGTCCTTCGCCTCCGAAGCACTCAGGTAATAGTCCCGATCGGAGTCTTTTCCGACTTCCTCCGCCGTCTTCCCGGTGTGCTTGGCGATCGTCTCATTGAGCGTCTGACGCCAGCGTAGGATTTCTTTGGCCGCGATGGAGATATCGGCGGTTTGCCCCCCTGCTCCCCCCGAAGGCTGATGAATCATTACCCGGCTATTGGGGAGCGAGAAGCGTTTGCCCTGCGTACCCGCTGCCAACAGCACCGTAGCCATCGAAGCAGCCATCCCGATACAATAGGTCACGATGTCACATTTCAGGAAGTTCATCGTATCGTAGATGGCCATGCCACCCGTGACGACTCCGCCCGGCGAATTGATGTAAAGGTGGATATCCTTCTTCGGATCTTCCATCTGCAAAAACAGCAACTGCGCGATCACGCTATTGGCCACGCCATCGTCGATCGGCGTGCCGATGAAGATAATCCGGTCCTTCAGGAGACGGCTATAGATATCCATCGACCGCTCTCCGCGGCCGGTATTTTCGATGACGTAAGGGACGTAGTAGGAGCTCACAGGAAATTGTACGGTCAGTTCGAGCCGCGTTCGGATTATTCCGACTTGGCGGCTGCCTCGGTGACGGTGGATTTCGCCACCACCAAATCAAGAGTCTTGTCCAACAGGATCGACTGTTGAATGGAACGCAACTGTTCGCGGTCCTTTGCGATCTCTTTAATGAACTTGTCCGGAGCCTGACCACTTCGCATCGCCTGTTGGTAGATGAACTGGTTCATGTCGGCTTCTTCGACGGTCACCTTCTCGGCCTCGGCGATCTTCGCGAGGATGAGTTGGCTCACGACCCGGGACTCACCGGCTTTGCGGGCGTTGGCGTAGAGCGCTTCCTTGTCCCCTTCCAGCTGCTCCTGGGTCACGCCTTGGCGCATGTTTTGATCCACAAATTGGCGCAGGACGCTCTGGGTTTCGTTCTCCACCAGTGATTCCGGAGCATGGAAGGAAACCTTCTCAATCAAGGCTTCGGTAACTTGGCGGCGTTGCTCGGAGCGGTTGCGCGAGTCCTTTTGCAACTTGATGTTGTTGGCGATGTTCGCCTTCAGGCCGTCGAGGTCGTCAGCTTGGTGGGCTTTGAGGAATTCTTCGTCGATCTCCGGCAGCACGCGTTCGCGCACTTCGAGGACTTCGACCGCATAGACGGCGGATTTACCGGCCAGGTCTTCCGCGGCCGCAAATTCTGCGGGAAACGTGACATCAACGTCCTTCTTGTCGCCCACCTTCATGCCGCCGAGAGCTTTGCCGAGTCCCGGGATGAGACCTTCGTTTTCGCCTTCAACTTCTTCCCAGGTTTGGGGGACTTTGCCGTAGATTTGTTTATCCGGCACGATTTCGAGGATGGATTTACCGTCGATGGAGCCTTCGTAAGCGAGTTTCACGTAGTCGCTTTTCTTCGCTTCCCGTTCCACCACTTTGAAATCGGCGCGCTCGAAGCGCATGTTTTGGAGCGTCTGTTCCACCTCTTCGTCGGTCGACTCGGTACTCTCGGTGGTGGTGGGCAAACCTTCCCATTCGGGTAGGTCAAATTCAGGGTGCACGTCGACCGTCACCGTGATCGTCGCCGCGGCGTCCGGGGTGATATCCCCTTCCTCGACATTCACCACGTTGAGCACCTGCAGCTTCGAATCCTCGATGGAGGACTGGTAAGCCTTGGTCATGATCTTTTTGCGGAACTCCTCGGTGATATCCTTTTGGTAGCGCTTCTGCACCATGGCAGCGGGAGCTTTGCCCGGGCGGAAGCCGGGAATTTTAGCGAGTTTGACGAACTCTTTGACGATCGCCTGATGTTCAGCGGCGACTTCGTCAGCTTCTAGCGTAGCCACGAGGCTCTTGCGGGTGTCGGAAATGTCTTGGGTTTCGATGTTCACAACCAGATCTGTAATGATGGTTTCGTTGAGAGAATCCGCGAACCTACGGATCGCCGCTCGGCGCGGTCAATGCCGGATTCCACACCGGTCCATCCTTGCACCGGCGGCAGAGGGTTCGTTTCGTCGCATTTCTTCCACCTGTGCAATCGCTGAACTCCATTCTCGCCGAACACCCGTCGCTGCTGCTGATCGACGCCAGCTCGCAGACGATTCATCTGGGTTGGCTGCAGCAAGGCCAGCCCGCTCAATGGTCCTGCCTCGAGCAAGAGGCCGGCACCGGCCTTTACACTCTCCTCGAAAAAAACGGGCTCTCCCCCAACGAGGCCGGCGCGTTCGCTTACTGCGAGGGGCCCGGCTCCATTTTAGGCATCCGTACGGTCGCCGCCGCCCTGCGAACGTGGACCTCCCTCACCCCGCGTCCGGTTTACCGCTACCGCAGTCTCGATCTGCTCGTGCATACGGAGGGGCGGCCCGGCGCGACCTTTATTTCAGACGCCCGGCGACGGAGCTGGCACGCGGTCACCATCGATGGGGAGGGCACCCCTGAACCGCTCCAACGTATTCCCGAAGGCGAACTCCCGCCCGGAGAACTTCTGATGCCGGCGGGTTTCCGAACCTGGACGGAACTTCCGTCCCCGCCGCCCGAAACCGTGCCTTATGATCCAGCCCGAATTTCGGATGACCTAGCGGACACCGCATTATTTTCCGTCTGCAACGATCCTGATGCCTTTCAGCCCGAGCCCCCCTGTTACGCGCGCTGGACCCCCCAAGTGCACCAAGCTCCTCCCCCGAAATCATGAGCTCTCAACATCAACTACCATTGCGATGTTGGGCCGAGATAGATCTGGGCGCGCTCGAGCGAAATCTCCGCCACATCCGCGCCTCTCTCCCTGAACACATGCGCTACGTCGCCGTGGTGAAGGCCGATGCCTACGGGCACGGGCTGCATCAAGTCGCTGCCCGACTCATGCATGCAGGCGCCGACCTCTTTGCCGTCGCCACTCTCGCCGAAGCCGCCGCGCTGCGCGAACTTGGTCCGGGATGGCCCATCCTGCTACTCAGCCCCCTCGTTCCCGATGAAGACAAATTGATTTTGCGGCATGATGTGGCGGTGACGATTTCCAGTCTCGATGAGGTACAACGTTTCTCCACCGTCGCTTCAGCGGCAGGCCAACCGATCAAAGTTCACCTCAAAATCGATACCGGCATGGGACGTTCGGGCGTATGGCACGGAGAAGCTAAGAGTGTGTTTGATGCGATCGTCGCAGCCGAGTCCCTCACGCTGGCCGGCATCTATACCCACTACTCCAGCTCGGACGATGATCCGGTATTCACGGCCACTCAACGGAATCGTTTCCGCGCGGCGCTCGATCAGCTCAAAGACGTCGATTTTGATAACCTGCTTATTCACGCCGACAACAGCGCGGGCCTCGAAACCATCGAACGGGCCGGGCCGTTCAACGCCGTGCGGATTGGCCTACTTCAGTTTGGCGTCCTCCCGCGCCGCGGTTCCTTGTTGGCCGATGTGCATCCCGACCCGGTCTTCAGTTTTCATACTCGGGTGGGACTCGTAAAAACCCTCCCCGCTGCTACGGCTATCAGTTACGGCCAGACCCATCGATTGACCCGCGATTCGACGGTCGCCGTTCTCACCGCCGGTTATGGCGATGGCATTCCTCGCTCCCTCAGCAATAAGGGCGAAGTCCTTATCGCCGGTCAGCGTTGCCCGATCCTTGGCCGCGTCACCATGGACCAAACGATTGTCGACGTGACCGATTTGGATGCGATCGCACCGGGCGATCGCGTGACCCTGATTGGCAAACAAAACGGAGCCGAAATTGGCGTCGCCGAATTCAGCGACTGGGACGGCACCATCCCCTGGGAAACCCTCTGCAGCGTCACCAAACGCGTCCCGCGCATCTACCGGACCGCACTCGGAGTTTAAAAAACTCAGTTCCGCTCCGGATGATCCGGAGCTTCGGCGAGGAGTCGCCATTCGGGACTGACCATCGAAATGACACCGCGCCACATGGACTCATCTGGTTCGCGGTGCAGTAAATCTCCCGGAATCTCACTCACCGCCCAAGTATTCTTACCCAATTCATTTTCCAACTGGCCCGCTCCCCAACCCGAATGTCCCATAAACGCCCGGACTTCAACCTGATCGCCATATTGAGCCAACAGGTCCTCAGCTTTTTCCGGCTCGATACCAAAATGAAGCCGTAGACCTTCGCCGTCGTCATGCATGCTGATGCCGCAAATCAACAGCCGGTCAGTCTGCACCGGACCACCGGCATAAATCGGCACCGCCCCAATATTGCCGACGTCGAAAGACTCATCGAGTTCACCAAGACTCTTATCCATCGGTCGATTCAAGACGACCCCCAAGGCTCCCTCATCATCGTGAGCTGAAAGCAATACCACCGCGCGGCGAAAATTGGGGTCCTGCATCGCCGGGTGGGCCAACAAAAGCGATCCCGCGAGACTGTCAGTGGAGGGCTGTCGGTTTTGCATCCGAATAATTACGCCTGCGATTGTTGCGGCAGTTGGGTGACTTGAACCCCGGCACTGGCCAGCAACTCAGCCGCAATCGGATCATTGTGGTAATCCATCCGGTAACGAATTTCACCGATCCCCGCCGCGGCCAGAACCTTGGCGCAATTGATACAGGGATAGTGCGTCACGTAGGCCACACAACCATCCAGCGGACTGCCGCGCCGCGCCGCTTCGGCGACCGCATTTTGTTCGGCGTGCACGGTCGCCTGCTCATGGCCATCACGGACCCGGGAGGTGTGATCTGCGCCCGGCAAATACCCGTTGTAACCCGCCGCGATCAATCGATTCGGCCGCGCGCCGCCGCTGACCATGACGCAACCGACATGCAATCGCTCACACGGCGAACGCGTCGAAAGCAGCACCGCCGTCGCCATAAAATACTCATCCCAGCTCGGGCGGCCACCAAAGCGCTCGGTCGCCTCGGCGATCAAATCCACGGGCGAAGTTATCTCGATGTCAGTCGACACTGGGTCCATGCGATAAACGGGTAAACGGCTGGGCCGAAAAATCCACCTCGAAAGCGCGCCGATTTTTCTCTTTATTCGTTTCCATGGCTTCTCTCGATGAATTGGTCGCATATTGCAACGAACGCACCCGCCTCACCGCTTACACGGACGCCCCCGGGGCGCGCAATGGGTTGCAGGTCGCCAATAACGGCACCGTCACCAAAATCGGCGCGGCGGTGGACCAGGGGCTTGTGCCCTTCCAGCAGGCCACCGCGGCAGGGGTCGATTTCCTCATCGTGCACCACGGGATGTATTGGGATATGCCCCAGTTGCTCACCGGACCCATCTACCAACGCGTCAAAACCCTCTTCGACCACAACTGCGCCCTCTACTCCAACCATCTCCCGCTTGATGGTCACCCTGAGATCGGCAACAACGCCCTGCTCGCCAAACAGCTCGGCCTCACGCCCGACCAACCCTTCATGATCATCGAAGGCGAAGCCGTCGGTTACTCCGCTCCCTGGACCAAAACCCGTGGAGATTTGCAGACCTTGCTCGAATCCCACTACGAACGCGTGGTGCCCATCAATTGCGGATCCGAAGCCCCCGAGCGCATCGCTTTCTGCAGCGGCAGTGGCAACAGTGCCATGAAAGAACTCATCAAATCCGGCATTGATACCATGGTCACCGGTGAGCTCCGCGAAGAGTGGTTCAACATCGCCCAAGAACGCGGCATCAATGTTTTTCTCTGCGGCCACTACGCCACCGAAGTCCACGCCGTCCAAGCCCTCGCCGCCGAACTTTCGGCCAAATTCAACCTCCCCTGGGAATTCATCAAAACCGAAAACCCCCTCTGATCCCCAGAAATCGTTCTGGCTGCCAGTTCGACCCCAATCCTGTCTCACAGATCGATACATACTTGATCTTTACTTGTCCGCCAAAGTCCCTCCTGTGGGACGACGGAGGACCCTTATCTTTATCTTCCTCCTGAGTCCTATCCCCTTCCTCGCCATGAAACGCATCGCCATCCTCAACGGCCCCAATCTTAATCGCCTCGGTAAACGCGAACCCGAGATATATGGCCACACCACGCTGGCCGAACTCGAGATTCAGCTCAGCGAGACATTCGCCGACGCCGCCGAGTTGATTTGTTTTCAGAGCAACCACGAGGGCGCCTTGGTCGACAAAATTTCCGAACTCGCCACGGCCGAGATCGACGGCCTCGTCATCAACGGCGCCGCGCTCACTCACACCAGCGTCGCCCTGCGCGACGCTCTCCTGGGCTCCCAGCTCCGCGCGGTGGAAGTGCATATTTCCAATATCTATCGCCGCGAAGAGTTTCGGCACAAGTCCCTCACCGGCCCCGCGTGTGAAGGTGTCATCACCGGACTCGGACTCGAGGGCTACTACGCGGCGGTGCGTTATTTGCTGAAAGCGTGATCACCGAGACCGCCGAGTCCTTCACCGCCTTCGCGTCCGCCGAGGGCGAATCCTGGTGGGTTTGCCACACCAAGCCGCGTTGCGAAAAAAAATTCGCCGCCCTGATGACGGCTGAACGCATGACGCACTACCTACCGGTAATCACCAGCACCAAGACCTACGGCAATCGTAAGCGCACACATACGCTCCCCCTCTTCGCGAGCTACGTGTTCGCCCGGGGGCCTGATGAATCCAAAGCGCGCATCTACCAGATGGATCTACTCGCGCGAGCCATCCCCGTCGAAGACGAGCCGCTTTTCTTGCGCCAATTGGTCGACGTGCAACGGATCGTCGCATCGGGCTACGAAACCACCCTGCATCCCCTCTACAAGAAAGGCGCGCCCGTGCTCGTCACCGGCGGAGCCCTCCGCGGACTCGAAGGCGTAATTGACGATCCCGAAAATCCCTCCGGCATTATCGTCCAAGTTGACGTGCTGCAACAGGGACTGCACATCGCCATTCCCATGTCCGACCTCAAACTGTTGCCGCGATGACAAGTCGGAAACCAAAACAAAACCATCGCACCCCCACGGTAGCTGTAGCCGGGGTCGCTGACCCCGGTTCCACACGATGAGTACCCCCTCTGACGAAACTTTGGCTCCCCTCCCGCCGGTGCCCGCACATGCCTCGGCCCGGCTGAGTGATGAGGCGATCGCTCGACTCACCGCCTACGGCGAAGCACTCGCCGGCGATGGCGTGATTCGCGGCCTGATTGGTCCCCGCGAAGTTCCCATCCTGTGGGACCGTCATTTACTCAATTGTGCGGCCATGGCTGAAGCCGTGGAACCGAAAGCCCGGATCGTCGACATCGGCACCGGAGCGGGACTCCCGGGACTCGTGCTGGCTTTGGTGCGGGACGATATCCAAGTGGTCTTGATTGATACCCTCCAACGTCGCTGTGACTTCCTCTCCGAAATGGTGGAGCAGTTTGAGCTGCAAGATCGGGTCACCGTTGTTTGGGGGCGCGCGGAGGAAGTCCCGCCGCAGCAGGCCGACATTGTCACTTCCCGCGCCGTGGCTGCGCTCAAGAAACTCATTCCTTGGTGTATGCCTCACGCGAAAGTCGGCGGACGACTCTTGGCGATGAAAGGACAAAAAGCCGGGGAAGAGCTTCTCGCCGCACGTAAGAGTCTGCACAAATGGAGCGCCGCCAAACACGCCGAAATTCTGACCTGTGGCAAGGGCTGGATCGATCCGCCGGTCACGCTCGTGAGTGCCACCCGCGGCAAATAATCCTAAACGGGATAGACCGCCGGTGAGTAGGCAAATCGACTGATCAGAAATCCGATGGCATGAAGTGTTACATTGGCGGCGAGCGCAGCGGCGATGTCATCCATCACCACTCCCCAACCATCGGGCAAATCTTGCAATTTACCGATCCATAGCGGCTTCCAAATATCGAAGAGGCGAAACAGCCCGAACCCGGCTAGAAACACCGCCCAGGGTGCCGCCCAGCTGGGCAGGGTTCCCGCGACCGCGGGCCACCCCAGAAAACAAAACGGAATCGCCACAAATTCATCCAAAACGATTTCCCCCGGATCACGTTTACCGAGCCGAAATTCCGCTTCTCCACACATCGCCACGGCTAGGTAGACTCCCAACCCGCCAAAAATCAGCGTGCCCAGAATACCCGAACTGTAGAAGAACAGCGTGAAGTAGAGCAGCCCGGCGACCGACCCCCAGGTGCCGGGCGCTTTGCGGATGAGCCCCACGGGACCCACCGTCGCAAAATTCAGGACCAGCTGCCGCGGTAAAAAACGCGGCCATATCGGTTGGCGAAGTTGCATGACTCAGTCGGCCATCACGTGAGCGTGACGCCTGAAATAATTCGCTCCGGAGGTGATCGTAAGTAAGGCCGAGAGAAAATACAGACTCACCCCGATAATATGCACGACTTGGATAATGATCAGGTTGTCCGCGGGAAATAGATCGCCAAAATCGATCCGAAACATCTTGGCCCCCAGCAGCCATCCGATCGCATTCATCTGCGCAAAGGTCTTCAATTTCCCACTCGTGTCCGCCTCCATCACGACCCCTTTCGACGCCGCGACCATCCGCAGCCCCGAGATGGCGAATTCCCGCGTTAGAATGCAAAGCAGCGCCATCATCGCGAGCACGGTGAGACGACCAAAAAAATCGGCATTCACCAATGCAATCATGATACCTAGCACCATGACCTTATCAATGACCGCATCCATGAAGCGGCCAAAGGTGGAGACTTGATTGGAGCGGCGCGCGAGATAGCCATCGAGCCAATCCGTAAGCGCCGCACCGATGAACAACCAGAACGCCCACGTGGCCGCCCCTGACCACTCGGAATACATGAGTCCCACGACCACAAAAAGCATCGGGACTCGGGAAACCGTAAGAATGTTGGGCAGGTTCCAGCGCATGACATTGATTCACTCTCAGCGATACCGACGCTGGCAACCCGTAAACCATTCGATTTGAACTCGCCCCCGCTCTCGGCTTCTCGTCTATTCGGTCCGTCATGCGACACTGTATCTACCCCGGCACATTCGACCCGATCACCTACGGCCACCTCGATGTGCTTTCCCGTGCGGCCAAACTCTTTGACCGCGTGACCCTGGCCGTGGCCCACAATCCCGGCAAAAGCCCCATGTTCGAGCCCGATGAACGGGTCGAACTCATCCGGCCCAACATCGCGGAGCATGCCAATGTCGAGGTGACGACGTTCTCCGGTCTCCTCGTCGACTTCGCCGTCGCCCAAAACGCCGGTGCCATCATCCGCGGTCTGCGCGCCCTGTCCGATTTTGAATTTGAATTCAACATGGCGCTGATGAACCGTCATCTGAACGGCGAGATTGAAACCATCTTCGTCATGCCCGCCGAGGCCTACAGCTACACCAGCTCGCACCTTACCAAACAGGTCGCGCGCTACGGAGGAGATGTTTCGAAGTTCGTGCCGCCCAATGTGGCCGAGGCCCTCACCCGGGTATCTTCATCTTCCTGACGCCTCCCCCCCCGCCCGCATCTTTAACATCCATGAAACTACTCGTCCTTTCCACCAGTCTGAATCCCGGCAGTAAAAGCCGATTGCTCGCCGCCGCCGCCTCGACCGCTCTCACGACCGAGAACGTCGACCACACCAACCTTGATCTTAAAGATCTCCCCCTCCCTTTCTGCGACGGGGGGGCCGCCTACGGCGATCCGAACACCGCTAAAGCCAGCGAGATCGTCAAAGCAGCCGACGGCATCATCGTGGCCAGTCCCATCTACAATTACGACGTCAACGCGGCGTTCAAAAACCTGGTGGAACTGACCGGCAAGGGCGCCTGGGAAAACAAGACCGTGGCATTTCTCAACGCGGCCGGCGGCCACTCCTCCTACATGTCCGTCATGGCGGTCGCGAACAGCCTCATGCTCGACTTCCGCTGCGTAATCGTGCCGCGCTTCGTTTACGCGACCCCGGGAGATTTTGACGACAGTGGCATCAGCAATGACGCCCTTCGCCAGAGAGTCACCGAATGCGCGCTCGCCACGGCCGAGCTGACCCGACAGCGCACCGCCTGACTTGGGACGACTATTTTTGCTCGTAACGTTCGAGCAGTTCCAGCG
The DNA here is from genome assembly GCA_965659875.1 of uncultured Opitutaceae bacterium. Lineage (GTDB taxonomy): Bacteria > Verrucomicrobiota > Verrucomicrobiia > Opitutales > Opitutaceae > Actomonas. Next base: position 21,471 of record CBFHXU010000027.1, read on the forward strand.
TCACGCCCAGTGAATCCACCGTATCGAGGTAGATATACTCGCCACCGTCCCAACCACCTTTTTGGGCGAGGGAAATTCCTCGGTCCGCAAGTTCGTCAAGATAGACTTCCCCGATACCTTGCACCCGAAACGCCAAGTGGTGCACGCCATCTCCGTGTTTCGCGAGAAATTCAGCCCAGTGATTGGGCTCTTCGCCCAGAGGCGACAACAATTCGATCTGGATATTCTCGAGATTGAAGAACGCCAATCGCACCTTTGCCTCGGAGGGATTTCCGCGATAGTGAGTGGGATTATCGCCATGCCCCTCACCCACGACAATTCCGGGAGGCGTTTCGATCCCGAGCAATTTTGACCACGCATCAATGGCAGCCTCCAAGTCTGCGACCACGATCCCCACATGCACCGCCTGGTGATTTTCAAGCAAGGACCCTGAATTACGCTCATCGGCGTGGACGTTCAGGCCCACCACGAGCACGAAGCATATAATATACAGCCGTTTCATGGATTCATTTCCACAAAATCGCCGAGATATTCCGATACCGAATTCCGGCATCGTTGACTTCACGTGACTCGTCTAAAGTCCGGCGCAGAACTTACCGAGACGATCGAGCCCCTTCTGCAGGGTCTCGTCGGCGGTGGCGTAGCTGATCCGCAGGAACCCGGGAGCGCCAAACGCCGATCCCGGCACGGCGGCGACCTTTTGCTCATCGAGCAATCGTTCGCAGAACGTCAAATCATCGAGACCAAAGCTGGAAATATTCGGGAAGAGATAGAACGCGCCTTGGGCGAGCAGACAGTCGATACCGTCGATGGCGTTGAGCCCCGCGTGGACCAACTTTCGGCGACGATCAAAAGCGACCAGCATCTCATCCAACGCGGCCTTCGTTTTGTCAGCTTCCGTATAGGCGGACAACGCCCCCCACTGAGCAAAGGTGGTGGCATTCGAGCTGGTTTGGCTCTGCAACTTGGCCACCGCTTTCGCGATCGGCTCTGGGGCAATGATCGTGCCCAGACGCCAGCCCGTCATCGCGAACGTCTTGGCAAAACCGGAAACAATAATGGTCCGTTCCCGCGCTTCAGCAGACAACGAGGCGGGAGAAACATGGGTCACGCCGTCGTAGAGCAGGTGCTCATAAATCTCGTCGGACATGATGTAGAGGTTGTGCTTCACCGCTACGTCCGTGATCGCCGCCATTTCATCCGCCGTATAGACGGCACCAGTGGGATTGGAGGGCGAATTCAGAATCAACAGCTTGGTCTTCGGCGTGATCGCCGCCTCCAGCATCTCGGGCGTCAGTTTGAATCCGGTGGCATCCGTCGCGAGGACCATCTTGGGCGTGGCTCCGGCCAACTTCACCATTTCGGGATAGCTCACCCAATACGGCGCGGGCACGATCACCTCGTCGCCGGGTGAACAGACCGCCAAAACCGTGAGATGACAGGAAAATTTGCCGCCGGGACTCACCACCACCTGGGCGGCCTCAGTGGGCAAACCATAGACGTCGGTATATTTCGCGGCCAACGCGTCACGCAACGGCGGGATGCCCGGAGTCGGCGCGTATTTCGTTTTACCGGCATCCAAGGCCGCGACGGCGGCCGCCTTAATGTGGGCAGGCGTATCAAAATCGGGCTCGCCGGCGGCGAATCCGCAGACGTCTTCGCCCGCGGCTTTCAAAGCTTTCGCTTTCGCATCAACCGCCAACGTGGGAGATGGCGATACGTTAAGGGCCCAGGATGACAGTGGCGCGGGTGCTTGGCTCATAGTAAAAACGAGCCGACCTAAGCCCCCTCAAAAACGAAAAGCAAGCTCCGCGGACGGTAGCTTGCTTTGATCGGCCCATTCGAGCCGCGTCACCCTTTGACTTTGAGGAAGATCAGCGACGTTTGGCTTTTTTGGCCGTCTTTTTCGCCGCCTTCTTTACCACCTTCTTGGCGGCTCTTTTGACCGGGGCTTTTTTGGCGACCGCTTTCTTCGCCGCCGGCTTTTTCGCCGCTGCTTTCTTGACCCTCTGCTTACCCCGGGCCACCTTTGGATTCGCCACCGGTTTGGCGGTGGACAATTCGTCGAGGGAGGCCCGCAGCAATTCACCCACACTCACCTTTTTCTTGCGCGACTGGCGCGAGAGCAGGGTTTTCATGTCGGCCGGCAAACGCACCGAGATTTGACGATGCTCTTCCCGAGCGGATTCGAAGCGGTCAAAATTGAACTTAGCCAAAGCCAGCCGGACGACTTCACTGGTGGAAGCCAACCCGAGTTTGGATTGGGCGGCGGTGATCTTATCGATCAGAGAAACCGGCAGATCAAAGGTGAGGGGTGAAGCGGGACGGGAAGCTTTTTTGGCCATGGCTGGGTATTGGCGATAGAACTACATGAAGGCGGAGAACACTACGCAATCGTTTCGAGGTGGGGCCTAGCAATGCAAAACTGCATCAGGCGTTTAATTGGGTTAAATTAATGGGCGGACCGTTAAGCGCGTATCAAGCGCCTTTCGCCGGTAATACCGCCTCAAGATCGTCACACATCTGCGCACCGCCGGCCACGTAGAGGCTGGCCGGCATGTCCAAATCAAATCGGCGCAAGGGAAAGGGATCATGGGCCAGGAATCGCACTTCCGCCCCACCCGCTTGCACCATCGCGACGGCCGCCGCGATATCCCAGACCTTCACATTGTGGTCGACGACTCCGTCGAGAAACCCTGCCGCCACGTAGGCCAGATGCAGCGCACTGCTCCCGATCGCCCGCACCTTGCAACGGGCCACGATCGCTTCGCCGTGGCCCGGATATTTACCTTCCTCGCGGGGACTGTGGAATCCCACTTTCGAAGAGCGATTCAAGCGACTCTGCAGCGCAGTCACCTTTTCTTCCCCATCCCAAACACCCCGATCGCGACCACCATGCATCAAGCGTTGGCGTGATACGTCAAAAATTACGCCATAGACCGGACGCCCCTTCTCCAATAACGCCAGCGAGATCGCACACTGCGCCAGACCCACGGCAAAATTATTCGTTCCGTCTATCGGATCCAAAACCCAGGAATACCGACTCGTTACTTCAATCGGCTCCCCGGTCATAAGTTCTTCACTGAAACCCTGATCCTCCGGAAATGCTGCCGCCAACTCGCCCAAAATCCCCTGTGAGATGGCCAGATCTGTTTCCGTCACCCGACTACCATCCGCTTTCCAGTCGCTTTTGACGTTACCCAAATCGGCATTCAGCCGCGGCACTTGGCGAAGCACTGCAGCGCAGGCGGCTTTGATGCGTGGGGCCAAGGCGGAGTGGTCAGTCGAATCAGACATTCACCGCACTCTCACACTCTCACTCCCATGGTGACATCAAAAAACCCATCGCACGCGCGATTATTCGTAATCGTAAAGCTGGGGATCTCGGGTCGGTGCGATTTGGCGCGATTTGAATCGATGCCGCGGCTCCTTTGGATCAACGGGTTCCCCGGCATCCGGACCACCCCTACCCACCGGATCACCGTAGGGACCGCCGCCTTCATCCATTTCTCCCCCCAGAGCGTCCTCCAGAGAATCAGGATCGGCCCCTTCCTCCAACTTGCGCACGACCTCTTCCATCTCGCCGTCCAGTTTCTCACCGGTCATTTCGGACATCCGACGCATCATGCGACCCATGGCTTTGGGATCATTTTCGTCCACGTGGGCAAACTCACTTTCCATCGCCGCCATGGCCGCTGCCATCTGGGGATCATCCTCGGCTCCGGTTTCCGCCGTCGGATTGGGCGGCGGTTCGTCCGTCGCGCCCCCCTTGGTGATGGCGAACCCAGAAACCAATTTCCGCATGCGAAATTTGGGGTTATCGGGGCACCGCGGGATCGTTTCCCCTTGAGCGACCGACTTCGCGTAAAATTGGTAGACCGTATTGTTGTCCGGACAGAAAAATTCGTAAATTGGCATGAGAGTTCAGAGCATCCGTGCTCTCGAATTCAAAAAATATCCTGCTCCGTGCAAGCCTCGGGTTTCGCGTTGATACCGATCTTCACTTCAGCGGTATCCAAAGCGACGAGTCGGGATAAAAAGCCTGCCAGGCGAACCAATACACGGACACTGCGGCGAGTTGCTCACCATTCGTGATGTCGGTGACCAGCACCTCGTCCGTATCTTTCTTGTATACGATCTGGATGGGACGGGCTCCCAAGGCATCGAACAATTGCCCCTTTTCCTTGATCTTCTCGAGCGGCCAAGCTCTGGCGGCCCACCCTTCAACCATCCCGATCATACGTTCCTTGGTGCTGAATTCGTTGCGGTCGGGATTAATATCAAACGGGAAGATCGTTTCCTTCTCATTCGCATATTCTCCATACGGCCACTCCCCTTGATAGTCATTATTGAATCCCGTTTCCTGCGAGAGCACCTGCCCCTTGGGAAATGATTTTTTCCAATTCTTCCACGTCAGACGACGGGTGGCCAGGGGGGTGAGGGGTTCCTCCAAAAAGTCCTTGGAAATGCCCATTAACTTGAGCTGTGACCACAAACTCTCCGTCGCCCGGTCATACATGAGCAATCCGCTGTTATAAAGCACCCCGGATCCGCCAAAACTACGCGAGGTGCCATCGGGATTCTCACCGGCCTCGAATGCCACGCCGGATCCAGTCAATGCACAATAGGTAATCGCAACCCCCCGTTCCCCAAACGTATCATTCACGATCTCATGCCAAACCAAAATCCGGAGCGGATAAGCGCGAGTTTCGCCGTCAATCGTGACACTTAGCACTTCATCTTCATCAAGGAGATAATCGCAATTTGAAACCGATACCCACTGGGGTTCATCGATGGAGCTGATACTATCTTTGGCCTCTTGGGCCCGCACCAAATGCTCCACCGGCACCGCCGTATCGTCGACGGCAAATCCGTTGATGGTAATTGCTCCCAGAGGTCGAGTGAACAGTG
>CBFHXU010000028.1:0-25408 GCA_965659875.1 uncultured Opitutaceae bacterium
GCTGCAGGAATTGTGGTCGGTCTTGGGAGTGGTCGAGCGCGTGTTGTTGTTCCTGGGTGGATTCGTGGTGGTGGTCGGTTTGATCGGCATGCTCAGCAATCTGCTCGGCACGCTGGATCAACGGCGGCGGGAGATGGCGATTTTGCGATCGGTGGGTGCCCGACCGCGTCAACTCATGCTGTTGCTGGTGGGCGAATCATTTTGGGTATCGACCGTTGGTGCGTTGGTCGGCGTCAGTTTGTTGAGTTTGGCGATGGCAGTGGGCGGACCAGTGCTGGAGGCCCACTACGGACTGCAGCTGGCGCTGGCGTGGCCGACTGCCAACGAGTGGGGATTACTCGCGATGATTGCGGGAGCAGGCACGTTGGTGGGAGTGATCCCCGGCTGGATGGCCAGCCGGAAATCGTTGGTCGATGGCCTTACACCGCGGCTTTAGTCGGCCGGGCACAGAGCAGAAAATTACCTCCTTCCAGAATGAGTAAAGTAACCTATTAGGTTACTTTACTGGGAAAGAGGGAGGAGGCGACTTGGTTTAACGTAGCGCTGTGCTTTAGACGGCGTTTCAGAGCGCCGGCTGAAGTTTACCCGCCTCCGGCGGTGCCAAAGGCAACCAGGGCACGGCCCTACGCCAAATATGTGGCATGGAAACCTACGCTTCGGCTTTAGCGGGCGGTTTGTCCTGCCGGAACAGTGTCGCGAAGACGATCATCACGACGACGGCGAAGGCGGCGGGGAGCCACCAAAACGATTGCCATTGGGCGAGGGTGAGCGCGTCGGCACCGTCCAGGTAGTGATTGAAGACCATGCCGGCGGCTTGCGCGCCGATCAGCATGCCAGCGCCGTTGGTGACAAGCACGAGCATGCCCTGTGCTTGGCCGCGAATTTCGTCGTTGGCGCGCTGGTCGACGTAGATTTGTCCGGTGACAAAAAAGAAGTCGTAGCAGATGCCGTGTAGCGCAATGCCGCCGAGGATCATCCAAGTCACTTGATCGGGAGCGCCGAGTGCGAACAGGGCGTAGCGCACTGCCCAGGCGGCCATGCCGATGACGAGCATCCATTTTACGCCGAGCCGGGCAAAGAGCAGCGGCATGAGGAGCATGAAGCCAACTTCGGACATTTGGCCGAGAGTCTGGGTGCCGGCGATGGAGGTGAATCCGGTCGCCCCGAGATAGAGCTGCGTGAAATTATAGTAGGCTGCGAGGGGGATACAGATCAGGAACGAGCAGGCGAGGAAGACGAAGAAGGATCGGCTGGCCAATGCGCGCAGGGCATCGATGCCGAGAATCGCGGTGATGGAGATTTTTTTGCCCCGACCGGATGGGGGTGTGCTGGGCAGGGAAAAACAAAAAATACCGAGGATGATGGAAGCGATGGCGGTGGAGTAGAGCGGGGCGGCAGTGGCCTCGGCGGTGGTGCCCATGGCGCGACCGAGCACGAACGACACAAACAGACCGGCAACGATCCAGCCGAGCGTGCCGAACACGCGGATGCGGGGGAATTGTTTCTCCTGATCGGTGATGTGGTGGAAAGCGAGGGCGTTGGACAGCCCGAGGGTCGGCATGTAGCAGAGGTTGTAGAGCAGCAGCGCGAGGATGAATACCGTGGGGTTGCCGGTGAGTTGCGGGACAAAGATCATCACGCCACCGCCGATGAGGTGGAGGGTCGCGAGGACTTTTTCAGTCGAAAAGAATCTATCCGCCACCAGTCCGAGCGCGAACGGCGCGATGATCGCGGCGAGCGGATTGACGGTGTAAGGCCAATGCGTGAGATTCGCCATGCCGTGAGCGGTCATGTAGACGGCGATGGAGGTAAACCAACTTCCCCAGACGAAGAACTGGAGAAACATCATGGTGCAGAGGCGAGTGGTCGGGGCGTTGTTCATGGGCAAAAGGAAGGGCAGATAGGTCGATCCGGCAGGGGTGAACTCGGCAGCATGAGACGGATCGAGCGTTTTTCGAGCCTGAGTTCGCTGATGGTTGAATTGGGGCGATAGCGGGCGTGGAGAGGTGGGTTTACTTGGCGGGGTTTTTGCGCTGGGATGTGGAACCATGTCAACTTCGCCGCCACCTGAATCCCGCCCGTTGCGCTGGGGAATATTATCCACCGGCCGGATAGCGGGGGTGTTTGCCCGGGATTTGACCACCTCGCTTCACGGCAGATTGGTAGCGGTGGGAAGTCGCTCGATCGAGGCGGCAGAGCGCTTCGCGGCGGAGCATGGGATCGATGCGGCACATACGCATGGTACGATCGCCGACCTCTTGGCGGACGCGGAAGTCGACGCGGTCTATGTGGCTTCGCCGCACCCCATGCACTGTGCCAACGTGGTCGCGGCGTTGCAGGCGGGTAAACACGTGCTGTGTGAGAAGCCGATTGCGATGAGCCTGGCCGAGCTTGAGATGATGCAGGTGGCCGCGCGTGATAATAACCGGACCTTCATGGAGGCGTGGATGTATCGGTGTCACCCGCAGACCAAGCGATTGGTGGAGCTCGTGCGTGATGGATCGATCGGCGAGCTGCAGCACATTCAGGCCGCGTTCAGTTTTGCCGCGCCGTTTGATTCGGCCGGGCGGTTGTGGAACAAGGATCTTGGGGGTGGCGGGATTTTAGATGTCGGGGGTTACCCGCTTTCTTACGCGCGGCTTTTGGCCGGGGTAGCGCGCAACGCAGGATTTGCCGATCCGGAAACGATGGCCGGGGTGGGCGTGCTCCATCCGGAAACGGGTGTCGATATCCGCGCGACTGCCGTGCTCCAGTTTGATGGCGGCCTCACGGCCGAGATCGCTTGTGGCCTTGTATCGCATCAGCAAAACGTGGTGCGCGTTTACGGCTCGGAGGGGTGGATCCTCGTGCCTTCCCCTTATGTCGTGCGGGTTGATGCCGGTCTGACAGAGTTGCACGTCCATCGCGGCGGTGAATCGGAGCCGGAAATCGTGACGATTACGGCCGACCGAGGGGTCTACGCTTACGAGGCCGATGTATTTGCGGAGGCGGTGGCGGCAGACACGCTCGAAGTATCGGCGTGCCCGTGGGCGGATACGCATGGGAACCTCGGTGGCCAACTCAAGTGGTGCCGCCAACTTGGCCTCACCTACGTATAATTCTCCGAATTGTGGGTGGATTTTCCCGTTGCAGGTCGTTTGTATTACCCTGCCCTTCACGTTTATTATCATGAGAAGACTCAGCCCCATCTTTGCTTTCGCATTTGTTTTATCGGTCGTGACTCTGCCCCTGTGGGGAGCTGACGGGTCGGCGGGTTCGTCGGGTCGGGACCGTTCGCCGGCGGGACCGGTGGTTTCGGCGGTGGCGGGAGTCACCGGCATCGCGATCTCTCCGCTACTCGGCACGGGAGCCTACGGGGCTTACACTTACTTCTCCACCGCGGAGGAAGATCGCGCCAGTTTACCCTGGTTTGCGCAGGTCAGTTTCTGGCTCCCGGCACTGGGACTGGTAGGCGCGGCGGCGGCTAAAGATGCCGCGGGCGCGGCGTTGCCTCCCGGCTGGAAAAAGCCCCTCGATGTTATCGATACGTTGGAAAATAAGGTCACCGGTCTGGTGGCGGCCGGTGCGGTCGTGCCGTTTTCGATGTCGGTCCTCTCGAAGGCGATTCTCGGTGGGGGCGAGGGTATGGCGCTCAGCCCCGAAGTGATTTCCACCGGCAGTCTCGCGACCATCCATTTGGCCGCAATCGACTGGTCCTGGTTACTCAATATTTTGACGGTGCCGTTTGGCGTCGCGATTTACGCGATTGTTTGGATGGCGTCGCACGCGATCAACGGATTGATCCTCCTGAGTCCGTGGGGCGCGATCGATGCGGGGCTCAAAGCGGCAAAGACCGCGCTGTTCGGACTCGTCACGTTATCCGCGACAATCGATCCTTGGGTCGGCGCGATCCTCTCGTTGGTGGTGATTCTGGTTTCCTGGATGATTGCCGGATGGTCCTTCCGTTTGACGGTGTTCAGCTGGATTTTCTGTTGGGATTTTTTCACCCGCCGCAACCGTCGGTTTTCGGTCGGGATCCACCGCACCTCGGTGTTTGCCGGGGTCGGATTGAAGGGCGTGCCCCAACGCACCTACGGCAAACTCGTCCATGGCGAGGGCGGCAAGAATACCTTTGTTTACAAGCCGTGGATGGTCATGGCGGAGAAGACGGTGGCGTTTCCGGATGGCGACGGATTGGCCGCAGGTCGCGGCGCATTCTTTTCCAATGTGACGGATGGCGAAGAAGAACTGTTGGTTTTGCCGCCGCGCTACCGTTCGCATGAAGCTGAAATGGCCAGTATGTATGGCTTCAAAGGTGGCGTCGAACCGATCGGTCTGAACAAGGCCTGGAGTTGGTTGAAGAGTGCCATGGGCTTTGGCCGCAGAGCAGCGCCGGTCGTCGTATAATCTTCTGCTGCAGACCCCGATGAAGACCCTCCAACTCCGCTGGCAGAACAATGAGTGGGTGGGGTCGAGTGACGCATTACACGATGCTCAACTCATTCTGGTTTTTGGAGCGGGCAAGATCCTGCGTGACGACCACGTGCGCGCCGGCCTCCGCGCTCGCGCGCCGCAGGCAAAGTTGGTCGGATGCAGCACCGCGGGCGAAATTTTAGGCACCGATGTTTCGGATGATGGAGCGGTTGCCATGATGATCAGTTTTGATTCGACGCAGGTGACCGGCGTCTATCGCCAGATTCCGGCGAGTGATGCCAGTGAAACCGTCGGCACAGAACTCGGTCGCGCCGTTTCGGTCCCCGGTTTGCGACACGTCCCGGTGTTGAGCAACGGCCTCAATGTCAACGGCACCCAATTGGTTGCAGGTATTCGCTCAGAGCTGCCGGAGGGCGTCAGCGCTACCGGCGGCTTGGCCGGCGACGGACCGCGCTTCGAAGATACGACCATTGTATTCGACGATGAAGTGAAGTCCGACGGGGTAGTGGTTGTCGGACTCTACGGTTCGGATCTGGAGGTCCACTGGGGATCCGCCGGAGGCTGGGAAGCGTTTGGTCCGCGGCGAAAAATCACGCGGGCGGAGAGCAATGTCCTCTTCGAGCTCGACGGGAAACCGGCCTTGGAACTCTACAAAACCTATCTGGGTGAACGGGCCGCGGGATTGCCGGCGACCGGACTGCTCTTTCCATTGGAGCTGTTGTCGGAGAACGATGGGGAGCCCAGTTTGGTGCGCACGATTTTGGCCGTGGACGAAGGGAACCAATCGCTGACTTTTGCCGGTGATGTGCCGCAAGGGCGCTATGTGCGTCTGATGAAATCGACGATCGATAAATTGATTTGGGGCGCCGAGAACGCGGGTGAGATGGCGAGCAGTCCAACCGTGCAGCCGGAGATGGCGTTGTTGGTGAGCTGTGTGGGGCGGCGTCTCGTGCTGAACCAACGGGTGGAGGAGGAGGTGGAAGCCGTGCTTACCGAGTTGGGAAATCCACCGGGGGCAATCGGCTTTTATTCCTACGGTGAAATCGGACCGGGCGGAGCGTCTCACGGGTGCGAGCTTCACAATCAAACCATGACTTTGACCACTTTTGCCGAACGATCCTCGTGAGTGAAGATAAGTTGCATCCGTTGTTGGCGAGGCAGCTTCGAAAGAAACTGCCGGACTTTGATGTAAGCGACCCGTCGTTGCGGGATTTCATTGCCGCGGTCAACGACGCCTACACCTAGGCCGACGAGGAGCGCGAGTTTGTCGAACGCACCCTCGATGTGGTTTCGGAGGAGCTGACCGAGGCGAACGAGAAAATCCGCCGGGATGTTGAGAATCGACTGAACGAACTCACTCGCTATTACGCTCAGACCCTTGATTTGCAGAAAGGGTTGTTGCTGTGTTTTCGGAAAGAGGAAGACGGCGGATACATCCACACCCTGTGTCGCGGGCAGCTCTGCCAGAACATGGGTTATCAGCCCGAACGGGTGGAAGGACACCGGTTAGACAAGATTCTGCGCGGTCCGTTGCTGCGTCGGATGGTGAGGTTATACAACGCTGCGTGGGCGGGGAAACTCCGGACACTCGAAGGTGGCAGCAAACGGCGCGGAGTGAGGTTTCTGGCGGTGTTTCATCCGCGACTCGAGAAGGGCGAGGTCATCGAGGTGATTGTGTCCGCGATGGAGATCACGGACCTCAAAGCCACCGAAGCCGAACTGAGAGCGGCGAAATTGCGGGCGGAGAGCGCGGACAAGGCGAAGAGTAATTTTCTGGCGGTAATGAGTCACGAGATCCGCACTCCGATGAACAGCGTGATCGGCTTCACGAGTTTGTTGCGCACGTCCGAGCTCACCGAAGAGCAGGAACACTACGTCAAGATGATCGAGACGTCCGAAGAAGGGCTCCTGGAGATCATCAACGATGTGCTTGATATCTCCAAGATCGAAGCCGGGCGGATGGAACTCTCCTTGGAGGCGGTGGATGCCACCGTGCTCGCCCATGAAGTAGCTGCGATGATGACTTCCAGGGCGGACGAAAAGGGAGTGATGCTCGAGGTGCGCATTCTGACCGCTATTCCAGATGAGGTGAGTACCGACCGCGCGCGTTTGCGGCAGATCTTGATTAATCTCGTGGGCAATGCGCTGAAGTTTACGGCGAAAGGATCAGTTACGCTGGAGATGAGCTACGGACCTGGCAACGAACTACATTTCAAGGTGATCGATACGGGCATTGGTATTCCGGAAGAGAGCATGGAGCGGTTGTTCAAGCCGTTCAGTCAGGCCGACTCTTCCACCACGCGAGACTTTGGAGGCACGGGTTTGGGCCTCGCGATTTGCAAACGCCTCTGCGAAGCCATGGGCGGCGGTATCAGTGTCATGAGTGATTCCGGCCAAGGGTCTTGTTTTGCCTTCCATGTCGATGCGCCTCGGGCGGAATCGCCGATCGCTGCCTTGGCGGAAGCGGAAGCCAGTCCGGCAGTCGCCGCGAAGGATCCGGCGGATAATCCCGCCATCCTCGTCGTCGATGATAACCCGATAAATCGGAAGGTGTTGGGATCGATTCTGCAGGTGTCTGGATACGAACGCGTGGAGTATGCGTTTGATGGGGCTCAGGCCGTGGCCGCCGCTCGTCAGAATATGCCCGACATTGTTTTTATGGATGTGGAAATGCCGGTCATGGATGGCATGACGGCGACGACGGAGATTCGGCGGCTGACCGCGACAACGGCGCAACGTCCCTGGATTATCGGACTGAGTGCGAATGTCTGGCCGGACACGGTACGACGATCCGCAGAAGTAGGCATGAATAATTATTTGGTGAAGCCCGTGCGGCGGTCCGATGTCGAGGCCGCCATCGGTGAGCGATTGTGACCCGGGCCGTTTCGAGTCATCAACGTTCAACTTTTTGAATGCCGGCATCGAATGGAGAATGCTTCGTTCCACGTTCGAGTCCGGGTATGTTTCCGATCCGATCTCTCCCCACCATGAAATTTAGATTCTTAGTCTCTCTCCTCGCGACCCCGTTTGTTTTTGGCGCTACGCCAGTCGTTCTCTCGACCGATATTGCGGGCGACATAGATGATACCTGGGCGTTGGCCCATCTGCTGCGATCGCCGGAGCTGGATCTAAAAATGGTGCTCACCGAAACGGGCGAGGCACGGTATCGCGCATCGGTTGCGGCGAAGGTTTTGGAAGTGGCGGATCGGACCGATGTGGAGATTGCACTGGGACTCACCGCCGGCGTGATGCCGGATAAGGATCGGCACCAGGGACCGTGGGTTCGCGACTACGATTTAGATGCGTATCCCGGGACGGTGCACGAGGACGGACTGCAGGCGTTCATCGATTTTGTGCGGGCGTCGGATGAGACGGTAACCGTGATTGCGATCGGCCCCGTGCCGAGTCTGGCGGCGGCAATCGAACGCGCTCCGGACATTGCAGCCAAGTGCCGATTATTTGGTATGCATGGTGCCTTCGACAAGGGCTATGGTGGGGGTCCACCCAACGATCCCGAATACAATGTGCGGGCGGCGGTCCCGGCCCTGCGCACCGTTTTGGATGCTGGATTTCAATCCATCAAACTCACCCCGTTGGACACCTGTGGTATCGTTAACCTCAGTGGTGAAAACTACCAGCGCATTTGGCGGTCGGTGGGGGACGATGCTCTCATGCGGGCGGTTATTGAAAACTACTGCATCTGGGCACCGAGGGTGCTGTGGATGAACTGCGATTATTTCACCCAAGCCTCCTCGACGTTGTTTGATGATGTCGCGGTCTACATGGCCTACGGCGATGATTTCATCGAATATGAAACCATCCGTTTTCACATCACAGATGAAGGAAAAACGATTCGGGATCCGAACGGCCCACACGTTGCGGACATCGCGATTGATTGGGAGGATCTGCCCGGTTTTCGGGACTGGTTAACCGGTCGATTGTTGGGCGAGCACTGAGTGGCCGAATCAACGCCTTCAGTCACGGGACTGTCGCATTTCCGACCGTCGCATCGGCATACTGTCGATGAGGGCGAATAAATCGTCCGGATCCATCGGTTTTGCCTGTTCGCGTTTACGTCCGCCGTCTTTGCCGACAAGCACGGCTTGAAATGCAGCTGAATCAAACTGGGAGAGGACGACAATATCGCGTTCGTCCATGTCCGGTTTTCGATCGGCGAAGAGAGCGAGCTGGTCTCGGTAGGTTGAATCAGAGGCGCTGGGAGCACTGAGCAAAACCACCCGGTGTTTCCACTGGTGCGCGGCGAGATCGATTTCCGAAGGGATCCGCTCCACGGGAATGTGGACCTCGGCAGTTTTCATAAACCATGGCGTGAAGGGTCCGTTCCAATACACACCGTAGGGGTCTCCGGTGGCCCGCCAATCCGTCTGCTCAGCGAGCCAGGCTTCGAGCGCCTCCCGGGTTTCCTGATAGTTGGTTTGGCTGTAACTGCCCTTGGTTCCACGAGCCGCCACGGTGCGTTCGGGAATTTCCAACACTTCCACCGTGGCGGTGCTGCCCCGGACCTTTTCAACTTCGCTGGGTGCCACCCAGAAGAGCATCGCGGCGTCATCGATCACCGCCTCGACCGGTGTCGTCATGGCGATGTCGTTGCTCGAGATATAACGAAAGAGTGGACCGAAAAGCTTTCCGCCGTTGTCGAAGTAGTTCCCGTCGACCGTGGATTTAAGCAGGATGCCCGCCGGCAAGGTCTTGATTTCAATCGTGCCGGGGTGGGTAGGGGGAAAGGCTTCTTCAGCGGCCATCAGGATGGGGGAAGGCAGAAGGGTTGAGAGTCCCAGAATGATGATGAATAAACATGATGATTTCATGAGGAGAGGACTATTTGACCAGGGGACGCACCGAAGTGAATCCGCCATCAACGGGAATGACCTGGCCGGTGATTCTTTCCGCCTGCTTCGAGAGTAACCACGCCATGACATCAGCGATCTGCTCCGCTGACTGCAGGCCTCGCAGGGGATATTGCCGCGCCGCCGCTTCTCGAAAGGCATCGGACTTCAGCAAGGGGGCGGTCAGCGGCGTTTCGGTCAGGCCCGGGGCGACGGTATTGAAACGAAACCCTTGGGCGGCATAGGTTGCGGCGGCGCTGCGCACCAAGGCCTCCAAACCGCCCTTCGCCGCGGCAATGGCTTCATGATTGGCAACTCCGATGCGAGAAACCACGGAGCTCACGAAGACGGCGGCACCGTAGGTTTTGGCTTTCTGGTGAGCGGTGATCCACGCCTGCATGACGTGGAACGCGCTGTCCAAATTGACGCGCATCACTTCGGACCAAGCTTCGCTGCGAGTGCGATGCAAGGGAGTGAGCAACGTGCTGCCGATACAATGCGCCAGTTGCGCCGGTGATTCGCCGAAATGGGTGGTCGCTCCTGCCAGCGCTTTTTGCGCTCCCGCTTGACTGGTGCAATCCGCCTCGATCCTTAGTTCGGCCGCGGCGAGATCGGCGAGTCTATCCGCGTCCCGACTCACCGCCGCCACTCGATAGCCGTCTGCCGCCAAACGGCCACACAAGGCACCGCCAATGCCACCGCTCGCGCCGGTGACGAGAATGGTGCGGGAAGGACTCATGCCGTTAAAATGCGGTGACCACACGCTTCACCAGCGCTGGGTGTAGGCGAGGGCGAGCAAGATAGATGGATCGTAGTCGGTGCGAGCCAAGAGGCGGCCGCCCGAGTCTTCGAGTTCGAGCTCACCACCGACCACGGTGCCGACGTAGAGGTCGAGGTTGCCGCCGGTTTGAAATTCTCTGGAGGCGCGGACAAACATCGCGGCGCCCTCATTTTGCCCGAATCCATGTGGCGCCGGACCGACATCGTTGAGCGCAAATCGACTGACCCGATAGCCGCCACCGAAGCCGATTTCCCAGCCGGGCAGGCCCGTGTAAACAATTTCAAGTCCGGCCGGGCCACTGGGCCCGGGGCGGAACGGATTCGACAGCCTCCAGTTCTCGGCCATTTGCCAGTAGACGAAGATGACCGGGAAACCACTCGTGTCCTCCAGGCCATGGAATGCCCCGCCGCCGATGCCGAGGGTGAGTTCACGACTGAAGGTCTTGGTGTAGCCGAAGATGGCACCGAACTCGAGGCCGTCGCTGAAAGACGCCCCCGATTCCCCCGAAGATGTCACGCTCGGCATGACGAACAGAGAGGATTCCCCATCGATGGCGTAGCGATACTGCAGGCTGAGCTGTAACTGGTCAATGTCCTCCCAGGGATTGAATCCACCCAGCGCAGGCGTGCCTTCGAAGCGGTAGCCCAACATGGTGTAGCTCAGACCGCCACCGATCGAACTGCCGTTATCGAGGCCGCGGATAGCTCCAAATTTGAAGCCTAGCCGATGGATACTCACGTCCCCACCGGCATCCATATCAGCGGAGGTTTGTAAGACTCCGAGGACCTCGGCGGCGTAGAAGGTTTTCCCGGCGGGAATCGGCGGCCCCATTTGGGCTGAGAGCGAGATAGCCGCTAAGAAGGAAAGGCTAAGGAGGAGTTTGGTGATGTTTTTCATGTCGGGAAAGGAAGGCTGATGCGCGGGGCAACGAGCGGTGATTGAGTTGAGTGAATGGGCTTAAAGTTGAGGGAGCGTTGTCGGTGGTAAGGCGGGCTTCGCCCCGCGCCCGGAGGGTTTCCGGCGTTTCTAGTGGGAACGGTCTTTTCTTCGCGGGACCTAGCCGCTGGCAGAGCCAAGGTTTGCCTCTTGCCGGTCGATTTCATCGGCCAGACGTCGGCGCCGGTTGGCGCTGAGGGTTTCGTAGAACTGATCGATGTCGGTGACGACCTCGGCCTGGATTTCGGTGAGTGCTTCGCGGTAACTTTCGCAGGCGCGACCACCCGCTACGATCCCAACCCGGGACGGAAGGAGCCGTCGAAGCATACGCAGTTGCGCGGGCAGGTCGGCGTCATCCGGTGGGTGCACCAAACTGAGTGCGACGAGGCGAGCTTCGGCCCGGATGGCGGCGCCGGCGATTTCGGCGGCGGGAAGACTTGAGCCGAGATGGATCACATGCCAGCCGGCGGAGCCGGCGGCGGCGGCGGTGATGACGGCACCAAACTCATGTAACTGTCCGGCGGGAGTGACTGTAATGATGGCGGGGGAACTGCGACTGGCAGCGTAGGACTGAACCTGGCCCAGTAAGTAGGTGCGCAGGGCAGAAGACGCGAAATGTTCGTAAGCGCCGGTCAGCTCGCCCTCACACCACAGGCGTCCGATGTTCTGCATCAACGGTACTACGATTTTCGTGAGCATGCCTTGGTAGCCGAGAGCAAGGGACGCCTTGTCCAGCGACCGTTGGAGCGCGTCGACGTCCATATTTTCGACCGCCTTGAACGCTTCGACGACCTCGGGCGGCAGAGTTTGAGCGGCCGCGGAGAGTGCTTCCGGCGGAGTTGCCCCGTCATCCTTCGCCGTCCTGCCCGCAGACTCTTGCGAAAGCTGGCGTAGCGTGTCGGTGGGGAGCGTGGCGACGTTTCCGATGCGATGGCCTGCTTGGGTGCAGGAGTGGAGCATGCTCAGTCGCTCGACATTCTCGTCTGAGTAGAGCCGACGATTGGTTTCGGTGCGATCTGGAGACAGCGCACCGTAACGCTTTTCCCACATCCTGATGAGGTGCGAGGACACCCCGCTGCGCTCGGAGGCGATTTTGATGGAATAGCGAACATCTGGCATAAGTCAGAAAAGTAACAAAACTTCTACAAAATGAAAGTTGTTCTATCAGAAAAACATCAAAAAGTTATAAATTAATGAATAACAATGGATAAAGAATTGAGTATAAAATGAGACAAAAATGAATCATCGGATTGTATACTTAAATAAGTTAGACACTAGTGAGACATCCCTGACTCCGACACAGGTCAGAAAACATCCTATCAAAAATGAAAAAACTCACTTCCCTCGCTGTTGCCGCTATTCTTGCGGTCTCCCCGATTTTCGCCGCTGGTCACCTCCACGATGAAGTCGAAGTTCGTAATCTCTCCACCCGTGGCGTCGTTGGCGCAGGAGACGAGACCATGATTACGGGTGTCTCGGTCGAAGGACCGGCCACCGATTATGTTTCGGTGCTGTTCCGCGGCATCGGCCCGTCGCTTACCGCCTACGGCGTTGCCAATGCCACCGGTGACCCGGCCATCACTTTGTTCAAAGGATCGACTTGGATGGGGTCCAATGATGATTGGGCGACGGGTGGACAATCGTTCGCCCTCACGGCATCGGGCTTGGCTCCGTCGGCTTCCGCCGAGAGTGCGATGATTGCCAATCTTATTCCGGGAACCTACACGCTCCACTTGGGCAGTGACCATACCGGCGTTGGATTGGCCGAAGCCTATTTCATCGAAGAAAAATCAGTTCCGCAAAATCTGATCGATGCGGGTTCCTTCACGACGCTCGTCGCCGCAGTGCAAGCGGCGGGTCTGCTCGACACGTTGCTGGGTCCCGGTCCTTACACCCTTTTCGCCCCGACTGACGAAGCGTTCGCGAAACTGCCCGCCGGCACCGTTGAAGGGCTCCTTAACGATATCCCCGCTCTTTCCAATATCCTGCTCTATCACGTCGTGTGGGGCAAGGAAGTGATGGCGGCCGATGTTTCGAAGAACCCTGTCGTGATGGCCAACGGTGGTGTTGCGAGCTTGTCGGTCGAGGGCGGGGCCAAGATCGACAGCGCCAACATCATCGAAGTCGATTGGATGGGCACCAACGGAATTATTCATGCCATCGACACGGTCATTCTGCCCGGAACGGCTCCCGGTGGTCAGACCATTGTTGAGAACCTTGTAGCTCAAGGTAACTTCACGACTTTGGTCGCAGCGGTCACTGCCGCCGGACTGGTCGACACCCTCAACAGTGCCGGACCGTTTACGCTCTTTGCACCGACTGACGCTGCGTTCGCCAAGCTGCCTGCCGGCACCGTTGAAGGTCTGCTCAACGACATTCCGACCCTTTCCGATATCTTGCTTTATCACGTAATCAGTGGCGCCAAAGTCGAATCCTCGGCCGTGACCGCCGGCAGTGTGAACATGGCCAATGGCGATGCCGCCACCCTGTCCACCGAAGGCGGAGTGAAGATCAACGCCGCCAACGTGTTTGGCGTCGATTGGCAGAGCTCCAACGGCGTGATCCACATCATCGATTCGGTGATCCTGCCGCCGATGTAACCTCTCTCTTATGGTCGGTTGTTCAAGTTAGGTAATGCAATGCGCGGACCGGTGAAAGCCGGTCCGCGTTTTTCGTTTCGAGGCCGAAAGCTTCATCGTCTGGCGGGATATCGGTCGGTGCAAAGAGCTATCCCTCGTTTCCGATGAACTGATTAACCTCGCGCAAGATTCCGCCGCGTTGGAGATTTTTAGGGAATGCTCGTTGGCATCTTTTGCGTCGCATGCTCGTCTTGCCGCATCGTTGCTGACCACCTTCGTTTCCTTTTCAGATCCAAGCCTCTCCATGAAAGCCCTTGTTATTACCGGACCTTCTCAATTCGAAATCCAAGATGTAGCCCAACCCGAGCCCGGTCCCGGTGAAGTGCTTATCAAGGTCATGGCCTGTGGCATCTGCGGCAGCGATGTGCATGGGATGGATGGCAGCACCGGACGTCGCCAGCCGCCCGTGATCATGGGGCACGAAGCATCCGGCGAGGTCGCCGGACTCGGCGAAGGCGTCACCGACTACGTTCTCGGTGATCGGGTGACCTTCGACTCGACGGTCTATTGTGGGGAGTGCAGCTATTGCCAAGCGGGCAAGGTCAACCTTTGCGAGAACCGCAATGTCATCGGTGTTTCGTGTGACGACTACAATCGTCCCGGGGCGTTTGCGGAGTATTTGGTGGTGCCTACGCGGGTGCTTTATCGCTTCGGCCCATCCCTCGATTTTGCCAAGGCCTGCATGGTTGAACCGCTCTCGATTGCTTTCCATGCCGTGAGCCAGACGGATATTCCGCTGGGTGCATCCGTGGTGGTTGTGGGTGCGGGTATCATCGGCCAAATGGTCGTGCAAACCGTGCGCCGCGCTGGATGCGGCACGTTGATTGTGGCTGATTTGGAAGACTCTCGACTGGCGGTCGCGACGAAGCACGGAGCCGACCACGCGGTAAATTCCGGTAAGGAAGATCTCGTGGCCCGCGTGAAAGCACTCACGGGTGGCATGGGGGCGGATATCGTGCTCGAAGCGGTCGGCGCGGAGCCGACGATCCGTGCCGGCGTGGCCTGTTTGCGCAAGGGTGGAGCGATGACGGTGATCGGCAACATCGCGCCAAATATCAGTTTCCCCATGCAGGAAGTGGTTACACGCGAGCTGCGCATCCAGGGCACCTGTGCTTCCGCTGGAGAGTATCCGGCCTGTCTCGAATTTCTGGAGCGCGGATGGATCGACGTGAGTGATGCCATCAGCGAGATCGTGCCGCTCGAGCGGGGCCCGGAAATGTTTGAGCGGTTGCACCACCGCGAAGCCGGACTGAACAAAGTTATCCTGCAACCTCAGGAGGTATCATCATGAGTGAGCTTTTTGATCTAAGCGGCCAGGTGGCCGTCGTTACGGGGGCGAGCCGTGGACTCGGCCAATACTTCGGGCGCGCGCTGGCCAAAGCCGGAGCGGATCTCGTCATCACCGCCCGCAAGGTGGAAGACCTGGTCGAGTTTCAACAAGAAATCGAAGGCCTCGGTCGGAAAGCGCTGCCTCTCGCGTTGGATGTGCATTCGGCGGAGAGTATCACGGCCATGGCGGATGCCGCGCAGGCGCACTATGGACGTATTGATATCCTCGTGAACAACGCGGGTTGTAACGTGCGCAAACCCGCTCTGGAAGTGACCTGGGAGGATTGGAATCTCGTCCTCGATACCAATCTCCGCGGCACGTTCTTCGTGGCGCAGGCGGTGGCCAAACACATGGTTGGGCGCAGTTACGGTCGTATCATCAATATCGGTTCCGTTACGAGTGTGGCGGGTTACGCGGGGCTTGGTCCTTACTGTGCGAGCCGCGGTGGGGTGAAGCAGCTCACCATGAGTTTGGCCGACGATTGGGGCACGCACGGGATTACTGTGAATTGCCTTGCCCCGGGTTGGTTTAAGACGGCGCAAAACAAGGTGCTCTACGACAACGAAGAGTGGGTGCGCTACCTGTGTGACCGGATACCGCTCAAGCGGCCGGGGCAACCGCGCGATCTTGATGGCGCCGTCGTTTTCCTCGCCTCGCCTTCGAGTGAATATGTGACCGGGCAGACCTTGCTCGTGGACGGTGGTATCAGCACCGGCGCGACTCGCGCCACGGTCTAACAAATCGCTTGGCCCGCGGGCGGTAGCGCGATTGTTTGGAGATGCCCCATGAGTAAATCCAAATCATCTGAACCGGCCGTATCCGACGCCGTCGCCTTTCGATCCCTGCGGTTTGGGTGGTGGGCCTTGGCGATCTCGCTGACGCTTGGTCTCGGATTGGAGGTCCTGCATGGATTCAAGATCGGCTGGTATCTTGATGTCGGCAATGAGATGCGTCGGCTCATGTTCACGCTAGCCCACACCCATGGCACATTGCTGGCGTTGGTGAATATTGCGTCGGGTGCGTCGGCGAAAATTTTTGGCGCCAACCTGCTACCGGATCGGGCGGCGAGCGCCGTGCGCCTCGCCGCGATTTTGATGCCGCTCGGTTTTCTGCTGGGTGGGATCGTGATCCACGATGGTGACCCCGGACTGGGCGTCCTGTTAGTGCCGATCGGCGGTTTCCTGTTGGCCTATGGTGTCTTTGCAATTGCGACCGCGGTGCACCGCTCGCGCGCCTAAGCCTCGTCGGCAAACGCTTCCATGCCGACGCACGAGCACACGAGATTTCGATCGCCGTAGACATTGTCCACGCGACCGACGGCCGGCCAGAACTTGGTCTGGCGGGTCCAGTCGCTCGGGAAAGCGGCCAGCTCACGGGAGTAAGGGTGGCTCCAGTCGGTCGCCCCTATCGCCTGCGCGGTGTGAGGTGCGTTGACCAAGGGATTGTTCCCGGCGTCGGACTCGCCGTGGACGACGGCCTGCATCTCGCCGTGGATCGCGATCAATGCGTCACAGAAACGATCGAGCTCGGCGAGTGATTCGCTTTCGGTCGGTTCGATCATGAACGTGCCGGCGACCGGCCAACTCATGGTGGGGGCGTGGAAGCCGTAATCCATTAAACGCTTGGCGGCGTCTTCCACTTCGATGCCGTGAGCCTTCCATGCCCGCAGGTCGATGATGCATTCGTGCGCGACGAGATCCTGATTGCCGCGGTAGAGCACGGGGAAGAACGGCTCCAGACGCTTGGCGATGTAGTTGGCGTTGAGGATTGCGATGCGGGTGGCTTCGGTGAGTCCGGTCGCCCCCATCATCCGGATATACATCCAGGAAATGACGAGAATACTCGCCGAGCCGTAAGGCGCCGCCGAGACCGCTCCGACTCCACTGCCCCCACTTGTTACTTGATCCTTGTTACCTGTTACTTCGTTCGCCGGGTGTCCTGGGAGGAACGGCGCCAGGTGCTGTGCTACCGCGATCGGACCTACGCCGGGTCCGCCCCCGCCGTGCGGAATACAGAAGGTTTTGTGGAGATTGAGGTGGCAGACATCGGCACCGATATGACCGGGAGAGGTGAGCCCGACCTGAGCATTCATGTTGGCGCCGTCCATGTAAACCTGTCCGCCGGCGTCGTGAATGAGTTGGCAAATTTCCCGAATCGTGGATTCGAATACGCCGTGGGTGGAGGGGTAGGTGATCATCAACGCGCCGAGATTCTCGGCATGCGTAGCGATACGGGCGCGCAGGTCGTCGAGGTCGATGTTTCCCTGGTCGTCGCAACCGACGGGCACCACTTTCATGCCGCCCATGACCGCGCTGGCCGGGTTGGTGCCGTGGGCGCTGGTGGGGATGAGGCAAACGTCGCGATGTTGGTCGCCGCGTGCGGCATGATAGGCGCGGATGGCGAGCAGTCCGGCGTATTCGCCTTGGGAGCCGGCGTTGGGCTGGAGCGATACGGCGTCGAATCCGGTGATCTCGGCCAGCCAGGTTTCAAGGTCATCGACGATGCGTTGATAACCCGTAGTCTGGTCGCGCGGCGCGAACGGATGCAGTTGACCGATCTCCGGCCACGAGACCGGAAACATCTCGCTGGCTGCGTTGAGCTTCATCGTGCAGGACCCGAGCGAGATCATCGAGTGGCAGAGCGAAAGGTCCTTGGCCTCGAGTTGCTTGATGTAGCGCAGCAGCTCGTGCTCGGTGTGGTGCGCATTAAACACGGGGTGGGCGAGGAAGCCGGATTCGCGGGCAAACTCCGCCGGGAATATGGCGAGACCGGGGTTAGCGCCCCCGGCTACATTGGCAGCATCATGGGTTGGAGCTGTAGCCGGGGTCGCTGACTCCGGTGTTTCATCCAGTATCGATAGATCCAATTTGGCTTCGGAATTGAAACAACCCAACAGCTCGGCGAGGTCGTCGAGCGTGGTGGTTTCGTCCAGTGAGAGGCCGACCGTAGCATCGTCTACGCGTCGTAAGTTAAAGCGATGGGCTTGGGTCGCGGAATGCACGTGCTCCACGTCGATCCCACTCACCGTAAGGGTATCGAAAACCGGCGCGGCGTTGACCGTCGCACCGATTTTACGGAGTGCGGCAGCGGCCAACTCGGTGAGCAATTTAGTGCGGCGTGCGATCCGTCGCAGTCCATCGGGGCCGTGATAGACGGCATACATCGAAGCCATCACAGCGAGCAGCACCTGGGCGGTGCAGATGTTGGACGTGGCCTTGTCGCGACGGATATGTTGCTCGCGGGTGCCGAGGGCGAGACGCATCGCCGGGTTGCCGTGACGGTCTTTGGAAACGCCGACGAGGCGGCCCGGCATTTGGCGTTTGAAAGCGTCCTTGGTCGCGAGGAAACCGGCGTGCGGCCCGCCGAACCCGAGCGGCACGCCGAAGCGCTGGGCGGAACCCACGGCGATATCAGCTCCGAATTCGCCGGGTGGTTTGAGCAAGGTAAGCGCGAGCAGGTCGGTGGCCACGATGGTGTGGGCTTTTACCTCTTTGGCGGTCGCAAAGAATGCCCCGAAGTCGTGGATGTCGCCGGTAGTGTCGGGATATTGCACGAGCACGCCGACGGTTTCGGTGTCAGGAGAGTAGTTCGTATGGTCACCGACTATCACCTCGAGCCCGAGCGGTTCGGCGCGGGTACGCACGATGTCGATGGTCTGCGGGTGACATTTTTCGGAGACAAAAAACGTGCTGCCTTTGCCGCGGCGCAGGCGGTGGCCCATCATCATGGCTTCGGCGGCGGCGGTGCCTTCATCGAGCATTGATGCACCGGCAATCTCCATGCCCGTGAGATCGGCGACGAGGGTCTGGAAATTGAGTAGTGCCTCGAGACGGCCCTGGGAAATCTCGGCCTGATAAGGGGTGTAGGCGGTATACCAGCCGGGGTTTTCCAGAATGGTGCGCTGGATGACCGCCGGCGTGTGGGTGCCGTAGTAGCCCTGGCCGATGAAGTTGGTAAATACTTGATTGGCGGCGGCGATCCCCGCGAGTTCGCCGAGGGCGGCGGATTCTCCCAGTGGCCCCGGAATGGACATGGCGCCTTCGCGCCGAATGTCGGCCGGCACGGCGGTATCGACCAAGGCGTCGAGGGAAGGTTGCCCCAGCACCTTGAGCATGGCGGCTTGCTCGGCCGCGTCCGGGCCATTGTGGCGCCGGGCGAAGGAATCGGTGGGACGGAGGAGGGAAGAGAGCGACTCGGCGGCGGTCACGGAAGCAGACATAAAAAAGACGGTAGGCTGAGCCCTCCGTCCGGCAAATCGAATTGCGCGTTCCCGCGAGGTATTAGCGCGAACCGATCAAACTTAAGCCAATGTGGAGCGAGACCGACGACGAGACGCGGCGAATCCCAGCATCGCTAGCCCGGCGAGAGTGGCGAATGAGGAAGGTTCGGGGACGGCGGAGACGGAACCGAAAACCTCCACATCATCAAGCAAAAGGGTAGCAGAGCTGCCTGTAGCCCCACTTGTTCCGATCCTAATAGACACGGTTGTTCCAGCGGCGACATTGGTAAGTCCGGTTAAAGTCACACTTCTTTCACCCACCCCTGAAAAACCTGACGTGGTTTTTACCGCCGCATTGTCAATTGATTGAATGGTCCCAGTAGCCCAACCTCCTGCGAACCCAACAGTTGAGGACCTAACTTCGAATGTTGTGGGAGGGCCTGTGCCTCCGCGCCGATGATTGAAATCGAATGACGTCAATGACAGGGTGTATCCGGATGACATCGTAAAAGAAAAATTGAAGAATTGGTCACCGAGCGAACCCTCCCATCCGTTCTCTGAAATCGCATCCCCACTACTCCCGGCTGGGAACGAGAATGTGCTGTCGTTGGAGGTTACAGCAGACGCGACCACGCCAGTCGTTGTTGTGGCCGCGGATGCAACGTCGCCGTCAAAAGTATAGGTGATTATTTGAGAGTGGCTTATTGACGACAACAGGAAGATGAAAGGGGCAATGCGTCGAAAAGCTTTCATTGCGGAGCAAAGTGCCCCTCATGGATCCATAATACAACCATTTTGCATTTATGGTTATGTCTTTGCGGTGAAATAGAAAGAACTTCACTCATGACGCGTGCGGAAAGAGCGAGATATGTGGAAGATAGGTTGGCGGAACTTTATCCGGAAACACCCATTCCGTTGGATCATGCTGATCCCTACACGTTGCTCGTAGCGGTGCTGTTGTCGGCTCAGTGCACGGATAAGCGGGTCAATTTGGTCACGCCGGCGCTGTTCAAGCTGGCGGATAACCCCCGGGATATGGCCCGGAAGTCGGTCGATGCGATCAATACGATCGTGCGGCCGTGTGGTTTGGCTCCGCGCAAGGCCTCGGCGATTCAGGGGCTCTCGCAGATCCTGATCGATCAACACGGCGGCGAAGTGCCGCGTACGTTTGAAGAGCTGGAAGCCTTGCCGGGGGTGGGGCACAAAACGGCTTCGGTGGTCATGTCGCAGGCGTTTGGTTTCGCTGCGTTTCCCGTCGATACGCATATCCATCGTTTGGCCCATCGCTGGAAACTCAGCCCAAAGGGCGGAACGGTTCAGCGCGTTGAAAAGGACCTCAAACGCATCTTTCCCGAGGACTCTTGGAATGCGCTCCACCTGCGAATTATTTTCTACGGCCGTGAATATTGCTCCGCCCGTGGCTGTGACGGGCACACGTGTGAGATCTGCGGTCACTTGAACGGTCCTCCCAAAGCCAACCGAAAGCGCGTGGCCAAAAAAGTTTAGACCACGGTCGCACCGTGATTGGGCTTTGGCGCTTAACGGGAACGGGGGATGCATTCCCCCACCTTGAAACCTGCCTTTGACTGTGTTGGGATCGAGTGACTCGGGACTCTCTTTCACCGAGGTTTCACTTACTCTTCCATTATCCCATGTCGAAAAAACGCGTTCTTATCACCGGTGGGGCTGGCAAGGCCGGTCACTGGATTCTCCAACACTTCATCGAGCAGGGTTACTTGGTCACCAATGTCGACACGCGCCCGCCGGCGGCGGAGTTGGATTGCCATCACCTGACGGCCGATCTCACCGATCTCGGGCAAACCATCGACGCCTTGGGTCCGCATTCCACGGGGAATCGGGCTCCTTACGACGGAGTGGTGCACATGGCGGCGATTCCGCGTCCCCAGATGCATGCCAACCACGAGGTTTGGCGGGTCAATACGATGACGACTTACAATGTGCTCGAAGCGTGTGGACTGCTGGGCATCCCCAAGGCCGTCATCGCCTCCTCCGAATCGTCCTACGGCATTTGTTTTGCCGACGAGTTTTTCGAGCCCGATTATTTACCGGTTGATGAGGCGCATCCGCAACGTCCCGCCGATACCTATGGATTGACCAAGATTGTCAATGAGGAGACTGCTGCAATGTTCCACCGCCGCGACGGCACGCAGATCCTATCCTACCGCATCGGCAACGTGGTTTGCCCCGAGGACTACGAGGCCATCAAGGCGCGTTCCGCCGAGCACCCGGAGGATCGATTACGCATCTTGTGGTCTTACATCGACTCCCGTGATTTGGGCCAAGCATGCCGGCTCGGGATCGAAGGTGATAATCTGGGTTGTGAGCCGGTGATCATCGCGGCGGATGACTCGTCCTCCGTCCTGACTTCGCAGGAACTCATCACCCGTTTCTTACCAAACGTGACGGATGTGCGGGCGGATTTCTCGGAACGCCGATCCCTCATTTCCAACCAGCGCGCCAAAGACCTGCTGGGCTGGAAACAGGAACACTTTTTCTAGGGGCTTTATCGCGGGTCGGGTGGGGTAGCCAGACGTTCCCCCACCGACCGTATCATGTCGGGCGTAAAGCCCGACCCACCCAGCAGGGTGCGCATACCAGGCGTGGGTCGGGCTTTACGCCGACTTTCCGTTGCTGTTGGCGGGCCGATTATCAGCTCAAAATGTCGCGGAGGCTGTCGAGGTCCATGACCTTGCTCAGGCTTTCTTCCTGCACCACGGAAGCGGCGAGGGCGGCTTTTTCGTGTTGGAGGGCGCGAATTTTTTCTTCGACCGAACCGGCGGTGATGAAGCGGTAGGCGATCACGGGTTTGGTTTGACCGATACGGTGAATGCGGTCGATGGCCTGGGCTTCCGCCGCCGGGTTCCACCACGGATCGTAGAGGATGGCGTAACTCGCCGCCGTCAGATTGAGTCCGAAGCCGGCGGCTTTCAGCGAAAGTAGGAACACCGTTTTGCTCGGATCTTTTTGGAATGTATCCACCAACTCAGCCCGGTTTTCGGTCGAACCGGTGAGGATGAGATGGCCGATTTCACGTGCTTCCAAACGGTTTTGAATGATCTTTAGCATCTGCACGAACTGACTGAAGACCAGCACTTGGTGGCCTTCTTCGGCGAGCTCTTCGACCCGCTCCAAGAGTGCTTCAAGTTTGGCGCTTGGCATATCGGCGTGAGCCGGGTCGACCAGCGCCGGGTGGCAACAGATTTGGCGGAGGCGGAGGAGACTCGCGAGCACGTGGAACCGGACTTTACCCAGTTCCTTGGCGGTCTTAACGCCCAGCAGCTCGGCTCGGGCGCGTTTCAACTCGGCGTCGTAGAGTTCCCGCTGTTCGCCTTCGAGGTCGATGATGACGTCGTCTTCACTTCGCTTCGGCAGGTCCGGGGCGGCTTGGGCTTTGGTGCGACGAAGCAGGAAGTGCTTTACGCGGCGATGGAGCCGTTGAAGTCCTTCGCTACTGGCATCGCTATACTGTTTGCGGAAATTCACCTGATCGCCGAGCAGGCCCGGTTGAGCGAAGGCAAAGAGGCTCCACAAATCGGTGAGGCGATTTTCGATCGGGGTGCCGGTGAGCACCACGCGGTGACGGGCCGGTAGAGCGCGGGCGGCCAGGGCGACCTGGCTCTTGGGATTCTTGATGAACTGACCTTCATCGAGCACGACGACATCCCAAGTCACACTGCGGAACCGTTCGGCGTGGCGGCGCAACTGGGTGTAGTTGGCGACCAGAATATCGGGATGTTTGCGATCGGTATCGAGACGACCCGTCTCGGCCGAGAAAAGGGTGGTGGTGAGGTCGGGCGTGAATCGGGCGGTCTCCGTCACCCAGCCGTGGGTCACACTTTTAGGGCACACTACGAGCGCGCGAAACGGTTCGGTCGTCGTCTTGGATTTGGCCTGCTTTTTGGCTTTCTCGCCGCTGAGCTGCAGCATCCAGGCCAGCGTTTGCACGGTCTTACCCAAGCCCATGTCATCGGCCAAAATTCCACCGAACCCTTGCTGCGATAAGTGGCATAGGAAATGGTACCCATCAGTTTGATACGGACGGAGATTCGCCTTCAGCTTGGTCGGCAGTTTGGGTGGTTTGATCGAGGCGATCTTGGTCGCCCGATTTTTGAGGCGCTCCACCATACGTTCGTCGCGGGCGGCGAGGCGATTGGCTTCGAGGGCGAGTTGCAGGGTATGGAAACGATGTTTGGCGGGGTCGCCGCTTTCCAGCACATCGGCCACGCCCAGACCGAGGCGATCAAGAGCTTCGGTAGTTTCCTCATCCACTGCGGCCTCGGCGTCGACGCGTCGCCAACCGTGTTGGGGCAGGTGCACCCATTTGCCGCGGGCTTTGAGTAGAAGTTTGATTTCCTCGGTGCTTAGGTCGGTGTCTTCAACTTTGAGACCCACCGTGAGATCGAACCAGTCCTTCTCCGCGTCAGCCGAGGGGTCGAGTTGGACTTCAACGTGAGCACTTAAGGGCTCATCCAGGAGACTCGCAATTTCAGGAGAGAGTTCGGTGTGGATATGGGGAGAAAGCCCCGCGTGCCAACGCAGGAAACTGTCGGCGAATTCATCATCGACCGGGCGAATCCAAGCATCAGCCCAACCGTCCCACATCAGGCGGAATCCGGTGAAGCTCTCGCTGGCTTCACGGGCGTGAGCGAACTCGAACTCCAAGGCGGGTTTACCGACCTCGCGGGGAGGTGGTTGCCCGCTTTTAGTCCACTGCCAGCCGATCGCGTCACCGGTCCATTGCTTTTCGCAAGGCGGGTGCGTGGACACGGCGGTGAGTTGGGCGTGCATCTCCCGGTCTTCGCCATCGAAACCAGCCGTGAGCCAACACTTGAGCCGTGGTTTCAGTTCGACGATTTTTAGCTCGGCCGCGATGCCGTCCGGCAATCGCAGACCGACGGCGCGAAGGCGCGGCAACAGACGGGCATCGCTGAGTGCGGCGACGGGAAGTTGCGGAGCGGGCGAGGGAGGAGGACCGCGCCACAGCTGGTCCTCGAAAAGGTAGAGCGGTTCGGGACGTGTAGCGACGAGCAGGGCATCATCGGCGGGGCGGCCGTCGGGGGTGACTATTTGCAGGTCGAGGCGATCGCTGGATTCGGCGGAAACCGTGGCTTCCGGCACCAAGGGATCGTCTTCAATCGTCAGGGGCTGACCATCCGGCATGACCAATGCGGGGCGGGCGGCGGCGGTGCGCAACAGTTCGGTGACGGCTTCGGCGGGAACCGGACGTTTGGGGGTGAGGCCGGTGGGCAGGAGACGCGCCTCGGCGGCGATCGCTGCGGCCAAACTGGCTTCAGCGGGTGAAAGTTTTTCCAAATCCGCAGGACGAATCTTGGTCAGATCATTCATCCACCGTTGGGCGGGGGCCCGCCACGGGTTTTGTCCCTTGCGGCGAACTTCGATCAGCCAATTTCCAGCATGATCTAGGCGGAGTCGCAGGCCGTTGAGATCGGCGAAGAGGGGATGTGATTGTTCCTGCGCTGCTTCCTCGGCGGACGGAAGCACGCGCAGCCAGCGGGCGAGTTCCTTTTCGAGAGCGTGTTCATCCGCGGAAGAGACCGCTTGGGTGAAGTTGCTCTCCATGCGGTGTGGGATGGTGCGCGGATCGCGGCGCCCATCAGGGGCTCCGGTTTCGACGGCGGTGATCCAGGCGTAACCCGAGGCGTAGGCGTGTTTGCAGTCCTTTTTGTCGGGGCAGGAGCATTGGAACGTCCATTTCCCCCGGGTGAAGAACCAGGTGAGGTCGTAGCTGGCATTGCCGAGGACTTCGGCTTTGACCAAGTGATCGGCCTCGGACCAAACGGACGCGACGGCTCCGCCTTTAAGGTATTCTTGGCCGCGCTCCTGGGCGCGTTCGCCAAAAGCGTCCAGCCGCTCGATCAGCGCTTGGATGGCTTCAGGGGTGCGCACTTCACGCACGGCGGTGGGACGATAACGCGGAGGCATTAGGAGAAGTCCCCTGAGACCGCGCTCAAACGGGCAACTTGGGTGACGACTTCAACGAAGACGTTCGGGAAAATAGATTGTCGAAGGTGCAATCCTTCCGCCTGTCACACATCGGCACCTACCGCAAGACAATGTGAGGAGATGTGATTACCAGCACGAAGAATCGCAGAAGTTCTTGAGGTCTAAATGTTGCTTGCTTAATTAGAAAACGTGCGCACGATATCAATCAATGAACTTCGAGTGGGATGCCCATAAGGCGGCCAGCAATCTCGCAAAAGA
>CBFHXU010000029.1:0-25204 GCA_965659875.1 uncultured Opitutaceae bacterium
TCAGCCGTAGTTTAACCATATTGGTTAAAGTTCATGTGAAATCCAGTGGTCGATATTACATAGATGTTTGGGCTTCTTTGGGTGAACTGTTGATTCTGGCGGCTGAAGAAAGCGGAAACCATATTCGGAATTCACGCCGGAAACATTTCCCGCATCGCACGATCGCCCGGCGCCATCCCGGTGAGGCGACGCCCCTTTGGAACGCCGTAGCCGAAATGCTTCAACTTGAGCTGCAACCCTATGGATCCAAATCCCGATTGGCCCGGTTTCTGGGCGTGCCTCCTCAACGGGTCTCCGACTGGTTGCGCGGACGGCGGCGGCTGCCCAACGCAGAAACGCTGCTACAAATTTTGTATTGGTTAAACGAAAGCCGTGCCGGCCGCGACCCGGCGATCTAACCTCTCCGCTTCTTCGCTTTGATCCGCAACGGCACTTGAACCATGTTGGTTAAAGTGAGGGTGAGGGTTGCCGGAGCCGGAATGGCGGCGTAGGAACTGATTTTTCAATCCATGTTCATTGGTCCACACCATCTTTCATCACCACTTTGCCTGTCTCCACTGGCCGGCTATACCAACCTGCCGATGCGGCTGACGGTGCGGGAAATTGGCGGACTCGGTTGGGCCACTACCGATCTGGTCAACGCCCGCTCTTTGATCGAACGAAATCGCACCGCGTTGAAACTCGTCGCGACTTCGGCAGAGGATCGACCGCTCGCCATTCAACTTTTTGGCGCCGTGCCCGAAGAGATGCGCGACGCAGCCATCATGTGCGAGGAGATGGGCGTGCAGTCCGTCGATATCAACATGGGCTGCCCGGTGCGCAAAGTCGTCAATGTCGGCGGCGGCTCCGCCATGATGACCGAACTCGATAAAACCGCGTCGCTCGTTCGCGGGATGATCAACGCCGTTAAAATACCGATCACCGCCAAAATGCGGCTCGGATGGGACGAGGACAATCTTACCGCTCCCGATCTGGCCCGGACGCTCGAAGACGCCGGCTGCGCCGCTATCTTCGTGCACGGCCGCACCCGCGCCCAAGGGTTTGCCGGCCGCGTAAATCTCGATGGAATTCGTTCCGTCGTCGACGCGGTGCAGCACATCCCGGTCATCGGCAATGGCGACGTCACGACCCCTGAAGCCGCCAAGCACATGTTGGACGCGACCGGCTGCACCGGGGTCAGCATAGGCCGCGGCGCGTTTTACGACCCCTGGATTTTTAAACGCACGGCCCACCTCCTGGAAACCGGTGAGCTCCTACCCGAGCCTGATTTCGCCGAGCGCATTCGCGTGCTGCGATTACACTTCGAACGCTACATCGAATTCTACGGCGAAGAGCGCGGCGCCAAATTCTTCCGCAAAGTTGCCCCGTGGTATGCCAAGCGGTTCGGCCCCTCAAAACCGTTCAAGCGCGACATCATCAAGATCAAGTCACGCGCAGACTTCGAACAGGCGGTCTCGGACTACATCTCATGGCGCGAAAAGTTCTGCGATGAAAACGGCGCACTGCTACCCAAGTATACCCCCGACCCCATGGTCGCCTCATTCCTACGCGAAGAGGACGACCCGGTCTTCCAACGCGAAGCGATCCCCGTCCCCAAAGGTCCGGTGGATACTTGGTAACCTGGCTACACGGACTGCAATCGGTAGCCAACCCCGTGCACGGTGATGATATGTGCAGGTTGATCCGGTCGCGGTTCAATTTTTTTGCGCAATTGGGCGATGTGCTGATCCAACGTCCGGGTCGTGCCATAATAATCCACACCCCACGCTCCGTTGAGTAGATCTTCGCGGGAAACCACTTCTCCTGAATGCAAAGCCAGAATCTCCAAAACCCGCATTTCCCTCCGGGTCAGAGGCTGCACTTTTTCTCCTATCACCAAGCGATAGTTACGTCGATCGACCGTGGCACCTCCGATTCTTATTTCATCCGGTAAACCCGTGGTGGCCGATTCTGCCTCACTCGGTCGAGCCCGCCGCAACAGTGCCTCCACCCGCGCCAATAATTCATGCACGCCAAACGGTTTGGTGACATAGTCGTCCGCCCCTAACTTCAGCCCGACCACTTGGTCTACCTCTTCACCCTTCGCGGTGAGAAACAAAACCGGGCTTTCAATTCCGATCGACCGCAACTCGCGACATACATCAAACCCGCTCATTTTGGGCATCATTACATCCAGCATGATGAGATCGAATGGCTTCTGTTTCAGTAAGCCCACCGCCTGCGCACCGTTGGCCGCAGCGGTGACATCGTAACCTTCACTTTCCAAGGTGGCGACCAAACCACGACGAATATCGCTGTCATCTTCAGCAATTAAAATGTGAGCACTCATGGTAATGATAAGATAAATTCCGATCCCCCACCATGACGGATCACGTGACGCAAATTTCCGCCCATCCGCCGCGCCAGATCGCGAGATATACTCAAACCCAGCCCCGCGCCTTTTTGCTCGGAGGTCAGCGCCTCATCGAGACGGGAGAATTTCCCGAAAATGCGTTCGCTATCTTCCGCACTGATTCCCGATCCACGATCGCCGACCACTACCTCCATGGTTCCGTCCTCCGCTCTATCGACACCCAACGACAGCTCGCCCCCCCCGGCCGCATACTTGCAGACATTATCAATGAGATTGAGTACGATATGGTGAAACACATCACGATCCGCCCGACCCAGCGCGGGATGATCCAGCTCCTCCTCCATAATCTTCACCCCTAGGGACTCACACCGCATTCTTTGCGTTTCGGCAATCGTTCGCAATTCGGCCGCGACATCAAACTCGGCGGCCTTGATCGTTCGCCCCCCCTGTTCCAGCCGCCCAAACTCAAGGGCGTTATTGACGAGTCGCGTGAGCCGACCGGTTTCTTGGCCAATCACTTCAAAATACTCCGCCCGTTTTTCTTCCCCTTTGACGCGATCCTGTGCGAGCAGTTCAGCATACATCCGAATGGTGGTAAGCGGAGTTTTAAACTCATGGGAAACATGCGAAACAAACGAAACACGCTGGGCCGCTTCCTTCTCGCTGCGTCGCGCCTCACGTAACAGCAGGCTGCCACCCGAAATGATCGCGCATACCAACAACCCAATTAGGACCAGGCTGAGGGTAAAACCCAATTGATCGAAGGAATCACTCAAACCATTACCCAACCAAAATCCCTGCACTTGCCACCCCGGGAGTAACGCACTTGAGAGAGGAAATCTGACCAATACTTCGACCGACGCAGATCGCCCGAATCCGTAGGATTCATCTGATAATTCATCGGGAATGAGGACAAATCGTTCATCCCCGGCCACGTCCTGTGGCAGGGTGGCTTGGATGCGACCGATCAATCCGACCGTATCCAGGACCAAACCCACATAGAGACCACGCCCCGTCGGCATCCAAGCGATGATGGAAACGGATCGACCTTCTCCATCCGTGGTCCAGGTGACCACTCGCGATTCCAATTGCTCCCGGATATCGCCACCGCGGCGCTGACGTTGCTCCTCGGCCGATCGGGCTGACACCGCATCAGATCTGACACTCTTTCGCGCGGCCTCCTGCTGCAGTTGACTCCGAGCATTTGCCTTTTCCACGAACGCACGATTTGCAACCATTTCGAAGTCCCCTTCCGGAACGTCATACTGTATTCGCGTGTTCTCCGATTCCACTACCCGGGCGCGGGGCTCGGCCGTCCAGGGGCGAGCGGAAATCCACTCCAAAATCGAATCATCACGGCCTCCCCACAGGATCTCCCCCGCACCATCCGCCCCGAACATATCACTGACCAAGGCATTGGAATCTCGTAACTCTTCCAGATAGCCTTGCTCAAATCCCAAGGGAGTCTCGCGCAGGAGAACCGCTAAGGAGTTTTGCACATCAGCCATCAAGGTCTCAATCCCTTCCCCCGTGAGTCGGGCCCGTTCTCGCACCGCCTCTTGTCGAGACTCCGCGGTTTTCTGAGCTTGATCCGCGATTCTCATCCGTTCGCGGCGCAACATCCATGCTGCTCCTGTTCCCACCGCCAATGCGGGCAGGATCAGGAGCAACCAATAGAGCAATACTCGGCGGCGCGCGAAAGTCATCAGCGTCATAAAAGCGAATTGAGGGGGCGGATACAATTACGAGTTAGGCGATCGTATCCGCTCCAAACCATTCAGGGGCGTTTCTGCTGACGTGAGATCTGCAAGCTGTCAGCGCGATACGATTTGCGGGTCGCATTGTCCATGCCCCGACGGCGAAATTCGTCCGCTTCAGCTTCAACCTGATCGGCCAATGCGGCCACTTCAGCGTTAGCATAGCTCGCACTCAGTTGCCGCTGGGAAGCCACCAATGACTCGAGTTCACGTTGGGCTTCTTTCGCTCGACCCTGATCATTCAAGCGAATGACAGCTTCTTTCACCTCCGCCAATCGATTGAGGGAGTAGTCGGTCTGAACCTGATGATTCGCTTGAGCGCGAACCACCTTGATATCTCCCGTAAAGGCGATGTTCACATCTTTCTTCAACTGGATCCGTGAGGCTCCGGCTTGCGTCAGATAACTCAACTCGGCGCGCGCCAATTCACGCGACTCCGCCTCATGTCCCGGTTCCACCTGCACTTCGATCAAGGCGAATTGTTCACGACCGCCATACAGTTGATTCATCCGCACTTCGGCCCGTTGATTGCCGATATTTCCATCACGGCCGATTACTCGTAGGGGGCGAACCCCGGCTGGGAAAACAACCTCAACGATCAACTCGCGGGCCACGACATTCATCGCATCGCCGAACTCCTCGGCGAAGACGCGAGGAAGGTCGCGACTATTCTCGACGAAGTAGGTGTTGCCATCACTGCGACGGGCGAGACCGGCCATCAAATCTTCGTTATAGTCCAGGCCCAGACCCACCGTGCTCACGGCGATTCCCTCGGCGCGCAACTCCGTGCCGAGACCTGCCAATTCAGCGGGTGAACTCGGTCCATGATTGGCCAGGCCATCGGAAAGCAAAATAACGCGATGCACAAAGTCCCCCCGAAGCCGTTTGCGTAGTTCGGCTGCGCCCAACTGCACGCCTCCCCAGAGATTGGTGTTTCCCGATGTTTCGATGCGATTGATGGCCTGATGGAGACCACGCCCATCGCCCACCCGACTCGCCGGCCAATACGTCACGGCCTCGGAACCATAGACGATCAGCGAAACCACGTCATCCGACAGCAATTGATCCACCGCCTGATGGGCCGCATTGCGAGCCTGGCGGATCTTGTCTCCCGACATGGAACCAGAACGATCGATTACCAAAGCGATATTGAGCGGGGTGCGATAGGAACTGGCATGGCGCATTCCGTTAAGTCCGATCGTGAGGATCACGGTCTCTTCGGAATTTGACGGCACGATCGGTCGATCCAATTCGAGGTCCAGTTTTACGCTTTGCGCATCAGGAGCGGGCGCCATGTGCCGGGCCGAGTAATCGGCTCCGCGACCGCCAAAGAGAGAAATGGCGCTCAAAATGGCACCGGCAAGGATGAGGAAGTATTTTCTATTCATAATTACAGGAAGGTTAAGTCCCCATCAGAACAGAAATCGCCCCACCACGTGTCAGAACCCCGTCAATTCGATGTCATGTTCTTGTCATGGAATTCACGACGAGGTCACAGCTGACCATAATAGAACCAGCCCAAACTTATCCTGATCCTTATCTTTATCCCCGCACGGCAGGCGGCTTCGCCGTCAGAGAAGGATAAGGAATAAAGAGAAAGAAGGAGCGGCGCTAGAAGTCGGTCACCAACTCGTCGTCTTTGATTGTAAACTTCACTTTGTCGCCTTCCGTGATTTCACCGGCGACGAGACTGCGGGCAAGTCGCGTCTCCAGTTGGCGCTGCAGGAAGCGTTTGAGCGGACGGGCCCCGAAGACGGGATCGTAGCCCTTTTCGGCGGCCCAAGCGCGCGCTTTTTCATCGAGCTCTACCGTGACGCGGCGATCAGCGAGTCGCTTGTTCAAGTCGACCAGCAACAGATCTACGATGCGCGTGATTTCCTCTAGAGTCAGCGGTTTGAACATAATCGTTTCGTCCACCCGGTTCAAGAATTCGGGACGGAAGGCACTGCGCAGTTCGGCCATGACCGACTCGCGCACACTTTCCGAAATCTCGTCACCGGTGACCCGTTCGAGCAGGTGGCGGCTGCCAAGATTCGAAGTCATGATGATGATGGTGTTCTTGAAATCGATGGTGCGACCTTGGCTGTCCGTGATGCGACCATCGTCGAGCACCTGCAACAGCACGTTGAACACGTCGGGGTGCGCCTTTTCGATTTCGTCGAAGAGGACTACGGCGTAGGGCTTGCGACGCACCGCTTCGCTCAGTTGGCCACCCTCATCGTAACCGACGTAACCGGGAGGCGCGCCGATCAAGCGGGCAACGCTGTGTTTCTCCATGTATTCGGACATATCGAGACGCACGATCGATGCTTCGCTGTCGAAGAGGGTTTCGGCCAGGGTCTTGGCCAATTCGGTCTTACCCACTCCTGTCGGACCAAGAAAGAGAAACGAACCGACCGGGCGACGCGGATCTTTGATCCCGGCTCGCGCACGCAAGATCGCTTCGCTCGCGAGCGTGACGGCTTCGTTTTGACCGATCACCCGCTCGTGCAAAGTGTCCTCGAGTCGCAGCAGCTTCTCCTTCTCGCCTTCCACTAATCGGGTGACGGGAATGCCGCTCCACTTTGAAACGATTCCGGCAACCTCTTCCTCCGAGACTTCCTCTTTGAAGAGTTCGGTGTGGACGGATTCATTCTCGAGTCGATCGAGTTCTGCTTCGAGATCGGGCAGGCGTCCGTGTCGCAGCTCGGCGAGTTTGTTCAAATCGTAGGCGCGCTCGGCTTGCTCCATCTCAACGCGGACCGCTTCGAGATCTTCGCGGACTTTGCGCACCCGATCGATAGACGCTTTCTCTTTGTCCCACTTGCCGCGCAACGCCGCACCCTGCGAACGCGTGTCGGTCAGTTCACTTTGCAGCGTCTTGAGCCGATCTTTTGAAGCCTTGTCTTTCTCCAGTTTAAGAGCCGCCTCTTCGATTTCGAGCTGAAGCGTGCGGCGGCTGAGCGCGTCTAGCTCCTGCGGCATCGAATCCATTTCGGTGCGGATCATAGCACAGGCCTCGTCGACCAAATCGATCGCTTTGTCCGGTAAAAATCGGTCCGAAATGTAGCGATCGGACAACGTGGCGGCCGCGACGAGCGCGCCGTCCTGAATACGGATTCCGTGGTGAAGTTCGTAGCGTTCGCGCAATCCGCGTAGAATTGAAATGGTATCTTCGACGGACGGTGGTTGCACCACGATGGGCTGGAAGCGGCGCTCGAGGGCGGCGTCCTTTTCGATGTGCTTGCGGTATTCGTCGAGCGTGGTGGCGCCGATACAGTGCAGCTCACCGCGGGCCAACATCGGTTTGAGCAAGTTGCCCGCGTCCATGGAGCCTTCGGTTTTACCCGCACCCACGATGGTATGGAGTTCGTCGATGAAGAGGATAATGCGCCCCGCGCTCTCCTTCACTTCCGCCAGCACGGCTTTGAGGCGCTCCTCAAATTCACCGCGGTATTTCGCTCCGGCGACGAGCGCACCCATATCGAGGGAGAAGAGCGTGCGGTCCTTCAGACCCTCGGGCACGTCACCCCGAACAATGCGCTGGGCGAGACCTTCGACAATGGCAGTCTTTCCCACGCCGGGTTCACCGATGAGCACGGGGTTGTTCTTGGTCTTGCGTGAAAGGATGCGGATGGTGCGCCGGATCTCGTCATCGCGACCGATCACGGGATCCATCTTGCCCTGCTTGGCGAGGGCTACGAGGTCGGTGCCGTAT
Source organism: uncultured Opitutaceae bacterium (assembly GCA_965659875.1). GTDB lineage: Bacteria > Verrucomicrobiota > Verrucomicrobiia > Opitutales > Opitutaceae > Actomonas. Next base: position 7,808 of record CBFHXU010000029.1, read on the forward strand.
TTCTTGAGCGCGTTATAAGTCGCTTCAGGATTGTCGGTGGTCACGCGTTGGGCCCCACGCAATGCCTGCAGCGCCTTCAGCACGGCGGCGCGATCGAGCCCGAAGGACTTGAGCAAATCGGCAAACGCGTCCGGCTTCGATTCCTCGACGGCAGCGAGAAAAAGGTGCTCCGTCGAAACGAATTCATCCTGCAACTGCTGCGCTTCCTTTTCGGCGCGCGTAAGGATATTGTTCACCGCTTGGGTGACATAGATTTTGGAGGCATCGACACTGCCGGTAACGGACGGGAGTCGGTCCAGCTCGCGTTGCACGGCGAGTTGCAGGGCACTGGTGGTGAGGTCGAGTTTTTCAACCAACGCTGGCACGATGCCTTCCTCCTGCCCGAGCAAAGCGTGTAGCAGATGCCACGTATCCACTTCATTGTGATTACGACGGCGGGCCTCGGACTGGGCATCGGTGACAGCCTGCCGGGACATCTGGGTGAGTTTATTCATATCCATGCTTCCCACCCTTGCACACGCCGCGCCAATCGACCTCCCCTCGTAGGTCGCGGTGAAGGTGCGTCATAGGCTGGGACAATGGACGTCCCAGTGTGACGCGCCGACGCAGTCACGGCGCAGTGCGCGCTACGGATTTACTTCGAACACCTCGACAATTCCAACGCCCGGCACGGCGGGTTGATTGGGCAACAGCTCAAAGGGCATCACGAAAACCGTATAGATTCCGGGCGGCAACTCGAGCACGACGCCAGGTTCCGTCGGCTCCATGTCAGTCGCCCCCACCGCTTGCGCGGCGTCGAATACGGCTTGCTCGGAAAGTTGGTCCACTTGCCCACGACGCAGCAGCGGAATGCCATCACGACTGGTGCCATCGATGTCGGTGCTCGGCGGATCCCAATCATCGTTGTAGTAAACGAGGTCGGCATTGGCATCGTAAATTTCGATCACCGGATCGGTCATCAACGAGTCCAGGGGCAAGCCGTAGTTGGCGAGCGAAGGACCGCGCACGCGGATGAACATGGTCTTGCGCTGGTCCGCTGCACCCGGGTCCGCGTTGACCACAAACCCCGCCACCATCGGACGTGCGGTATCCGCGTAACCACGGGTGGAAAGGTTCAGCAAACGGGTGTCATTCGAGCGCCCCACCTCATATACCTCGACCAATCCATACCCCTCTGCACCGTCGGCGCCAGTTACGCTGGCCGTATAGTTGCCTTGGGAGAGTTCCAACACGGTGCCGGCATCCCGACTCCCGTTCGGATAGGCGAACGCGCCGGCGGTAGAGCCGGCGGCGGCAACGGCCGTGCCATTACTCGCCGGAAGCTCCCAGTCATCGTTGGCGGCAGCGAGACCCACTCCGATGTGGTCCACCCGGAGTTCCGGATCGGCCAACGCATCCGGGACATTGAACGGGGCCGCGCCAATGCTCGGACCCGCCGCGCGCACGAGAATCTGGCGGGAACCTTCGCCGTTGACCACAAACCCGCCGATCAAGGTGCGATCGCCGGAGCCCACCCACGCGCGAGTGGATACATTCACCATGCGTCCGGCCGAGGAACGGATAGGCGACAGGCGGTAGTTCGCGACCTGAAAGGCGGTCTCTTGAATCGAACGGGCGTTGTGGGCTTCACCGGATTCACCCGCCGCGATTCCCAGGGCCACCGGTGCGGCAAAGAACGTGGCGCGTCCATTGAAGCTATGGGAGGAAATCATCGTTTCCGGGTTGGAGAAATACCGCACCCGGGCGCCGGGCGAATAAGCCATGATGGTGCGCACCTGACTGGAACCTCCGTCCGTGGTCGTGCCATTTACACGGTAGCCAAAACTGTAGTCGAAAGCCCCACCGTTACTGCCGGCGTTGTCGCGATCATGAGCACAACCAAAACTGTGGCCCAACTCATGGCTCAAAATTACTCCGTCGGTGAGCCCGGGCACTCCCACCACCGAAAACCCAAAGAACCGCGCCGTGGGAGATTCCAGCCCTCGCATCAAATACGCGATCCCGGTGCTATTGGTATCCCCTCGCCTCACGATCAAGGTGACCAAGTCGGCCCCCAACGCATCACGCCGCGCATGGACCTCATCCATCACGCCATCTTGGGTGGCGGTTATTTTTTCCAGCGCATCCCCCTGCCAACCCGTTTGGCTGCTGGTGACTTCATCGCCGGGCAAGTCGACTTCCATCGTGCCTACTAGCCGCAGTCGTGCCGTGATCCCGCTGTTCGAAAAATCATCCTGTACCCGCGCAAAACCCAAATCGATTTGCGTCACCACGCTGTCCGTCGATCCCAACGAAACCCGCACGGCCGAAGTATAGGCCACCAGCAGGTCGACCACCGCCTGACCACTAGCCAAGGGCTCGGCGCGAGCAGTTCGAGGCGGACCCGAGTCCGCCGGCACGGCAGCCCCCGCGAGCGCTTCCGCCATCAAATGAGCTCCGGGATCGGTCGCGCCACAGGGCTGATCCATCAGGGCATCGACCGCGTAGAGCTGCATGATCGGCGCGTCCGCGGAACCCAGTGAACGCAACTTGATCTCCGCCGTCCCCACCCCATCGAGCGACGCCGCGAGATGCTGATTAGACGCGGTCAGAATAAAACGACTGCCCGGAATATCCCGCACCCGCCCGCGCGCCACCCAGCGATCCGGCCCACGCGATTCTGTGGTGGTGATTTCCACGGTGGTTGAAGTCCCATCCGGCAACGGCAAGATGAGCTGTCCGCCCGACCGCCAAATCACCGCCGCTTTCCCCTGCACCAGATCTCGATTTACAGTGACATAGCGCACGGCGGAACTCGGTGCGGGGTTCCGCTGTTCCCATCCGGCGGCATCGGGGGGAGGTGCGACAAACGTCCACAGTTGATTCGGCGCAACCGGAGTGGTCGGTGGACCTTCACTCACCAAACTTGCGATCGGGCCCGGTGAATTTTCTCGGCTCTCCACCGACTCCAATATTTGCGGGGTTTCTACGATCTCAGGTGACGACGTCAGATCACAACTAATCCCCGGCAAACATACCGAGCCGCGCGGACCCGCTTGCCAAATCAACACCCCCAACCCAACCGCCAAAAAAACGAGGCGATACCACTTCTGGTGATTTGAAGGTTGTTGGGACATATGTGCGCAGAGACGGCGGTCGTTTGGTCTTGTGACCCGACGTGATGGGGACGGTTCCGGCGAGGCAAAATCGCGGCCAGCTTCGGTTGGCAGATTATTATTTGCCGTAGCAGATCTGAGTGGCGGGCCCGCCCTCCTTCGCCCGTTGGGCTATGGCGGGCACCGATTTGATTCAAATCGGTGGTGGACGCAACAGGACTCGAACCTGTGACCTCTTCCGTGTGAAGGAAGCGCTCTAACCAACTGAGACTATGCGTCCGTCTCCGAATCGCCGGAGCGACCGTGCCTCTTGCGAGGGTCGGGCAACGTGAACGACCCCTTTCGGCAAATCAAGTCGGTTTTCAGGAACAACCTCGTGGGAATGATTCAGTAATCGCCGGGGTGGCCGAGGAAATAGCGGCGATCCACATCGATGTAGTGCTGTAGATCGTGCTCCGGTGCCTCTACGCCTTCGGGCAAAGGACGCTTCGAGAACTGCTGAAAATATAACAAACACGCATCACGCCATTCTCGGGCGTGGGCGGCTTGCACCACAAACCGTTGGCGGGTGGCTTCCCAGCGTTCGTCATCGATCGATCGCTTTACCTTCACCCACTGGGCAAGCATCGCATCCGCTTCGTCGACGCCTTGCTGATAACGCAGACAGAGCTCATCCCACAACGAGCGGCCCGAATTCATTTCATGATCCCAGGGCACGTGATGGAACCAGAGCAACAACTCCTCGGGCACAGTCTCTAAGTCGCCCCACTCTGCCTGCAATTCCGGCGCGTATTGCTCGATGGCATTCGAACCACTGGCAACCCGATCCGCGCCGATGCCGGTCTCATCTGCTTGATGGTAGTATGGGGCGGTCCAGTCGGGCCGGCCTCCCGTGACCCATGGACCGGGGCCGTAGTGATGACCGCGTTCCATGATATGATGCAGGCCCAACGGCATGGAATAATTTACCACCGTTTCGCGCGAACCCAAGAGCAGGTCAACGATCTCGGCATGCGCCCGGTCTTCTTTTGGGGACGGCTCTTTGGGGCCAAAGGTCAGCTTCACCCATTCTTCGGCGATCTCCTTTGAGCTCAGCGAATGATCCCACGCCAAACGCCCAAACGCATACCAATTTGACTGCGCCAACGGATGCCCGGTCCAGTTGCGATCCGTTCCGGTGTTGGCGACTCCCGCGATCACGGACAATTCGTGCTGTTTGAGCGAACCGTCCGTTACCGTCGCAATGGTCGAACCCTCACCTTGCGCATAGGTGTCCTGATCGAGTGCTTCCTCGAAGAGTGGCGCCAAGTAGGCCAACTGGTGCGAAGATCCGAGATACTCCTGGGTGATTTGCAACTCCAGCATCAGACGCGTCTGCGGCATCGCCCCGAACAACGGGCTAAAGGGCTCACGCGGCATGAAATCGAGTGGGCCGTTCTTGATCTGCACCAGCACGTTGTCGGCAAACTTTCCGTCCAAGGGCACGAACTGGTTGTAGGCCTGCTTCACCCGATCGGTATCGTTCTCAAAATCGTAGACAAACGCCCGCCACATCACGATGCCATCGCGCCCGTTCTTCGCCAGCGGCGCCGCCAACATATTGGCCCCTTGCGCGTGATCGCGGCCATATTCGTGAGGTCCCGGTTGCCCCTCGGAGTTGGCCTTCACCACAAAGCCGCCGAAGTCTGGCACGTGGTGATAAATTTCATCGACCTTGGCGTCCCACCAGGCTCGGACCTCAGGATCCAACGGATCGGCGGTCGTGAGCCCACCAATCTCGATCGGAGCACTGAATCTCGCGGTGAGGTAAAGACGCACCCCCCACGGCCGCAGCTCATCCGCCAACGCGGCGACTTTGATCAGGTAGTCCGGCGTCAGCACCAACGCGTTGGCGTTCACGCTGGTGATGACCGACCCGTTGATGCCCAGCGATGCCAGCGCTCGCCCGTAGTCCTCATAGCGGGGGCTCCTAATCTCGGGCAGATACGACCACTCCCACAACGAGAACCCGGCGTAACCGCGCTCCACGAACCGGTTCAGGTCATCCCAGTGATTGAGGACCCGCCGGGCGATTTTTGGCGTCGATGAGTAGTCGAGGGTTTCCATCGACTCGCGCAATTGCAGGCGTCGCAGCAGATCGAAGGCCCCATACAGGACTCCCGCATCGGAGTTCGCAGAGATCCGCACTCCTGACCGGTCGTCCACGGTCACTTTTTTGAGCGTAAAACCATCGGTCTTCAGCTCCGCGGACGGTTCACCCCCGACCACATAGATAGGCGGTTGGTGATCGATCATCCCATCCATGCCGCGCAGCAATTCATCCTGGGCCGCCGCCAACACCTCCGAGTTCGCCCCGGTCGGAGTCTGCAGCACAATCACCTGCAAGTGCTCGCTGAACGACTCGCGCACCTTCTTCCAGAGAAAACGATCATACCGCAGCCAAAGACGATAACCATCCTCAGCCGCCAACTCGCCTGCGGCCAAAACCCCCAGAAGAATAACCAGCAATAGACGTTTCATGTTCGCGAGTAAATTAACCTGCCGCCACACGACGGGCCGCAAGTTCGTCGCTCATCTTGGTCGCGACATCCCTAGTGATCGGGTAGAACAACATGAAGATAACGCCGATGAAGAAACAGCCGCCCGAATGCAGGCCCACCATCGTGCGCACACCCTCTAGGACTGCCGGATCGTTGGCTGTCGCAGCCGTGTAACCATACATCGAAAGTAAACCACCCGCGATCGCTCCACCAAATCCGAGGCCGGCTTTGAGCGCAAAAACCACCCCCGCAAAAACGAAGCCCGTCGAGCGACGGTTATTCTTCCATTCACTGTAATCAGCCGTGTCGGCAATCATCGCCCACAAGAGTGGAATCGTAGGGCCGTAGCTGAAGCTCGTCAGAATCGTAATGATCACGACCATGCTCACATCCTCCGGGGCGACAAACATATGCAGCGATTGGAATACCGCCGCTCCCGCTAGCCCGACCGTGAACACCGCCTTCTTGCCAAATCGATCTGCCAACGGCTTGGCCAAGAGAACGCCGACAATCGTCACAAACGTACCCATCATACTCAGCACACTGAAGCCAACCACCGAAGGGCTCGCCCCTGGCTTTACGACCATGCCAAACAGATCCAGCGCACGGAGTCCCATGGAAGGGTTGAGGAGATCAGCCGCCGTCGCCGTCAGCCCGAGACTCTCGACAAATCTGAGGAGTCCCTCGGAGCTCAGATAACGCGTGACGAACACGTAGTTCGCGTTGCCGCGCAACGCGAGCGTGATGAAGACGAACAACGTCATGCCAAACATCGCCAACCAAGGACGATTATTCAGTACCTCTTTAAAGTCCTTCTTGAGGTCCGCCTTTTGTCCGGCCGGAGGCTGCACGCGCTCTTTGACCGAGAAAAATGTGATCACAAAACAAGCCACCGAAATCAACGCATACAGCCCCACCGTAGCCGACCAACCTTTGGAATCCGTGACACTGCCATCGCCAAACTTCGTGACCAACGGCAGCGTGAATCCCTGTACGATGAAGGTCGCGATCATCGCCGCCACGAATCGATACGAAGAAAGCGCCGTGCGTTCACTGCTGTTACTCGTCATCACGCCGTTGAGCGAAGCGTAGGGAACGTTGTTCACCGTATACACTATCATGAGCACGGTATAAGTGATGATCACATACCAGAGTTTGGACGAATCGCTGAATCCCGTGGGCACCGAAAACGCCGCCCAAAACATCAGGCCAAACGGAATCGCCGACCACACCAGCCACGGCCGGAACTTACCCCACCGATGCGTCGTGCGATCCGCAATCACGCCCATCACCGGATCCGTGATCGCGTCACTCAGACGTACCCACAACAACATGGCACCCATCGCCGCCGCGCTGATCCCGATCGAGTCGACATAGAACGCCGTTGGGAAAAAGATAAACATCTGGAACACGAAGTTCGCCGATGCATCGCCGAAGCTGTAACCCGCTTTTTCGCGGAAGGAGAGTTTTACGTTGGTGGGGTCACTCATGGGGTAAGTTGGAGAAACGGCGGGGCGGTCAAAATGAGCCGGCCCTTGAAGGGATACGAAAAAGGGGCGTCCGTGGTGGACGCCCCCGGAAGTCTAACAAGAGCTCAACCGTGCAGGTAGGTGTTGAGCAGGTTTTCGAGATACTCCTGGTGGCCGGACCTCAGCTTCGGTTCACCGAGTTTAAAAGCGACTTTCTCAAGATCTTTGAAGCCGACTTTCTTCTTCTCGACGTCTTTCCCGAAGCCGGTGTCGAAGCTGCTGTAACGGTTCTTCACGTGGTCGGTGAACTTGCCGTCGGCGAGAACCTTGCGGGCAAGTTTGAATGCCAGCGCATAAGCGTCCATGCCGCCGATGTGGGCGTAGAACAGATCCTTCGGATCGGTCGAAGGACGGCGGAGCTTGGCGTCGAAGTTGAAACCGCCGCTGCCGAGACCACCGGCGCGCAGGATCGAGATCATGGCGAGGGTGAGTTCTTTCACGTCGGTGTTAAATTGGTCGGTGTCCCAGCCCAGCAACATGTCGCCGGAGTTGGCATCGATCGAACCGAGCATCTTGTGCGCGGCCGCGACTTCGATCTCATGATTGAAGGTGTGGCCGGCGAGGGTCGCGTGGTTGGTCTCGATGTTGAACTTGAAATGCTTGTCGAGTTTGTAGGTGCGCAGGAAGGCGACCCCCGAAGCAACGTCGAAGTCGTATTGGTGCTTGGTGGGCTCCTTGGGCTTGGGCTCGATGAGGAACTGACCAGTAAAGCCAATCTCTTTGGCGTAATCCACCGCCATGTGGAGGAAGCGCGCGAGGTGATCCTGCTCACGCTTCATGTCGGTATTGAGCAGCGTTTCGTAACCTTCGCGGCCGCCCCAGAAGACGTAGTTCTCTCCCCCAAGTTCAACGGTGGCTTCCATCGCCTTTTTCACCTGCGCCGCAGCGTAAGCGAAGACGTGAGCGTCGGGATTAGTGGCACCGCCGCACATGTAGCGGGGGTTGGAAAACAGATTGGCGGTGCCCCAGAGGAGCTTGATGCCGGTCTCTTTTTGGTGGGCCTTGGCGTGCTTGACGATCGAATCGAGATTCTTGTGCGATTGCTTGAGGGACTTGCCCTCGGGAGCGATGTCGCGGTCGTGCCAACACCAGAATGGCGCGTCGATTTTTTGAAAGAACTCGAAGGCCGCATCCATACGGGTCTTGGCCACGGCGAGTTCACTCTTACCTTTTTCCCACGGGCGAACGATCGTGCCCGGACCAAACGGATCGGCGCCGGTGCCGCGAAAAGAATGCCAATAGGCGATCCCGAAGCGCATGTGCTCCTTCATCGTCTTGCCGTCGATCACTTCGGCGGAGTTGTAGTGGCGGAAGGCGAGCGGATTATCCGTGCCGGGACCTTCATAAGGGATCGCGGGTATACCCGCAAAATGACGTGACTTCATGGTGGGTGGGTGGGTGTGTATTTAGGGTCCTCGAAAGCGGAGGGTCATGAACCCGTGCGCGAACTATACTCTCAACGCACCGACTATACTAACAATTGACTTAGTTTGACTTTCGGGAGTTTGGGAGAGTGGCTTGAGCTCCCCTCGCTCGTCAATCCCCTGCTGTAACCCCGCCCCATGTCCGGAAACCGCCGCGTCACCCTCGCTGATATCGCCACGCGAGCCGAAGTCCATGTGACCACGGTCTCACTCGCGCTCCGCAACCACCCTCGCCTACCCGAGAAGACCCGCACGCGGATCCAAAAGCTGGCCAAGGAGATGGGTTATCAACCCGACCCCGTGCTGCAGGCCCTCGTCGCCTATCGCGGCAAGGTCATGGAACGGCGCAACCCGCCCACCCTTGCCTACATTACCAACTGGGATACCAAACTCGGCTGGCAAAAAACGACGGCCCATCCAGAATTCTATGAGGGCGCCAAATCCAAAGCGGAGGAACTCGGTTTCAAACTGGACCATTTTTGGATGGGTGAACCCGGTCTTTCGCATACCCGCATGAGTAAGATCCTGCAAGCCCGTGGAATTACGGGCGTCCTCATCGCGTCACACCGTCGCGCCTCCGACGTTTCGCTGCACTTCGATTGGTCGGCCTTCAGTGCGGTTAAAATTGAATACTTTCCCCACGATCCCGAACTCCATCAGGTTAACAACGACCACTGCAGTATCATGCGCCTCGCGATGCAGCGGGCCGAAGATCACGGCTACAAACGCATCGGGGCCGTCATGCACCGCGGCTGGGATCATGCCGTGGATCATCATTGGAACGCCGGCCTGCTCATCTCACACGCCTTCCATCCGCCGGAGGAACGCATCCCTATCCATCTTTTTCCCGAAGCCGAAAAAGTAGACGAGTGGATGACCGAGACGACCGGTCACGTGGTCGCGGACACCGCTCAATTCAAAACCTGGTATGAAACCCACCGGCCCGAGGTGATCATCAGCAAACGGTCCTTCATTCAACCCTGTCTGGATGAATTGGGGCTCAAGATCCCTGACGATGTCGCTTTCATTGACCTATTTTTAGGAGATGAAGATCAGGATGGCTCCGTCGCCGGAGTGCGCCAAAACCACCACGCGGTCGGCGAACTTGCGCTCGAATTACTCGCCGGCCAACTGCACTACCACAAATACGGTATCCCTACGATTCCCACCCGCACCCAGGTGGAAGGCACCTGGTTCGACGGGGCCACCTGTCCTCTTCACGAGCCCGCCAAAACCAAACCCACCGCCCGCAAAAAGAGCCCCGCCGCCAAGCCACGGAAGCCATCGGCCAAAAACCGCCGCAAAGCCGGATAATTCTGAGATTGCCAAATCCGCCAAAAAGAATTCTTAACTTTTTTTAAATTTTTACGGTTTAACCCCTTGATCCCTCCGATCGCCCGACCGTATCTCCTGCGAACCCATTCGATTTTTCTCCCTCCTCCCATCCCGATGACCACCACCTTACAGGCATATAAAGCAACCGCGTTTGCGGCCAAGCTGTGCCCTATGTCCATGGTCAAATCTGTGGTGGGCCGTGTTGGTCTTATTCGAAGCGACTGGCGAGTAATGCTCGGTCGTAACGATGCCAACAAGCACGGCCGTCTTAACCCGGGAAGTGGTGTACACTAAGTAAACGATTCTAATTTCGAATACGCCGCCCACTTCCCAACCGGAAGTGGGATTTTTTTTGCCCGCGAAACCCACCTCCGGACGAGGTCTCCCCTTGGGACCAAGTAAAACCTAAACCTCCGGCGGGCGTTTCGTCATGATAGCACCAAATACCCTCTGCCCACCCAGCCCCGCGCCCGATCCGGTCGAATTGCTTGATCTGGTCGATCGTGCTCTGGCCGGCATCGCGCCCCGACTCCCTGCTCATGTCGATCGCGATGATTTGGCCTCCGCCGGCCGCGAGGCTCTCGTCAATGCGACGCTCCGTTTCGACGGTCCCACCACCGAAGCCCGGGCCTTCTGCTTCGTGCGGGTCCGCGGGGCCATGCTCGATGAACTCAGACGTCTCGACCCCCTCGCCCGTCGGAGGCGGGAACGGGTCCGCGCCGTCTCCCGGATCGAGCATGAACTCACGCATACGCTCGGTCGTGATCCCTTAACCGTCGAGATCGCCGAAGCCCTCGACTTCTCCACCGCTGAGGTGCGGGCCGCCCAGGCTGACCTCGCCGCAGAAGAAGCCGGGACTCCGGTCCTCGACGAAAATCTTGCTGATCCGGAATCGCCGTGCCCGGCCGACCACGCGGAACGCGGAGACTTGCTCAGCAAGCTCTTCGACGCCCTGTGCCGTCTGCCTGATCGGCAGGCCCACGCGGTTCGTCGCTACCACATCGAGGATGCCACCCTCGACGTGATCGGCTCCGAACTCGGGGTTTCCCGGGAAAGGGCCCGTCAACTGCGCACCGCCGGCGAAAACCGCCTGCGCAAGGACTTCGAGGTCCTCGCCTTGTGGGACGCCGTGATCTCGCCCTAGTCCCGCGATAGCGGGACGACGGCGGATGATCGCGTAAGCCCTGTCAACCACCAGCCATCAAACTATGTTTAAAAATGAAAATCATCCAAAACCTTTGGCGCCGTCTCGATCGTTGGGTCGCGCGGGCGCTCGAACCCGACTTCGAGGCGACGTCATCGATCGCAGAGGTCAAACCTAGCCACCCCCCACATCATCCGCGGGTCAGTTAGTTGAGGAAGAAAGCGAATCGGCCGCCATCCACCGGGGTGGCGACCGATTTTGCGTTAGATTGATGGCGGCGCAGTCGGCGGGGGAGCCAACGGGGCAGTTTTCCAATTGAAAAGGATAGTAAGGCCGCGGAAAACGACCGTCACCCCGATCACAATCCAAGCCGAGTCCATGGGCGCCAACTCCAACTCCACGGTGAGAACCACAAACAACGTGGAGGCCGCGACGGCAACCAGCGCGTAGAACTGACCCGGTCGGAAAACCAATGGCTCTTCGTTGGTGATCACATCGCGCAAGAGCCCGCCACCCGCCGCGTTGATCACACCCACCAGGATGGCAGCCGGAACCGACAATCCCGCACCCAAAGACTTCTGCACTCCAAACGCAGCATAAGCTCCCAGCGCCAGCGCGTCCACACCCGCGATAATACGACGGAAATAACTGATGCGTTCCCCCAACAAGGCCCCGACCAGTGCCCCCACCAAGGCGACCTGAATGTAACGCGGATCCGTCGTCATCGCCGGTGGACCTTGTTGAATAAAAATGCCGTCCCGAATCAGGCCGCCGCCCATGCCCGTCACCAACGCCAACGCCGCCACTCCCACCACATCGTAACCCCGTTTAATCGCCACGATCGCAGCTGACATCGACAGCAATCCTACCGCGCCCAGCTCGAACCAGACCGGCAGATAAAACGGATTAGAAGCTAATGCCGAGGCGCCCATAACCATCGAGATGGAGCATATCCCCTGATTAAGCAATCGCCCCGCGCACCGAAATCAAAGTCCCTCGGCCCACTCCCCTCAAAACCGCCACATCGCCCATCCGCACCCCTCCAGTTTGTCACTTAGCAAGTGACAATGGTATGTTTATTACTGATTGATAAGTTGTTGTGTATCTATATTTCGGTGGAAGGGGCTAGCCTTTATCGCCGCGTATGAGTATCACCCGGGCGAGGTCGTGTTTCTCGAATTCTGCCCAGTAGGCTTCTTCGATTTCCTTCAGACGGGCATCGGCGTTGATGGGCGGACCGGGGGCCTCGCTCAGTGCTTTGGTGGCCTGCTCCACCCCGAGGTCACGGTCGGCCAAACGCGCGACGAGCTCGTGCCAAAAAATATCGTTGTCGGATTCGCCGACCATTTTGCGCAGCTCTTTATCGGCATCAACTTTCGCCGCCGGCACGAGATTGCCGCCGCCGCCAACATCCACCAGGTCACTGCAACCATAACGCTCCGCGAGTTTGAGGATCTTTTGTTCAATCCCGGCGTAGCGCGCATAGTGCGGCGATTGGCCACCTTGTCGGGACATCACCGTGCGCATGCCCAAATGGACCAACTCCAACAGGCGGGCGAACTCTTGTGGCGAAAACGATTCCTTCATGATGCGACGAACGAACGGCGGTTATCGAATACCGCACGTCGAGCTGCAATGGGAATCCTCCCAGCAATCGCAGGTGGGACCTGACAGCCGAGCTTGTCCGCCTCTGGAGGGCGCGCAGTTTCACCCTACTTTGCTTTGCCACCGCGTTCGGCGCTTTGCTACGCCATCTACATCCCTTGGAGAGGGATTCCGTCGGCGAAAGCGCCCTACCCTCAAATCCAAGCCCAGTGCCCTAGTCTTTGCGGCCTTCGACAAATCGCAGCCAACTGCCACAGGCGGCCACAAAGCCCACGAGACAAAGAATCACGAAACGATCTCCGAGCGTGTTGGGCACGAGTAGAAACGCGGCCAGTAGACCGGCGGTGACGAGGATGAGATTACCCGTGATGCGCGCCTGCGCGCCGTCAAGCGAGCCACCGACTTCCTTTTCGAAATCGACCGGCGTCGCGGTGCGTTTCCAAAGTTCGGTCTCGCGCTCGAGGTCCTCGTTGCTGCGTTTGTGTCGCCACGGCCAGGCGATCATGAGTGCCACCAAGGCCCCCAGCACGACCACGAAACTGCGCTCCTGCAGGGCCCATACATTACCGTTTAGCTTCTCGTCCATCATGGTGTAGATCGAAAGCGCCATGCCTCCACCGAGCATCACGAAATAATACCAACCAGGCATCTTCCGAATGAAGATGCCCACCACCAGCGGCAACGTCAGCGGCACCGCCAAGACCGACGACAACACCATATAAGCATCGAACATCGCAAAGCGGGTCTGGTTGGAAAGACCGATCGACATCGAAATGATCAGGAGTCCCAGAATCACGGTGATGGTACGGCACAGGCGAAGTTGAAAAAGATCACTGAGCTTGGCCTTACCTCTCCAACGACGGAGCGGTAGGATGAAATTGTTCACGAGAATACCAGTCGTTGTATTCAGTCCCCAGTCCATGCTGCTCATGGTGGCGGAGAACATCGCGGCGATCATCACGCCAAGCAGTCCGTTGGGGAGCACATGCTTGGCAATGACCGCGTAGGAGGTCGTGGACGGATCGCCCACCGCCATGGCCATCACTTCATCGGCGTAAAGGAAACGCGCGACCATCGGCGGAATGAACCACACCGCCACACCCAGCGCCATCAATCCCATGCAGAACCAACTGGCTTTCGACGCCGTGCTCCCATCCTTGGACGCCAGAAACTTGTTGGCCGCACCGAGGTGAATTTGGGAAATGATCTGCATGATGAACGCCATCAACATCCAGAGCCCCGTGTAACGGTCGTTCGCGAATTGTCCTTCCTCTTTCACGAAAGTGAAACTGCCTTCGGCGACCATCTTTTGGTAGTTCTCAATAAACGCGCTTACGCCACCGACATCCATGATGCAGAGCACGCCCATCAACATCGTCATGCCATACATGATCACGCCCTGGATGACATCGGTCGCCATCACCCCCCACATGCCACCGGACGTGGAATAAGCCAACGTGATCAGACCGATGATGATGATCATCCACATCACCGGAATGCCAAACACCGCACTCACAAAAACCGCCAAGGCCCACAATTGGATCGCGGCCTGCAACGGGTTCAGAATGACACCCGTCACCACAAACGTCTGTTCCGCGCCCAACCCAAAACGAGCCCGCACCAAATCGCCCGAAGTGTGTGCCCGACTTTGCCGCCACCACCGGCCCAAAAACGTCGCGCCCATGATGAAGCCCAAAATATTGGCGGCGTAGATGATGATCGCCGAGGGCCCCGCCTCGTAAATCGCCGACGCATTACCGGTAAAGGTAAACGCGCTGATACCCGCCATGAGCATACTCGTGCCGACCATCCACCACGTGCCCCGGCCCCCGCCCCGCACGAAGTCACTCAGGTTGTTGTTAAAGCGGGCAAAGACCCCGCCGATAATGATCAGCAACACAAAATAGGCGCCGAGAGTGATGTATTCGAGATGCATGGAGCAGAGGAGAGACGATCACCAAAACTAGGTGACATCGGGGTAAAGGCAGGTTGTCCGTTCTGAAACCCACCCCCAAATCAGCAACGCAATTGTCCGAAAATTCAGACAATTTTCCCGTGAAATTTCATTCCCTCAAACCAACGAAACCTCACCCCGCCACCCACGCTCCCGGTCGTTCCTGCCTCTCCGTCCGAAAATCTTGTTACTTGATACCTGTTACTTGCTACTTGAGCGAGATAGCCAGCTCTGGCTATCTCGCTCCCTATGTCCTCACCTGCCGAGTCATCCGCCAACCTAATGGAGTCCATCGTTTCCCTCGCGAAGCGCCGTGGATTCGTCTTCCAGTCGTCCGAAATCTACGGCGGCTACAACGGATTCTTCGACTTCGGCCCGCTCGGTATCGAGCTCAAGAAGAACATCCGCGATTGCTGGTGGGACGACATGGTGCGCCGCCGCGACGACGTGGTCGGCATCGAGACGTCGATCATCATGCACCCGAAAGTCTGGGAAGCCTCCGGCCACGTCGGTGGGTTCACCGATCCTCTCGTCGACTGCAAAGCGTCAAAACAACGCTTCCGCGCCGACCAACTCTTTTTCTCCGCCGTCGTCGTTGACGGCACGACCCATGGCTATGTCTCCGCACTCGAATCCGAGGACACCACCGCCGATCTCCAAGCCGCCGCCGAAAAGGTAAAACGCAAGCAAGCGATCCAAGGCGAACTCGCGGCCGTCGTCGCCCAAGAATTCACCGAGGCCACACCCGAGCAAATCTCACTCATCCCGTCGCCCGCCACCGGCGAACCCGGCAGTCTCACGCCTCCCCGCGACTTCAACATGATGTTCGACACCAACGTCGGCGCGCTGCGTGACGGTTCATCAAAATCCTACCTGCGCCCCGAAACGGCCCAAGGCATGTTCGTCGACTTCAAAAACGTCGTCGACACCGGCCGCGTAAAACTGCCCTTCGGCATCGCCCAAATCGGCAAATCATTCCGCAACGAAATCACGCCGCGCAACTTCATCTTCCGCTCGCGCGAATTCGAGCAAATGGAGATGGAGTATTTTATTCACGAAGACGCCGACTGGGAAAGCGCGCACAAGGAGTGGATCCAGTGGTGCTGGGACTGGCTGGTCTCCATCGGTCTCCCCGAATCCCACCTCTCCCTTTTCGACCACGAGAAGGCCAAACTCGCGTTCTACTCGCGCGGCACGACGGACATCATGTTCAAATACCCATTCGGAGTGCAGGAGCTCTGGGGTATCGCCGCGCGCGGTAACTACGACCTCAACCAACACGCCGAAGCCTCCGGCAAGCCGCAGGAAATCTTCGACGAAGAATCGAAGAAGAAATTCGTGCCCCACGTCATCGAACCCGCCGTAGGCGTGGATCGCATCTTCCTCGCCGTGCTCGCCGCCGCCTACGCCGAGGAAGACGTCACCGACGACAAAGGTCGCACGGAAACCCGCACGGTGCTGCGCCTCTCCCCGAGAATCGCGCCAGTTAAAGTGGCTGTGCTGCCCCTCCTAAAAAAGAAGGAAGAACTCACCGCTCGCGCGAAGGCGCTTTACCAAAAACTCCAACGCCGTTTCGCCGTATTCTACGACGAAGCCGGCGCCATCGGCCGCCGCTACCGTCGCCAAGACGAGATCGGCACGCCGTATTGCGTGACCATCGACTTCGAAACCATCGAAGGCGAAGGCGATACCTTCACCCTCCGCGAACGCGACAGCATGGAGCAGCGCCGAGTAACCGAGGACGAACTCCTCAAGCTCCTCGACGAACAGGTCTACTAGGGTTTCGAGGACGATTCATGGTGTCGCTTTGGTTCAAAGATATTCGCCATGATTATCACGATCTGTAGAATTGATCGGACAGATCCCCCGGTCGTTCGGGTATCGCGAAACCATCTCTGGAAAACGACTTTGTTCGCATTCTTCAGCGTCCTTTGGGTCAGTTTTTCGTATGCTGGAGCTCTGGTTACGCCAACCTTTCTCATCCCCGCAGTATTGAGTGCAATTGCGGCAATTTTGTCATTCAACTTGAGAACCGATATCGTAATCGATGCTTCCGATCAACGAATCTACGTTACACGACAAGGACCGCTAAGAAGCATCTCTAAAATTGGTATCCGTATTCGGCCGACAAGGTGAGTGTTCAGAAACTGCGCTGTTTTGATCCCTACCACTATTATCAGAACTACTTCGTCGTGCTTTCGTTGCCGGACGAAGAACTCCCGATATTTCAGAATCCGCAAGAAGAGGTAGAGCAGCAGAAAATGAATCAAATTATCGATTCGTTGGCTTAGACCCTAACCGCTCCAACAATTCGCTCGCGGCTTCCACTGCGGCGGAGAAATGGGGGAGTTTTTTCCTGCGAGCATAGTCTTCCAAACGGCGCACGGCTGACGGCGAAAGTTTGATGCTTTTGCGGGTTTTCCCGAGCGCAGGGCGACCAGCTCCCGGTCTTTTACCACCACGGCCGACTATGCGGACGGTTCCTCTTTTGATCGCTGCGTCAGTAATGTTGGGTTGGTCCGAAAAATCGATTTCCGCATCAGACTTTTCCGCAAGTTTTTCCAACCGCACCTTGTCTGCCTTTGACGGCTTTCGGGCTGTGATCTGATCAAGTGATTTACGAATCGTGGGCATGGTAGCGTTTCCTGGCTGGGCGAGCCGAAATTATGCGAATCACTCCTTTTCGTTCCGTGTGCGTTACGGTGACAATGAGTATTTCCGCTATCATTCCAGTAGTATTTTCGCGAATTTCAGTCTGGTGCCGAGCGTCC
>CBFHXU010000030.1:0-6963 GCA_965659875.1 uncultured Opitutaceae bacterium
GTCGTCTACGATTGAGAACGAGGGGAAGCCAAATTCCGCTGCTCGAGCGGATCATTCACCAGATCGAATTCCAGCCACGGCGATCCGTCAGCCAACCTGATTACTTTCCGTTCCGCCGAACGCCATCCCGACCACACCCGATCACATTGATCGGGTAACGCGACCACCGAGGGCATGGATATCGGCGCCCGGTCACGCTGACATTCCCAGGTTCGTCCTTCGCTCCAGGCGCGAGACATGTCCGGCAGATCGAGCAAGGAAACGGGCGACGGATCTACCCCGCCACCTTCCCGGCGAAGATCTCCCGCAACCAAGAACGGCACGCGCACACTCTCTTCGTGAGGCCATCCCTTCCGAAATTTTCCGTGCGATCCGTGCATGTCACCATGCACGGACGTCACCACCACGATCACCTCCTCCGGCAAGGCGTCGAGCAGCCGACCGATAGCCGCTTCCGTCGCCGCGATATGGCGGTAATAACCACGTAATTCACGAGTCGCCCGATCGCGCGCGGAACTCAGAACGTTATCGCGGAGCAATAGTTCGATTTCCTTCTGATTCTTAAAATCATCCGGCACATCCGCATCATACGGCGGATGAGGCGCCTCCATGCTTACCACCGCAAACCACGGGCCGGTTTGTTCGGAAACCCAGGCTTCGGCCCGATCGACCAATACATCACTCTGGTAGCCAGAGAACTGCACCGGCTCCGGATTTCGGGTGCCATGCAACCACGGATCGTTGAGTAAATATCCACTTTCAAAACCTTCCCAAAACTCAAACCCACCTCGCGAATCCGGCGGCACAATCTGGCGCGCATGGGCTGCCCCCACCAACGGGGTACTCGGGTCACGTTGGGCCAAATGCCATTTCCCAAAATAAGCGGTGCAGTAACCGGCTTCGCCGAGATCATGGGCAATCGTGCGC
Source organism: uncultured Opitutaceae bacterium (assembly GCA_965659875.1). Taxonomy (GTDB): domain Bacteria; phylum Verrucomicrobiota; class Verrucomicrobiia; order Opitutales; family Opitutaceae; genus Actomonas. Next base: position 928 of record CBFHXU010000030.1, read on the forward strand.
GAGGACGGTGGAAGCGGATCGAAATAGTCGACCACGCCGTTTTCCGGCGATGGCATTCCCGTCATCATCGCCGCCCGAGCGAAAGGTCCGAATGGGTGAGGCGTCGATGCCTGGTTGAAATTTACCCCACGAGCCGCCATTTCCGTCAGTCTCGGCGTCGGCGCATGAGGGTCACCCCCGCCACTCCAGGCTTGGCCCCGCCATTGGGTCGTCACGACCCAAAGAATTGAGCGACCACCCTTCATTTCGACGCCCCAGCTACCGCCCCCTCCACGACACGGGGGAGCCAAACCACTGGAAGATATAGAATGTCGAAACCAACCAAGAACTGGACTATCGAGTTGCGACCCGCTCGAGGCAAACCCACCTTTCCTCGCTCATGGTCCTGCCGATAGTTAACTACAACGATCCTGTTTTACGCCAGAAAGGTGCTCCTATCACCAAATTTGACGAGGATCTCGCTCAACTCGCCGACGACATGGTCGACACGATGCACGAAGCGCTGGGTATTGGCCTCGCCGCTCAACAGATTGGCCAAGCCCTCCAGTTTTGCGTCATCGATCTCTCGCAAGCTCCGCGCGAGTTCGATTGGCAACTCGACGGTATCTCGACTCCTCTGGACTTGATCATGCCCATGGCGTTGGTGAACCCGAAGGTGGAATTTCTCGCCGGTGAAGATACGGTCTACGAAGAAGGTTGCCTGTCTTTCCCCGGCATCAACGGCGACGTGGTCCGACCCGATCAGATCCGGGTCAGTTTCCAAGACGTCGGAGGCACCCCGCACACGATGGCATGCAACGGATTACTCGGACGCTGTATTCAACACGAGGTGGATCACCTCAACGGCGTGCTCTTCATCGACCGCATGGCCAAGAAAATCCGCCAAGGCATCGACGCCGAGATCAAGGAACTCGCCCAACAGACTCGCGAGGCCTCCGCGTAAATTCTCCCTTCCCCTTATCTTTTATTAGCCCACTACCCTATGAAACTCCGTCTCTTCATTCTGCTCGCAGCGCTTTGCACGGCGCTCACTGCCGCCGATCACGCCCAGCCCAATATCATTATCATCTACGCCGACGACGTGGGCTACGGTGATCTGAGTGCCTACGGGGCCGAGGCGATTGATACCCCGAGTTTGGACAAACTCGCCGCCAATGGCGTGCGATTCACCGCCGCCTACGCCAGCGCGTCGACGTGCACCCCATCCCGCTACTCTTTGCTCACCGGAGAATACCCTTTCCGTAACGAGAAGGCGCAGATCCTCCCCGGTAACGCGCCTCTGATCATCGATCCCGCCAAACCCACCATCCCTTCCGTGCTGAAAACGGTGGGCTACAAAACCGCCCTCGTCGGCAAGTGGCATCTCGGCCTCGGCTCTCCCACCGAACCACTCGATTGGAACGACAAAATCGCGCCCGGACCGCAACAGCTCGGCTTCGATTACTCCTTCCACATGGCGGCGACCGGTGATCGCGTTCCCACCGTCTACATTGAAAACGGCTATATCGTCGGTCTCGACCGGAACGATCCCGTCGAGGTCAGCTACCAGGCCCAAGTCGGCGACAAGCCCACCGGTCTTTCCCATCCGCATCTTCTCAAAAACCAAGCCGACGAACAACACGCCAAAACCATCGTCGATGGTACCAGCCGCATCGGCTGGATGGACGGCGGCGAAGACGCCCTCTGGACCGATGAAGAGATGCCCGACGATTTCCTCGGCAAGGCAATCGACTTCATAACCGAAAACCAAGACGGCCCGTTCTTCATGTTCTATGCCGTGCACGAAAACCACGTGCCTCGTATACCCCATCCCCGCTTCCGCGGTTCAACCAGCCTGGGCGTGCGCGGTGACGCGGTCGTGCAAATGGACTGGGGAATCGGTCGCATCATGGAGACCCTCGAAGATCTCGATCTGACGGAGAACACCTTGATCATATTCTCCAGCGACAACGGTCCGGTGCTCTTCGATGGCTACTACGACGGCGCTTGGGAAATGAACGGAGACCACCGCGCCGCCGGACCATGGCACGGCGGTAAATACAGCGTTTGGGAAGGCGGCACCCGTATGCCCACCATCGTCAGCTGGCCCGGCACGGTAAAACCCGGTCTCTCGGATGCCATCGTCAGTCAGGTCGATTTCCTCGCCAGCATCGCATCTCTCACCGGGGCGAAAGTGCCCGCTGGCCGTGCCACTGACAGTCAGAATCAGTTGGATACTCTCCTCGGTCGCAGCGGCGACGGACGTGAACACGTCGTTTCCCAAGGCGTGGGCGCATGGTCAATCCGCCAAGGCGATTGGAAATACCACCCCCCCGGACGCGTCCGTGACCGCTTCCGTATCGGCACCAATACCTTCGAGGAAATCCCCGAAACCGGCGCCCTATTTTACCTGCCCGAAGATCCCGAGGAACGTAACAACCTCGCGACCAAATATCCGGAAATTGCGAAGGCGATGGACGCGCTGCTCAAAGCGGAGCTGAAGTAAACGACTCGGCATCTCGGCCGGCCGCCTCCATACCCACGTAGTGCCGTGCTTCAGCCGGCGTCGTCCTGTCCTCCGTTGTCCCGCATGGCGCGACGAAGGAGGACACACCCGTACATCTGCCTCACAAAGCCACTCCGCTGCACCGAGCTCAACGAGCTCGGCTACAACCAAACCACCCGAAGCTGTAGCCGGGGTCGTCGACCCCGGAGCATCGCCCCACAGCCCACTCGACCAATCCTCAACCTGCTGATTGGGATGGGAACCTCAGAGTAGATCCGCGGCGAGCTCAGCCAGCTTCGAACGTTCGCCCTTGCTCAACTTCACGTGCGCTGAGACGGCATGTCCTTTCATGCGATTGTGGCAGTAGACCAACCCGTTGCTGCGAGAATCGACGTAAGGATTATCGATCTGCGCAGGGTCACCGATCAGCACAATCTTTGACCCTTCGGAGATCCGGGTGATTACCGTTTTCACCTCATGCGGGGTAAGTTGCTGCGCCTCGTCCAAGATGAAAAACCGGCGGGCAATCGAACGGCCGCGAATAAAACAGAGTGCTTCGATTTCGACCACGCCGCTGTTGATAAGACGGTCGTAAGGTTTCACCGGACCCACCGAAGGTGCGGACGATTCTGATGACGAGGTATCGTGCAGTTTTCGCACTTTTTTCTTCGCCACCTTCTTGGCTGCAAATTGCGGATCCTTGGGCGGTTTGGACGGCATCAGCACTTCGAGTGCATCGTAGTAGGGTTGCAACCAAGGCTGCATCTTCTCCTCCAGCGTTCCGGGCAAAAATCCGATATCCTTGCCGAGGGCGATTACCGGACGGGAAATCGAAACTCCGTCGTATTGGCCGTGCTCATCCATGATCTGGGAAATCGCACAGGCGGTGGAGATCAGGGTCTTACCCGTGCCCGCTTTGCCAAAGCACGTGATCAACGAAATCGAGTCGTCGAGCAACGCATCCATGAAGAACTGCTGCTCCAAATTGCGCGCTCGAATTGGAATGCCTCCCGGTGCTTTCACGGAGTCGGGAATCCGCAAGCGGCGCACCACCCCGTTGCCCACATAACGCGCCGGCATCGTCTTGTCCTCATCCGAGCGCAGCAAGACGTATTCGTTGAGCACGAGATCGGGCTGTCCTTCCATCGTTTCGCCCACATCGAGATTTCCCTCCGAACAAAATCGCTGTAATTCGTAAATAGAGACCGGCACCTCACGATAACCGTCTTCCTCATCGGTCTGCTCGGGAACCTTGTCATTCAGGTAATCCTCCGACTCCAGCCCGACGGCCCGCGCCTTGAGCTGCACATTGACATCCTTGGTCACCAAAATCGTCGGCGGATCCGACTGTTCCTGCACAAAGAGAGCACAGGCGATGATGCGGTTGTCCTTCTTTTTCGGATCATTGAGCACCGCCATGAGCCGCTGCATGGCCGGCGAGGACAGGTTGTTCTCCTCAAAGTAGCGGTTGATGATGACCGATAACGTGCCTCCGGTCGAGAGACGCACCCCTTCGAGCAGGGAGTGCGAGTCAGGCAGCAACTCCTGTAAAATCCGATGCACGCGACGGGCATTTCGGCCCCGCTCCGTCGACTGCTCGGACTTGATGGCGTCCAGCTCCTCCAGCACCTCCACCGGGATGGCGAGATGGTGCTCCTGAAACTTGAAAATCGAATGCGGATCGTGGAGTAAGACGTTGGTGTCCAACACGAAGGTCTTCACCATTTCCTTCGTCTTCTGCCTACGAGTTTTTTTAGGAGCCTTGGCTCCGTTAAGGGTTCCCATTGCTTGGGAATAACATGTGAACAAGTCCCCGAATCTTGTAAACGAGCGATTACCGATTTCGAAAAATAATTCGATTCCGCGCTGAATCTTTCGACGGCCCTACGATGCCCACGGATCTTTTTTCTTCTTTTTGGGCGGAGGGGGCGCCCACAGCCGGATCCAATATTCCGCCAAATTTTTTAAACTCGTCGGTCGCACACCCTCCCCATCGGCCAATTCACGAAATGAAGGCACTACCGATGCGCGTTCGCCAAAATAGTCACTCAACGATTCCGCCAACAAACCCGCCGCCACGTGACGATCCCGCTCCTCCGCCACCGTCGACTTCACCTTATCCTGCCAATAGCGCAGCTCCTCGGGATTTTCATCCACGTAGTCACCCATCATTTGTTCGCTGCGATTCAGACTCATGTGCCGGGCATCGTGGCCGTACCGGGACGACGCTTTCAAATGCAAACCCGCCCTAAGCGCAAAATTCAGAATGAAACCGATTCTCACTGGTTGCACCCTCCGCCGGGAATGCTCTGCTTGCCTCATGCGTACAGGCTTCCTTCTCCCTCTCCTCGCCAGCCTCCTGGTGACTTTTCTGGCCACCGGCTGCGGCTCCCGCGAAACCGCCGTCGATAGCGGCACCCGCGACGGCGTGCTGCACTTCGGAAATCTCTCGGAGCCCACCGATCTCGATCCACACATCATTACCAGCCTGCAGGACTTCAACATCATCTTGTCATTGTTCGAAGGTCTCACCCAATACGATCCGAAGGACTCTAGCCCCACCCCGGGCGTCGCCACCCATTGGGAAGCTTCCGAAGACCTCAAGACTTGGACGTTCCATCTGCGTGATAACGCCAAGTGGTCCAACGGCGATCCTGTCACGGCCCGCGACTTTGCCTACGCCTACCAGCGCATGCTCTCGCCCAAACTCGCGTCGGAATACGCCTACATGTTGTTCTGCCTCGATGGAGCGGAAGCGTTTCTGGCCGGCGAGACCACCGATTTTGCCACCGTCGGCGTAAAGGTGGTCGATGACTATACCCTCGAGCTACGTCTCGCCTACCCCGTCCCCTATTTGCCCGACCTGATTGCCCATGCGTCGTGGTATCCCGTGCATCAAGCTACCATCGAAGCCCACGGCGCCATGGACCAACGGGGATCCCGCTGGACGCGCCCCGGCAACCTCGTCGGCAACGGTCCGTTTGTGCTCGATGATTGGAAGCCGAACCAAGTCATCCAGGTAAACAAATCCCCCACTTACTGGGACGCTGATGAGGTTCATCTGAACGCGATCCGGTTTTACCCGATCGAAAGTTCGGCCAGCGAAGAGGCGGCCTTCCGTTCCGGCCAACTCCACCTCACCACCGGCGTGCCCATCGACAAACTCGCCATCTACCGTGAAGACGCCGAGCTCTCCAAAGTTTTCGACGAGCATCCTGTGCTCGCGACCTATTACTATCGGTTCAACACTAAAAAACCGCCCCTCGATGATGTGCGGGTGCGGCGCGCCCTCTCTCTGGCCATCGATCGCGAACAGCTCGTTTCCAAGGTTACCCTCGGCGGACAAGTTCCGGCTCGGGCTCTTACGCCTCCGGGCACGGGCGGATACACTGCCGGCGATCTGCTTTCTGGAGACCTAGACGAAGCCCAACGACTTCTGGCCGAAGCCGGATTCCCCAATGGTGACGGATTCCCTGATCTGGAAATTCTCTTCAACACCAATGACGGCCATCGCCGTATCGCCGAGGCCATCCAGCAAATGTGGCGGCAAA
>CBFHXU010000030.1:6973-24450 GCA_965659875.1 uncultured Opitutaceae bacterium
TATCGGTCTCTACAATCAGGAGTCCAAGGTGCAGTCCGACTCCATGCGCGACGGTAACTACACCATCGCCCGCATGGCCTGGATCGGTGACTACGTTGATGCTTCCACGTTCCTCGAGCTCATGCTCTCCGACAGCGGCAATAATCAAACCGGTTGGGTCAGCGACGAATACGATGCCCTGGTCAACAAAGCCCGCTACGCGATCGATCGCGAAGAACGTTGGGACCTCTACCGCCAAGCCGAGAAAATCCTCATGGCCGATTCCCCCATCGCCCCTATCTACTTCTACGTGAACAATCGATTGATGGACACCGCGGTAAAAGGTTTTTACGGCAACCTCATCGACATCCATCCCTACAAGGGGATAATACTCGAGGCATCCGATTAGGATAAACTCGTGTTCGTTCCGGACACCCTAACTGTCAGTCCGTCCGCCGCTCGGCATTTCGCACTGAGCGCGACCGGTCTGGTCGACCCCGCCGGCACCATCGCCGAGGTGATCGACCACCTTGGCTTCGTGCAAATCGATCCGCTCAATGTCTGTGGTCGCATGCACGAGCACATCCTGCGCAACCGCGTGGCCCACTATTCTGAAGGCGACCTGCACGAATATCTCTACGGCGTGCGTGACGATGCCCCGCTCAATCAACCCACCCTTTCGGCGAATCAACGCACCGGCTTCGAGCACTTCCACCCCGGTCGAGGCGTGCTCGCCGTGTTTCCCATCTCAGATTGGCCCTACTTTCTCGCCGAAACCGCGCGGCGCGCCCGCACTCCCGGCAGTTGGATGGGTAAACTCACGGCGCCGGAGAAACGACTCGCCACCCGCATCCTCGCCGAGATCACCGACCGCGGTGCCCTCGGGTCCGAACACATAGCGGACAATTCCCGTGCCTCGAACGGCTGGAATAACTCCCGCCTCGCCAAGGTGGTATTGGATAAACTCCTCGGCCAAGGCCGCCTGCTCATCGCGCGGCGCTTCAAAGGCCGGCGAATCTACGATCTGCCCGAACGCATCATCCCGCCCAAAATCCTCGCCCTACCCAAGCCCAGCCCCACCGCCATCTCCCGCTGGCTCACGCTCCTGAACCTCAAACAACATCGCCTCGTGCTCCTCAAACGCACGGAGCTCCCCCACGTGGTCGACGACGTGCAAGCGGTGCGCTTCGACGACGGCAAACCCGCCTACTGCCTCAAGACCGACCTGCCACGTCTCGACTCCACCATCTCCCCCCCGAGCCGCGTCCGTCTCCTCGCTCCGCTGGATCCCCTCATCATCGACCGCGATCTCGTGCAAAGACTCTGGAATTTCGAATACACCTGGGAAGTCTACACTCCCGCCGCCAAACGCCAACGCGGTTACTACGCCCTCCCCCTCCTCGCCGGTGATCAACTCATCGGCCACGCCGACCTCAAGGCCGACCGCAAAGCCGGCAAACTCAACACCCTCGGCCGCTCTTGCCCCCGCCCCCATCGGCTCGCACCCGCCGTCAAAGACCTGGCAGAATTCCTCCGCCTATCCTGACCGCTCCAATTCTTTCTCTTTATTCTTTATCTTTCTCTTTCTCTCCCCGCCCAGACCTGTTCTGACTCTCTTCCCATGCAGCTCCGTCCACATCGTGATGCCGTTTACACCACCCTCACCGGGGGCGGCCTTGAAATCGGGGCTTTCCACGAACCCGCCGACATTCCGGTGACCGCATCGATCGAATATTTCGATGCGATGGACGCAACCCGCGCCGCCGAACTGTTCCCCGAAGTCCCCGCCGATGCCTTCGTCGCCGTCGATCACCTCGGAGACATTGATCACGATGGCCTCGCTCAATTTGCCGACGGACGGTTCGATTTCGTGATCTGCAATCACGTCATCGAACACGTGGCCAATCCGATCAAACTCGTGCGCGAACTCTTTCGTATCACCCGATCCGGCGGCACCGTCATCCTCTCCGCGCCCGACAAGGACTTCACTTACGACAAGACCCGCCCGCTCACTACGTTCGAGCATCTCTGGTCGGACTTCGAAAACAACGTCACTGAAAACGACGACGAACACTACATGGATTTCTTCCGCGGCGCGGCCCCGCACGTGCTCGAGGCGGACTCCATCCATCTTCCTCACCAGATTAATCGGGTCCGCGAACGCCGGGAACACGCCCACGTCTGGGACAGCGCCTCCTTCCGCGCCTTCGTCACCGAAGTCTTCAATCGCCTGGATATCAAGGCCACCCAACTCACCGAAAACGTAGGCGCGCAAAACGACCTGGAATACTTCGGCGCCTGGCAAAAAGCCTAACCACCCACCCACCCCCAATCACACTTTAACCATATTGGTTAAAGTTCGGTTTCGTAGAGGACGGGGTGGCGAGTGTGAATTGGGGTGAATTTTTCGGTTACTGGATTGCCGGACCGATGAATTACGCCTGCGCTGTACAACCCTTGTCTGAACTGCTCGATACACTCCGCCTGACCTTTGGTTACGACGAATTTCGTCCGCTCCAACGTGAGATCATGGAGGCCCATCTCGCGGGGAAGGATACCTTCGCCCTACTCCCCACCGGCGGCGGAAAATCACTCTGCTTTCAACTTCCGGCATTGGTGCGACCGGACCGGGGACTGACGGTTGTGGTATCGCCGCTGATCGCTTTAATGAAGGATCAGGTGGATCAGCTGCAGGCCGCTGGAGTGGCCGCCACGTTTCTCAATTCCTCACTTTCCTCCGCCGAGGCCAAATCCCGCATGGCGGGACTTCACCGGGGAGAGTTTCGCCTGCTCTACGTCGCGCCCGAACGATTGATGCTCAAGGAGTGGCAACAGAACCTTACAGGCTGGAATGTGGCCGCTCTTGCTATCGACGAAGCGCATTGTGTTTCCGAATGGGGCCACGATTTTCGCCCTGAATTCCGGCAAATCGCCCAACTTCGCGACATCCTTCCCGAAGTGCCGATTATGGCGCTCACCGCGACGGCGACTGAGCGGGTCCGCGAGGACATCATCAAACACCTGCGGTTGCGTGAACCCGAGATCTTCGTCGCATCATTTAATCGTCCCAACATCAGCTACAAGGTTCGACCCAAAGATGGCCCTGCCCGCCAAATCACGGATTTTGTGAAAAAACGACCGCAAGAGTCGGGCATCGTTTATTGCGCCACGCGGGCCACCACCGAGCGCACGGCCGAAGCCCTCGTCGCTCGCGGTTTTTCGGCGCTTCCCTACCACGCCGGTTTACCCGCCGAAGTGCGGTCCGAAAACCAAGAGCTGTTTCTCCGCGATGAGGTCAACATCATCTGCGCGACCATTGCTTTCGGCATGGGGATCAACAAACCCAACGTCCGTTGGGTCATCCACTACGATCTCCCGAAAAACATCGAGAGCTACTACCAGGAAACGGGACGCGCTGGGCGCGATGGCCTACCGAGTGACTGCCTCCTGCTCTTCAGTGCCGGCGACGCCGCCAAACAATCACACTTCATCGACGACATCACCGATGAGCACGAACGTTCGGTCGCGCGCACGCAGTTGCGCCAGATGTTGCACTACGCCGAATCAGCCGGTTGTCGGCGTGGTGAGCTGTTGACCTATTTCGCCGAAACCTATCCCGAAGCCAATTGCGCCTCCTGTGACAATTGTATCGAACCGCGCGACACCTACGACGGGACGATTCTGGCGCAAAAATTCCTGTCGTGTGTTTATCGAGTCGCGCAGGCATCTCGCTTCGGCACTGGTGCCAATCATCTGGTCGAAATCCTGACCGGCGCGGACACCGAAAAGATTCGGCGCTGGGGACACGACCAACTCTCGACCTACGGCATTGGCAAAGATCTTTCTAGACCGCACTGGTTGGGAGTATTTCGCGAACTGATGCGGCTCGGGTATTTACGGCAAACCGAAGGTCAATATCCCACTATTGAAATGACGGAAGCGGGCGCGGAAATTTTACGCGCACGATCCCAAATCATGCTGACAAAACCGATGACGGTTACCAAGACCGCCAAGGTCCGCATCAAACGTAAGGGTGCCATCGAGTGTGACGAAATCCTCTTCGCCCGGCTCCGGGCGTTGCGCAAAGAACTGGCAGACGAAAAAGGCGTGCCCGCCTACGTTATTTTTGGCGACGCCACGCTTCGCCAAATGGCCCGTGAATATCCCGAAACCATAAACGCTATGCACGACATCTTCGGCATGGGTGAAAAGAAGCGCGAACAATACGGCGATATCTTCGCCGCCGAAATCGCGAACCACCTCCAGGATAACGCCAAGATGGCGTTCAATTAAGTCGGCTCAAAACGGCCACCAACTGCTCGAAGCTTTTTTGCCGTCCTTGGTCGCAATCCGAGAATCATCGATCGCCTCGATCATGATCTCCTTGAACGAACCGCCCCTCACACTGGTCCAGTCCACTTCGTCCAGTTCCTCCCCGGCCGCATTCAAGACCATCAGCGTCGGGTATCGGCGGATACCATATTCGCGGCGCACCCGCGCCACTTCCTGCTCCACCGCCCGCGGCTGCGGCGTATTGCGCAGCCAGTCACATTTGTAGAAAATAAACGACGCAGCAAAGATACCGGCAAACTGTTCGTCGTGAGCGACATTTGCCTCAAATTGCTGACACGGCGGACACCAATCACTGCCAGTGAAGAGAGCCAGGATACGCTTGTTCGATTTTTCAGCCGCCGCCTTGGCTTGGGCGAGGTCGGTATACCAATGAGCCGTCCGACTTGCCGCCACAGGCGGAGGTGGAGACTTGGCACTGGGAGTGGATCGCGGGGCCGGAGCAGTCGGCGCAGGAGTCGGTGGAGCCGAAACCGACAGCTCTCCTTCAATCGCACTTACTTTCCCGGCGATCAGCACCACCTTGCCCGCACCATAGGTTAGAATTTCCCGATCGCCGATTCCAATGGTGCTGCGGGGTGGACCCAACTCCGATAGAACTTGGTGTTTACTGTCACCGTTCTCCACCGCGAACAAAGCGGCTGGGCACAACAACAAGCCGACCAATAAACCACGGATCATGGGCCAAATCTGAATTTCATCGGTTGATTTAACAACCCCGCAGAGACCCCTAGAATTCGATCCCCGGTTGAGCCATGATCCCGTCGTTGAACGGGTGCTTGATCTCCTTCATCTCGGATACCAAGTCGGCGGCGGCGCACAGCTCTTCAGGTGCATCTCGGCCCGTTATGATCATATGGAGATCTGGCCGACGCGCTTTTAGCGCCGAAACCACGCGATCAGTTTTAAGGTAATTCATACTAAGTACGATGTTCATCTCATCGAGCATCACCAAACTCACTTCTGGATCAGCCATGGCGGCTTCCGCCAACGCCCAACCTTTTTCACAAAGCGCAATATCCGCCGCGCGATCCTGGGTATCCCAAGTAAAGCCCCCACCGACGGCGTGCCAGGCCAGGTTGTCACCGCGCAAAATCTTTTCGGCCTTATCAGGAGTCGCTTTGATAAATTGAATAACCACGGCCTTGCGATTGTAGGCCAGCGTCCGCGCAACCACCCCAAATCCGGCAGTGCTCTTTCCTTTGCCATGGCCGGTATTCACGATCAGAATGCCACGTCGTTCCTGCGCGGCCTCGGTGCGCGATTTCATTTCGGCCTTGACCTCCGCCATCTTTTCGCGGTGTTCGTCTTCGGTGGGATTGGCAGGATCGGGAGAGCTCATAATTCACAGGCTTTCGCAATCAATGAAGCCCGGTTGGTTTTGCAACCACGCGATCGTTTCAAGGATGGAAGGTCCGTCGTGAATTAAGTTCCTGCCCGGCTCAATCCCGCACTCGATGAGATTGAAATCCCATCGATCCGACCACCCCCGCTCTTTTCGCCATGCAGTGACATCCAACGGATGGTCATCGGCCTCATGAAACAACAATATGGCTGCCGGTTTCTGACGTTCAACCTCCGCCAAGTCCAAACGCGGATAGCCTTCCGGAAGATGACTCATGATATTCTCTCCGCCCGCTAAGCGAATGATGTCGTGCACAAAAGTGAGTCCGCCTGCCATGCGAGGGTGCCGCCCAAACCACAATTCAGCATAGACGCGGGGCTTCGAAGCACCTCGATTCATGCTGAACCGCCGTATTTCGGTTTCCATCTCATTGGTCAGTTCATGGGCGGCCGGCATGGCATTCATCAACGCACCCAAACGACGGATGTTTTCCAAAATGCCCGCCACACTATCCGAAAGGGGTAAAACGAAGACCGGTCGGCCTTGTTTGACCCACCTTCGCGCCAGTCCCAGCTGCACCCCGCCCGTCACCAGGATCAGATCCGGTTTCAAATCGTCCAATATGCCCTCATCTACCTTGAGATAGTCGCCTGCGATCATTTTGCCTGCCGTGTCCACGTAGCGCTGACAATATTTCGAGACCCCCACCACTCGATCAGACAACCCAATTCGCCAAAGCGTCTCGGTCCAGCCCGACACCAAACACACCACGCGTTGGGGATTCGCAGGCACATCGACCTGCCGATCCAGCACCTCACAACGAATCCGACGAACAGGGTCACTCATGTGAGTTGCAGATTCCAGCCGTCTTCCTTTTCCGCCCGCACCCCAAATACGGTTTTCAACAATTCGTTAGTCAGCACGGTCTGAGGTTTACCATCAGCTCGGAGAGCGCCGTCTTCCACCACGACTACGCGGTCCAATTCCATGGCCAGGCGTAGATCGTGCAGCGACATGAAAACCGTCGCGCCGGACCGCGTAAGTTCCCGCGCTAGTTCCACTGCTTGTAAAGCGTGTCTCACATCGAGAGCCGCCAGCGGTTCATCCCAGAAATAGATCTGCGGTGCGGCCACCAAAGATCTGGCTAACATCACCCGCTGGCGTTCACCACCGGACAATTGATTTACCGGCCGATCGACCAACAGAGTCAGATCAAACCGCTCTAAAGCACCGGATACGCCCACCTCGTCGTCGCCATGCGCGAAGCGTCCCTGCCCTACGACCGCAGCCACCGAGAATCCAAAACTAAACTGCGCTTCCTGCGGAACCCACGCCGCCAGCCGACCGCGCTCCAGTAGCGGAATCCCCGGCAACGGACGGTCTTGCCAACGCACCTCTCCGGAGGCCGGAAGCAATCCCGAAGACGCCATCAATAGCGTCGACTTTCCGCTGCCATTGGGGCCCACTAAACCCACCAACTGACCCGCTGGAATCTCCAAATCCAACGGGTTCAACCGACCGGCAACCTCCACCTGATTCAGCGTCAATGCACTCATGACTCCCTCCTTAACATCCACAGGAAAAAGGGTCCGCCGACCAGCGCAGTAATGATGCCCAACCGAATATTTCCCGCCGAACGGGCAATCACATCACAGAACAAAACAAACGCTGCACCACCGATCAATGATACCGGTACCAACCGGCGATGCTCCGGCCCGAAGAGCAGACGAAGGATATGCGGCACCACCAATCCGACGAAACCCACCATGCCCGCCACCGCCGTCGCCAAGGCGGTCATAACCGTCGCCCATATCAACATTCGACGGCGGACCGACTTTACATCCACGCCCAAACTTTGGGCTTCCGATTGTCCAAGGCTCAACAGGTCCATCGACCGTCCCAACGGCCACAAAAACAGAGCTGCCACCACGATCGGCGAAGCCATCCCAACGTGTTCCCAGGTCCGGTCCTCGAGTCCGCCCAACAACCAAAAAATAATCTGCGCATTGCGTTCATAACTCAGGGTGAAATTAGAAAGCACGTAACTGGTGACCGCTCCCAGCAGTGCGTTCAACGCGATGCCGGCCAGCAACAGTCGCTCCGTGCTCGCTCCTTGTTTCGCCAATACCACCACCGCGAGGGTTGCGCCCACCGCGCCAACAATTGCAACCACGGGAACTGTAAAATAAGACCATGCCGCCCACCCCGAACCGATTGCGATCACCGCTCCGGCCGCGCCGCCCGCACTGACGCCCAGCAACCCCGGACTCGCGAGATGGTTGCGAAAAAACGCCTGCATCACCACTCCACTCGCGGCGAGAGCGGCCCCAATTTCCATCGCAACCACCGTGCGTGGTAGCCGGATATTCCACAGCACCGTCGTGGCCAATTCATCCGTGCGCATCAGCCCCGCCCACAACATCGCGGGCGACATCGCCAGGTCCCCGACCATCAAGGACCCCATCATCCCGGAAAAGAGCAGCCCCAAGGCCGCGGGCATCGCCCATTTTTGTCGGTCGGACAGGTTCATGAATCAGTCATCGGAAAACACTTCCGGGTGAAGTTGCCGGGCCAGACGTTCATAGCCGTCGATGCGGTAGTGGGTCACGCTGCCAAACATGTAGGGTTCGACCAAAGCGACCCGCCGGTTCTTCACCGCATCCATGAATCGAAACGGAATCAAAGTAAGAAATGGGGTGATCGCCGCTTCCACTTCGTATCCCGAGAGCACCACTTTTTCAACGGGCCACGTGAGCATCTGCTCCCGCGGCATTTGGGCGTGACCTTCCAGCCCGCCCAAGGTCGTGGCCAAGTTATCCGCCGCGGCATGATCACACATATCCTGAAATGTGGTGCCCGCACCACTCGTCACTCCATAAGTCGACGGCGCGACAACCTTAACCGGGGTGACACCTTCCAATCGTGCTCGAAGATCACGCAACCGGTTCTTTACATCGGCAATCACAGCTTCGGCGCGAGGCTCGGCCCCAGCGCCCAAACGTTGGGCTAGCCGCCGCAAGTTCGCGAAGGCATCTTCCATCGTCGTGTACTGATCGAAAACCATGAGCTCAATTCCAGCGCGTTCTAATTGAGACACCAATTCACCGCGACTGTAATCCGCGACCAGCACCACATCCGGGCGAAACTTGAGAATGGTTTCCGCGTCTCCGCGATCAATCACGGGAAAGCCCTCAGCCTGTTTCGCCACGGCGGAAAAGTTCCGTTCCCGGGCGATATGACTGAGAGCGATGACCTGCTCCGGATCCGCGACCGCGAGCAACATCTCATCCGTCCCCACCGTCTGCGATACCACCCGCAAAGGCTCGGCCTGCAGGGTGGATAATAGGCCCACGAAAAAACACGAAATCACTCGAAACGAAATCGTCTGAAATGGAACTCCAGTCATCATTCTATCTTAGTGTTAATTCGGGTAGTTTAGTGGACCCTATGCTCAGTAACTCCATTCGATGCCAACGAAGGCACCGATACCGGGCTGAGGAAATCCGTGTACCGGCTCGTAGCTGTTATCGAAGGTATTCTCGACGCGGGCTCGGATTTTGAGATCCGAGCGCACTTGCCAGGAACCATAGACACGGGCGACGAGATAATCCTCCGCGTCGATGGTTCCGAAGGTAGACGCATGCACATCCTTTCGGTCGACCACGAATCCGAGACCGAACCCAAAATCAAATTCTCCGAAATCGTGCCACACATTCAAGGATCCCGTGTGACGCGGACGGCGCAATAGGCGGATGGCTTGGCTTTGATTCTCGGCTTCAAGGTAGGTGTAGCTGGCACGCACTTCCGTGCCCGTGCCGATCACCCAGCTTGCGCTGCTTTCCACCCCGTAGGTGCGGGCTTTTTCAACGTTGGCCGTCGTGCCAGGAAACACCCCGAAATCGAAGATGATCAGATTGTCATACGACATATCGAAATAAGTCAGGCTCGCGGTCCCGCGACCGTCGGCGAAGTAAGTGTCCACCCCGACGTCCCACCCCCCGCCTTCTTCGGCTTCGAGGTCCGGGTTGCCTTGGTAAAACGCACTGGTTCCGTAGAGGTCCAGAAAGCTCGGCGAGCGAAAAGCCGTGCCGTAACTGCCCCGCAGTTTGATGACGTCCGGCACCACTTGCCACGCGAGCGTGCCACGTCCGGTGGTGGCTCGGCCATACGTATCGTGATCGTCACTACGTAGACCCGCCGTTACCCAAAGGTTCTCCCTCAGGGCGATCTCATCTTGCACGAAGACCGCGAACAATGACTGGTCCTCGTCAATATTGCCGAATCCGTCGTTGGTTGTGCTATTGGCCTCCGCCGTGAATCCCGCCGTCACTCGATGGCGATCCCATCCGCCGAAGGAAAGCTGCCCGTCGAGCACCGCGCGTTCGTTGTCGATGTTGGTCACTTGGGTGCCGAAACCGCCGGGATTGGTGGAAGTAAATTCGCGAATCTGGCGCCCGATCGTGATGCGGCCACTCAGCTCATCGGAGGGTGCAAATTCGGCGAAGGCCGTAGCCAACCAATTACTCTCCTCTTCGAGATTGTCGGGATCGTTGGTGAAACGGTCTCCCGGCGACTCATATTCTCCACGAAAACCCCGCAGCGTAGCGCCGACTTTCAGCGTTTCGTTGATGCGTTGATCGAGTCGGGCCACAAAATTTACGCTATCAAATTCATTGTGCGCGCGGTCATTGTCAGTGTGGCCGCCGGAGAGGGAAACCGAGTAGGCGGTGTCGCCGCGTTGTCCCTGCGCATCGATGGTTCCTTGGACGGTGCCAAACGAACCCGCTTCGAGGAAAACGCGACCACGAGGTTCGCCGCCGCCGGGTTGGACGGAAAGCGCTATTACACCGCCCATGGCTTCGCCGCCGTAGAGTGTGCTCTGTGGGCCGTGAGAAACTTCAAGACTGTCACACGAACTCACGCAGGCTCCCCCCACGAAGTTGAAGTAATCGGCGTTGGGGTCGTTCAGGCGGATGCCATCCACCAAAAACAGCGTCTGGTTGGAATTGGCGCCCCGCATGAACACAGAGGTAACGGCACCGGAAGCGCCGGAGGCAAAATTGGGTACACCCGCGATGGTATCGAGTGCTCCGGCCAAGGTTGCGATCTGCCGCCGCTGAAGATCAGCCGCGGATATTTGATCGACGACCGAGCCGAGTTGAGCAGCGGAAACGGGCGTGCGCGTCGCCGTGGTGACGACGCGTTCAAGTTGCGTAACCGCGGTTTGAGCGGGCAACGCGATACCGAGGACCGATCCGAGTAAAGCCGGACCGGCGATTTTTCGAATGCTCCGATAAACGGAGACGTGGAGGGATTGATTCATATACACGAACAACTGTCTTAGAAGTAAGAGCAGTTGAGCCGGGATTTACGGTCCCTGTTCGGTGCTGCTCCCACGCTTCATTTTTGCGATGAAGATTTCACGAAGGTCGCGCGCAAGAGTATCGCGGCCGACGCGTGAGCTATCCCGGGCAAGTGTTCGGACTCCACACTGTCGCTCGTGCCTCGCTCGAAGTATCAAGTATCAAGTTACAAGTATCAAAAGCTGATGCTCTGAATACCGGAGACTGAAACCGATTGCTTCGCACTTGGTGCGAACCGCCGTGACTCCACCTTCACCCCGGCGAACCGGGATTGGTTTTACTCCGATCCCGCAATGCGGGACCGAATGGAGCTTTGGACTAATGTGTTACCGCAGCGCAACTGTGGCCGGTTCTCACGGCCTTCCTCGCTGAGCGGGACAAAATCAATGAACATTACGACTCTCAGACCGTTGGCCCGAGAACCGCAACCATGCGATTGAGGGTATTTTATTAACATATCAACATATTTTGATATTTTGATATGTATTGTTGCACTCCTCCCTTAAAACCCATGAAATTTCACCCAATATGTCCTCAGATTTGTCCGAATCACCGGTTTTCTCCGACCTCAATGCGCTCTTCAGCCAACGTATTGGGGTGCTCGATGGCGCGATGGGCTCAGTCTTGCAGGGCTATGGTCTCGAGGAGGCCGACTTTCGTGGCGACCGTTTCGCTGATCATCCTTCCGACTTGAAGGGCAACAACGACCTGCTCTGTCTGACCCGTCCGGACATCATTCAGGAGGTTCATGAGCGCTACTTCTCGGCCGGAGCCGACATGGTTGAAACCAATACCTTCAGCAGCACCACGATTGGACAGGCCGACTACGCCCTCGAATCGATCGTTACCGATCTGAACACCGCCGCCGTGCAATGCGCACGTCGCGCCGCCGACGCCGCTGAGAAGGCCACTCCCGGCAGACGCTGTTTTGTCGCTGGCGCCATCGGTCCCCTCAACCGCACCCTTTCGATGTCTCCCGACGTCAACCGCCCCGACTACCGCGCCGTCACTTGGGCGCAGGTGGTGGAGGCCTACACGGAACAGGTGCGAGCCCTCATCGCCGGTGGCGTCGACGCGCTGTTGGTCGAGACCATCTTCGATACGCTCAATTCGAAAGCCGCGCTCTTCGCTATCGACACCGTTTTCGAAGAAACCGGCACCCGCCTACCGGTGATGATCAGTGTCACCATCACCGACGCCTCGGGTCGCACGTTGTCCGGCCAGACCATCAACGCGTTCTACCACTCCATCCGCCATGCCAAGCCCTTCAGCGTGGGGATCAACTGTGCCCTCGGGGCCAAGGAAATGCGCCCTTACATGGAGGAACTCGCGTCGATCGCCGAGTGTTACGTGACGTGTTACCCCAATGCCGGATTACCGAATGCCTTTGGCGGCTACGACGAGACCCCCGAGCACATGGCGGAAGACCTCAAAGACTTCGCCGAGGCCGGATTCGTCAATTTGGTCGGCGGCTGCTGCGGCTCCACGCCCGATCACATCGGCGCCATCGCCGAAGCGGTCAAAGGCCTGTCCGTGCGATCTGTCCCTGCTCGTTCCCACGCCCTCCAGCTCTCCGGTCTCGAACCCCTCACCGTAGCGTAAATCTCTCCAGTTCAAGTCTACTCGCTACCCGCTACTCACTACTCGCTACTTTCTGTGTCCAACGCTGCTGCCAATTTTCTCGTCATCGGTGAACGCACCAACATCACCGGTTCTCCCCGTTTCGCTCGCATGCTTAAAGCCGGCGACTGGGATGGCTGTCTCGCCATCGCCGCTCAACAGGTCGAGAACGGCGCCAACATCATCGACATCAACGTCGACGAAGCGCTGATCGATGGCGAAGCCACCATGGTCAAGTTTCTCAACTTGATTGCCGCCGAGCCCGACATCTGCCGCGTGCCGATCATGTTGGACTCGTCCAAATGGTCCGTGCTCGAAGCCGGACTGCAGTGCCTTCAAGGCAAGGGCGTTGTAAACTCCATCTCGCTCAAAGACGGCGAAGCAGAGTTCCTCAAACGGGCCCGCCTCCTCATGCGTTACGGCGCCGCCGCTGTCGTCATGGCCTTCGACGAAGAAGGTCAGGCCGCCACCCGCGACGAAAAAGTCCGCATCTGCACCCGTGCTTACAATCTGCTCACCGGCATCGGATTTCTCCCCGAAGATATTATCTTCGACCCCAACATTCTCACCGTCGCCACCGGTATCGAGGAGCACAACAACTACGCCGTCGATTTCTTCGAAGCCACGAAGATCATCAAAGACATGCTGCCCGGCGCCAAAGTTTCCGGCGGTGTTTCCAACGTTTCCTTCTCGTTCCGCGGCAACAATCCCGTGCGCGAGGCGATGCACACCGCCTTCCTTTACCACGCCATCCGCGAAGGCATGGACATGGCCATCGTCAACGCCGGCATGCTCGGGGTTTACGATGAGATCGAACCCACGCTGCGTGACCTCGTCGACGACGTGCTTCTCAACCGCAACGACGACGCGACCGACAAACTCATCACCCACGCCGAAGAACTCAAGGCCGCCGCGGATGCGGCCAAAGCGGGAGGCGCCGTCGCCGAGAAACCGGGCGCCGCCGCTTGGCGCGAACTCTCGGTTGAAGAACGCATGAGCCACGCCCTCGTCAAAGGCATCGATACCTTCATTGAAGCCGATACCGAAGAGTGCCGCCAGAAACTCCCTCGCCCGCTCGACATCATTGAAGGTCCGCTGATGGACGGCATGCGGGTGGTCGGTGACCTATTCGGCGCCGGCAAAATGTTTCTCCCCCAGGTCGTCAAATCGGCCCGCGTGATGAAGAAGGCGGTCGCCTATCTCACCCCCTTCATGGAGGAGGAAAAAGCCAAAGCCATCGCCGCCGGCGGTGTCGCCAAAGCCCAAGGAAAATTCCTCATCGCCACAGTCAAAGGCGACGTGCACGACATCGGCAAAAACATCGTGGGCGTCGTATTGGCCTGCAACAACTACGAGGTAATCGACATGGGTGTCATGGTGCCCTGCGACAAAATTTTGGCCAAGGCCAAGGAGATCGGCGCCGACGTGATCGGGCTCTCCGGCCTCATCACCCCCTCGCTCGACGAAATGGTGCACGTCGCCAAGGAAATGACCCGCGGTGGTTTCGACGTGCCTCTCCTCATCGGTGGCGCCACCACCTCCGCTGCCCACACCGCCGTTAAAGTCGCTCCCGAATACGCTCCTGGCGTCGTGCACGTGCTGGACGCCTCTCGCGTCGTAAACGTGGTCAGCGCCTTGCTCAGCGACGAACAAAAGCCCGCCTTCATGGCGGAAAACACCACCAAACAAGTCGACCAACGCGAGAAATTCGAAGCCCGCCGCAACCGCAAGCCGTTGCTAAAAATCGACCAGGCTCGCGATCGCGCCCCGCAGTTCGATTGGGCCACCATCGACATCCCGAAACCCGAGTTTCTCGGCACGAAAATTTTTAGTGCACAGGGAGGGACGGTCTCCGTGTCGTCCGAGGCAACCGCGGACCGGACAGAGCCGGTCCCTCCCCCAGCTACCGAATCCCTTTCCCTCGATGAAATCATCGAGCTGATCGACTGGGGACCCTTCTTCAGCGCCTGGGAACTCCATGGCCGCTATCCCGACATTCTTACCGACGAAGTCGTGGGCGAAGAAGCCACCAAACTTTTCGCCGACGCTCAGGCCATGCTCCATCGCATCGTCGATGAGAAACGATTTTCACCACGCGCGATCATGGGCTTCCTACCCGCCAATGCAGTCGGCGATTCGGTCGAGGTCTACGCCGATGAATCCCGCAACGAGGTTCTCGATACGTTCCATTTTCTGCGGCAGCAGCAGGAGAAGCCCGCTAATCAATTCAACCACTGTCTCGCCGATTACATCGCGCCGAAGAACAGCGGCCGCATCGACTACATCGGTGGCTTCGCCGTCACTGCCGGATCGGGTGTCGAAGCCTTTTCTAAAGAATTCAAAGACTCCAGTGATGACTACAATGCCATCATGGTACAGGCCCTGGGCGATCGCATCGCCGAAGCCATGGCTGAACTCTTCCATAAAAAAGCCCGCGAATTCGCCGGCTACGGCAAGGACGAGAACCTCACCAACCAGGAACTCATCCGAGAAAAATACCGCGGCATCCGTCCGGCCCCCGGTTATCCGGCCTGTCCCGACCACACCCAGAAGCCGCAGCTCTGGCAGCTCTTTAATGTCGAAGCCGCTACCGGCATCAAACTCACCGAGTCCAACGCCATGTATCCCGCGAGCAGCGTCAGCGGATTCTACTGCAGTCACCCCGACTCCAAATACTTCGCCGTCGGTAAACTCGGTAAGGACCAGGTCAAAGACTACGCCACCCGAAGCGACCGTGACCAGGCCGACGTGGAACGGTGGCTGGGGCCCTACCTCGACTACGACGCTTAAAAGCCGACGAAGCGCGCCAGCGCAGAGAGGGTAATTCCTAAAAGAATCGTCCCGTCGGGATAGTTTTGACGGGGGCCCTGAAACCGCAGTGAACACCACAAAAGTGGCTTAGCCCTTATTTGAACAACTAAGCGTCGTCAGATCGGGTCGACTTTCGCTCCGCGAGCACCTGTTCGATTTCCTGCATTTTCTCCGCATTGAGCGGATATGCCCAAATCGCCCACGCTTTAATCAGCGCAAACGTCGCGGGAATCACGGAAAACATCAGGGTAATTCCCAGAAGCGAGCGTTCGGATTGAACCTCGTTGGCCACGAAGCCAAAATAGGCCAACAACAGTCCACCCATCGAGCCCGCGATCATGCTACCCGTTTTCATGGAGAACAGCTGGGCGGAGTGAACCAATCCGGTGGATCGTCGGCCAAACTTGTATTCACCATAGGCGGCCACGTCGCCATACATAGACCAGATGATGGCGGCAGTTGGGCCATACACAAAGGTGCCGATGGTATTTACCACCAGCATCAGACCGAACTGATCACCCGGGATGAAGAAGAAGGCAAAAACACTCAGCGCCGTGATCAGACAGAGCACCACTGCCAGAGGTTTCTTATCAAAATTTCCCAGAAAGAGCCCCACACATAAAATACCCGCTACATTGGAAAGTTTGGCCGCGCCAAGAAAGAGCGAGGCCTGATCGAAGATCCACCAATACTTCTCATCGCTCACTCCGACCACATATTTGAAATATTGAATGGTCACCGAATCCCGCAACACGAGGAATGTAGTCGAAGCCACGGCACCGTAAAAGAGGATAACCCAGGGTTTATTGCGAAAAAGTTCCCCTAACTCCTCCTTGAGGTTGTGTTGCTGGCCGGGTGGCGGCTGCACCCGTTCCTTGGTGGTGAGAAAAGTGATGAAGAACAGCACCACCGACGCCAACGCAAACAAGGCCATGGTGAACTGAAACCCTTTCACTTCGTCTCCTCCGCCCAACCCCTCCACCAGCGGACGCACGAACAAAGAGATCAGGAAGCCTCCGCCAAACGCACAAACAAACCGAAAATTGGAAGCGATCGTGCGGGCCTTGGACGAAGGGCTCAGCACCCCCATCAGGGCACAATACGGCACATTGATCGCAGTGTAGATCAACATCATCGCCGAATAGGTGGCATAGGCATAGACCAGCTTGGCCGCGCCCTCCAAATCCGGGTTGGCAAATATCAGGTAGCCACAGATTCCGTAAGGGATGGCCATCCACAGTAGGTAGGGCCGGTATTTGCCCCACTTCGTCCGGGTCCGATCGGCCAAGGCCCCCATGGCCGGATCGGTGAAGGCATCGATCAACCGGGTGAGAAAAAACATGGTGCCGGCCGCGGCGGGCTCGATACCAAATACGTCGGTGTAATAGTAGAGCAGGAAGATACCGAACGTCTGGAAAAAGAAGTTCGACGCCATGTCGCCGAGGCCGAAACCAAGATTCTCCTTAAACGACAGGCGATCGCTCTGCGACGAGGCAGTTGAAGATAGGGGCATAGTGGAACGCTAGGGGTCCAGTATACCCAAACAAGCGATATTATCGATGAATGCTGGTCTACGATAACCACCCACGGAAAGCCGAACTCTCGCCCCAGGACCAAGCCTCAATAAGTCGCGTTTGCAAGACGGAGATAGCTACCCTATAGCAGGCCCACTGCCGGGACCCGCGACAATGCAGCCAATGATGATAAAGAGCTACTCCCGGAAGAAACTGAATCCTCGGCTTACCCGATTCTCGGGCGATTCGCTTTAGTCGGTGTGGTCGCGCGCAGGCGCCGATTCCGCTGGTTAACCCAGTGAAAGTTGCCAACTCAGGTTGTTGAGTGCCCGATCACGTCCCGAGTGCGCTGGCTCAGCGTTTGCGGGCAACGTAGATCAAACTCTCACCGTCGTTCCCGATGGGGTGATCAAAGGTAGAGAGTGGTCGGGTTACCCAAACTGGACCACCTAAACAGTTAGTCTGGATGGGTTGATGTAGTGGTTGAGGGGGTAG
>CBFHXU010000031.1:0-23996 GCA_965659875.1 uncultured Opitutaceae bacterium
CATGTAGCCGACATTTTGCGCGCAGGGCCCAGGGCGCGCACGGCGCTGGAGCGGCGTTTTCGAGAGGTGTTGGGGTGCACGCCGCGTCAGCTCATCGAACGCGTGAAGTTGGAGCGCGTGCGGGCGCTGCTTTCAGAGACCGAGTCGACCATATCCGAGGTCGCCGAACGCACCGGTTACATCCATCCGGAATACCTGTCGGTCGCCTTCAAACGAGCAACAGGGGAAACTCCGAGAGAATGGAGAATGAAACACCGCCCTTCGAGACAGGGCTGATCATGGTTAAGTAAACTACTGGTAAAGATGAATTAAAAATCCATTGTCACTTACTAAGTGACAATGGATTGTTAACTTCGGTGACGTGGAATTTGGGAGGGCGGGGTCGGGTGGGACTGGAGGCAGGGCGCGATTACGGATCTTCTTCGATTACGGTGGTCTCGCCGATTTCCACGTTGGTTTCGCGACGATCTTCTTCGCGCAGGGTAACGGGTAGATTCGTTTCGGTGGCCAAGTAGGGCCCCGCGGTCTCGATCATGAGATCGAGGAAGTTGGGCAGGTTGTAGCCGCGGGAAGGAATACTGATTCGGGTCCGCCACATCACTTCCTTTTCGCCTTCGTGGTATTTGGGTCCATTGACCGCGGCGATCATGATAAACAGTCGATCGATTTCCGCCGCTTCTTGCACGGCCTCGACTTCCAGGCGGTTGGCTCCGTTTTGCAGGACTTTGGCTCCACCGGCCAAGGCAAACATCTCGCGTTCACCGATCGTATCGGGAACGGCAGTTTGACCGGAAAACTCCCCCGTTTCTTCATCAAACTCGATGCCTTCGGAAGGATCGGTGGGCACGTAGGCTGAACCGTAGGTATAGACCACAAAAATGTCCGGGACCTCATCACCGACTTCACGGGGCACAAAGCCCTGCGACTGCATGGTGCGGTGGATGATGTTTTCGATTTCCTTTTTGGACGGCGCCTTGATTCCGGCGATGGCTTCCCCCATATCGCGGCGCTGACCAATGAAGATCATATAGGAGACCGGGTTGTCCTTGGACGGTCGCACCGCTCCTTCCTCGTTTCCGAATGTATCCGAAACGATGAGGATTTCGGGCTCTTTCTTAGGTTTTTTGGAGAACAGTTGAGCCGGAGCGGTCAACGGAGCCACCAGTGCGAAAACGAAGAGAAAACGGAGGAGTTTCATCGGAATCGGGCACGTTGCGGACGAACGAATATCCTGTCGATAGAGAGATTGACTCATCCGCGATGACTATCCGGTGCCGGGAGAAATGGTGCGGGGGGCGGCGAGCCAGGCTTTGAGTTCGGCGGTCATCGATTTGACCACATCGGGCTGTTCCCGGAGGAGGTTCCACTGCTCATGGGGATCGTTTAGAATATCTAAGAGTTCGACGGGTTCTCCGTCGAGGGCGAGGAGTTTCCACGGCCCACGGCGCACGACTTCGGTAGCGTAAGGCTCGGGCTTGAGGTAGTGGCGTTGCAGGCTGCGGTAGAGCTGCATTTGCCAGAAGATCGTGCCACGTTGGGCGTCGGTTGGGGTGGGTCCGCCGGTAAGGTGCGGCAGCAGGTTGATGCCGTCCAAATTTTGCGGCGAAGGGGTGCGGACTTGGGCGGCGGCGTGGAAGGTGGGCCAAAGGTCGGCGGAATGACCGAAGACATCGGTTTCGGATCCGGGCCGAATCTTAGCGGGCCAACGGGCGATCATGGGCACCCGCAGACCGCCGTCGTGGAGGTCGGTTTTACCGCCCTTCAGATCACCAATGTAGCCTTCCCAAGCGGCGCCATTGTCGCTGGTGAAAACGATGAGGGTATTGTCGGCGGCACCGGTTTTCTCGAGGGCATCCAGAATTGCCCCGACCTTTGCGTCCATGTGTTGGACCATGGAGCGGAAGCGATGCTGGTCGTCACTGATACCGTTCGCGGCCGTGTTGGACCAGTGGGGTTCGGGAGCGGGTTCGTAGGGCGTGTGGGGAACCAGCCACCAGAGATTGAGGAAGAACGGCTTCTCGTTTTCAGCGAATTGATGGATCAGTTCCACCGCAAAGTCGCCGTTGGCGTCGGTGAAGTGTTTAGGGTAATAGGGATCGTCGGAGGGCACGCGTTGATCGTTGCGGAGTAGCACCGTGCCCCCTTGCCGAAATACGGTGCGATCGCGTCCCATTTGCCCCCGCATGGGCTGTTGTTCGATCTGTGTCTGATAGTGCTTGAAGCCGTGTTGGTGCGGCCCGGGTTGATCGGTGAGGCGTTTCCCCGCTTCGTCGACGTGGAGTCCGCCCAAATGCCATTTCCCGATGTGCGCGGTTTCGTAGCCGGAATCCTGCAGCATCTCGGCGAGCGTATAGGCGGATTCAGGCAGCCACATGTCGACGTCGTTGAAGTGGCGGGTAACATTAAAACGCAGCGGATATTGTCCCGTGAGAATCGACGCGCGGGTGGGGCTGCAAACCGCGGAGGCGGAATGGAAGTGGGTGCTTTTAATGCCCTCGGCGGCAAGTCGGTCGAGATGGGGTGTTTTTACCGCCGGGCTACCGAAACACGAAAGGTCGGCGTAGCCCATGTCGTCAGCGAGCAGCAGAATGATGTTAGGCCGGGAAGTATCGGCGGAGAAAGCGATGTTGGTGGCGAACAGGGCTGCGATAAGCAGCAGGATACGGAACGGCATGGCGGGGAGGGGTGTTTTTAAATATCGCGCACACAGCGGAAGCCGGTGTTGGAAGTCGCACTATCGGGGGTGTTGCTGTTGCGGGCATCCACCCGGTAGCGATTGCAGTAGCTATGGTGGCAAAGGAAACTGCCTCCTCGCATGACGCGGCGTTTGGTCGGGTCGTTGGGCCCCAGAGGATCCTGGTGAAGAGCAACCTGGTAGTAATCGGGATCAAACCAGTCCCAGCACCATTCCCAGATATTGCCGGTCATTTGGGAAAGACCGAACCCGTTGGCGCGATACGAGCGGGCGGGGGCGGTGCCGTAGTGGCCGTCGGCCTCGGAATTGGTGTTGGGGAAATTCCCCTGCCAAACATTCATACGGTGTTTACCGTCAGGCTCCAATTCGTCACCCCACGGAAAACGGCTGCCGAATTCGATCCCGCCGCGGGCGGCATATTCCCACTCAGCTTCGGTCGCGAGGCGTTTGCCCGTCCACTCGCAGTAAGCCAGCGCATCGTGCCATGAGACGTGCACCACAGGATGGTCCCAGCGTTTTTTGATATTTGTGCCCGGTCCTTCGGGGTGGCGCCAGGTGGCGTCTTCAATGCGACACCACCACTCGCTGCCCACGGCACGGTGTTTTACCTGGGCGATTTTTTTCGGAGTCAGCAGGCCATGAAATACGAAAGACCAACCGAATTGTTCCGATTCCGTCTTGTAGCCGGTCGCGTTCACGAAGTCGTTGAATTGCGCGTTGGTGACCGTGGTGATATCCATCCAAAACGGTGAAACCGTGACCTCGTGGACGGGACCTTCGCCGTCGGCCTCGAATCCGTAGTCGCGTTCGTTGCCCATTTGAAATCGGCCGCCGTCGAGTCGCACCATGCCTTCCGTCGATCCCGTATTGATGTGGGTAAATATCGGATTGGCGAACGCCGTGTCGGTGGCGTCCGGTGAATGCTCAGGGGTGCAGCAGGTTTTTTCGTCCATCTAAACCGCAGCTTTGAACACGCCGCGCGTGCAGCCAAACCCGAAATCTTAGTTGGGATGATAGGGAGGCCAATCTGAACGTGGTTCCAGTAGCTCGGGATCGCCGGGGAGCCAGGGTTTGACGCTGATTTGACCATCGTCGTTTTGATCCTGCATCCACGCGTCGAGTTCGCCGCTCAGGCGTTGAAGGGTAGCGGCGTGACGCGAATCAACGGCGAGGTTGTTGATCTCGTCGGGGTCGGCCTCCAGATCGAAGAGCTCTTCACCGGGTCGCTGGAGGTATCGGTTGAGAATTAACGAGTCCGGGTGATTTGCGGCGGCGGCCGTTTCCCACGACCAGAAGTAGGCGCCCGCATCGTCTTTGCGAAAACGATAGCTGTGATCGGACTGGATCCAGCTGGGTTGCAGGTTACGGATATATTTCCAGCGGGCATCGCGGACCGAACGGATGGGGTAAACATTGGCGCGGCCGTCGTTGTCGTGAGTGGTGAAGATCCGTTTGCGGTGGGCGGATTGTGGCTGAGCAAAAAGATGGGTGAACGATTGACCATCGATTTGGTCGGGGACCTCTCCGTCGACGGCGTCGATGAGTGAGGGGAGCAGGTCAATCCAACTCACCATTGCCGCGGTGCGGGTGGCCGGGGTGATGTGATCGGGCCAGGCAATGACCAATGGCACGCGGGTGCCCTCGTCGTAGAGATTCCACTTTCCGAAAGGCCACTGGGCTCCGTGGTCGCTGGAGAAAACCGTGATACGGTTGGCGGTGCCGAGGTAGCGATCGGCGAGTTGGGTGACGCGGGCGAAATGGGTGTCGGCGTTGGTCACATCGGTGTAATACCGGGCGCGAAAATCCCGGGTATCGGGTGTATCGATGTGGAACGGCGGAATGATCACTTTGTCGGGATCATAACCATCGATGGCTGGCCAGGGAACGTGGGGGGAATTGGTGCCGAAGAAGAGGGCGACGGGTTGGTCGGGATCGATGTCGCGTAGCCACGCTGCGGTGGCGTCGAAGGGAAGGCGGGAACGGTTGACGTGATCAAAATCGTGGCGATCGGCGTCGCGGCCGTGGGCGACTTTGCCAAACGCGGCGGTCTGATAACCGAGGGCATTGAGTTGCTTGATGAGTGAGTCGACGTCGTCACGTTTGTAGGTGTGATTGGCTTCAGCGCCGTTGTGGGCCGGGGTGAGACCGGTGAGCATCGCGGCGCGGCTGGGGGCGCAGGCGGGTGAGATGATGAAGGCGCGGTCGAAGGTGAGACCGTCCTTGGCGAGTTGATCCACGGTCGGCGTGCGCACGTCGGTGGCACCGTAGGCGCCGACGTCGCGGGCACTGAGGTCATCGGTGAGGAAGACAAATATGTTGGGCCGATCAGCGGCAGTGAGGCAGATGAGGGATAGCCACAAAAAGGCACAAAAAGCACAAAAACGGTGACGGAGTGAATTCATGGGAAAAGGAATGGGGCTTCAGCGTTTGGTGGGCATGCGGGTGAAGGCGGCGCGTTCGGTGGCGTCGCCTTGGTCGCCTTGTCGGGTCATCCAGGATTGCAGCGCGCCGTGCAGATTTTGAACGCGTGTAGAGTGGGCGGGATGGTTGGCGAGGTTGGTCATCGACCACGGATCTTCCTGGAGGTCGTAGAGTTCGAATTCGGGTCGCCGGGTGTAGTCGCGGTGCCGTGATGCGGCGAAATCGTTGCCGGATTTCGCGGCGGCTTCCCAGCTGAGGAATGGAGCAAAATTTCGGGTTACAGAATTCTGAAACGAGTCGTGATGATTGATATTCCAAACCAGTCGATACCGTTCGTCCCGCACGGTGCGAATGCCGTAGGCCTCGGGCCCGTGATGGATACCCCGCGTGGTTTGCAGCCCGAAGATGTAGCGGTGGGGAGATGAATCGGTGGTGAGATGGTTGGCGAGCGAGCGTCCGTCAAAGTCGTCTTTGGTTGAATCACCTCCGGCGAGGTCGATCAAGGTAGGCACCACGTCGACGTATTGCACCAGTGAGTCGTGTTGCCGGTCGGCGGGTATCTCATCGGGCCACCTTGCAATCATCGTCGCGCGCAATCCGGTTTCGTAGCAGGTCCATTTGCAAAACGGAAAGTTCGACCCTTGTTCGGAGAGAAAGAGGACAAGGGTGTTCTCTGCTTCTCCGGCGTTCTCCAGTTCCTTCATGACGCGCCCGAACTGGGCATCCATGTAGGTGATCTCCGCGTAATACTTTGCCATCGCTTCGCGGGTCTCGGGCGTGTCCGCCAAATACGGAGGCAGGGTGAGCGTGGTCGCATCGTAGGCGGTGGTGTCGCCACGATTCCAGGGCGTGTGGGGCTGATTGGACGTCACGATCAGACACCAGGGTTGATCGCTGTGCCGCGCGATGAATTCGCCAGTCTTCGCAGTATCCAGATCCAGCCCCTGGCCGTTGTCGTGATGGCGACCACCGAGGAATTCGAAGGCAAAGTGGTCTTCCGGTTTTTCGTGCCGTTTGCCCAACAAACCGACGGCATAGCCGAGTTGCTTTAAGAAGTCGGGAAGGCTGCGGACCTGGGGGTAAATTTCCGAATGGTTGGGATACCCGCCATGGCGCACCGGGTGCAGGCCGGTGTAAAGGCTCATACGCGTCGGGGCGCACATGGGTGAAGAGTTGTAAGCGTGGGTGAAGGTGGTGCCTTCGGTGGCAAACTCATCAAGGTGGGGCGTGAGCACGTCCGGGTTGCCGACGCTGCCGAGATCATGGTAGGTCATGTCGTCCGCCATGAAGATCAAGAAATTGGGCCGATCAGCGGTGAGGCCGCTGATCGGAAGTAACAAGTAGCAAGTAACAAGTAACAGGATTTTTGGACCTAGAGGCGGCATGATGGTGACCGTGGATTGCGCAGCGGGAAGGGATACAGAGGGGCGGCGGACAGTGGTGGGGATGGGGTCAGGTCGTTATAAGTTTACTTCGTTACACTTCGTAGAACTTATCAACGACCTGACCCCTTGGGGCAGTCTTTGGATTGAGATAGTTGTTACTTCGCGTCAGCGTTGTGGCGTTGACGTGTTTCGGTTTTTCCAGATGCGGTGGAAGGCTTCGACTTCGGTGGCGTGACCTTGATCACCTTGTTCTTCCATCCATGCCTCAAGCTTGCCGGAAAGGCGCGATTTAACGGAGGCGAAGGCCGGATCGTCGATTAGGTTGTGCCGGTTCCAGGGGTCGTTGAGGCAGTCGTAGAGTTCTTCCGCCGGACGGTGTTGGTAACGGCGGACGGCAAACATGGCATCGGGTTCGCCCGCTTCGGCGGCGGCGACCCATTCGTTCCAATAGTCGTTGCGGAAAACAGCGTTTCGAAACGAGACCCACGGGGTGAGGTTGCGGATATAGCGAAAGCGGTCATCCCGCACGGTGCGGATGCCGTAGTAGCCGGGAAATCCGTTGATGCCCGTAGAGGTTTGCAGGGCGAAGGCGTAGTCCTTGTGCGTCGTGGATTCGCCGGTGAGGACCGCACGGAAGGAGCGTCCGTCGAGACCATTTGGGATGGGCAGTCCCGCGGCTTCGAGAAAGGTCGGGACGATGTCGATATATTCGATCAAGGCGTCACTGGTCGAACCGGCCTCCACCGTTCCGGGCCAGCGGATCACCATGCCGGAGCCGACGCCGATGTCGTAGCAGGTCCATTTAGCGAAGGGAAACGCGTTCCCTTGTTCGGTCAGCACGATGACAATGGTGTTGTCGACCAGGCCGTGTTTCTCGAGGGCCGCGAGGGCTTCGCCGACTTGGGAGTCGAAATAGGTGATTTCGGCGAGGTAGGCGGAAAAATCGGATCGCGTGGTGGGTGTATCGACGAGCGGCGGGGGGAGAACCAGTTGATCTGGCGGATAAGCGGAGGCGTCGCCCTTGTTCCAAGGGGTGTGAGGTTCGTTGGAGGTGAGAAAAAGACCGAACGGGGTCTCACTGGCGACACACTGGCTCAGAAATTCATCGACCTTTTCGAAGTTCGGATTGTTGGTCCATTTTTCCCCTTGGAGACGTTCGAAGGGGAAATTTTCGTGCGGATTGTAGTGGGTTTTGCCGGAGAGGGCCGCCCGATAGCCGTTTGCTTGCAGGTAGTGCGGAACGCTGCGGACGTGATCGTAGACGTGGGCGTGGTTGGGCCAGGCGCCGGATTTTACCGGATGAAGCGCAGTGTAGAGCGCCTGCCGGGTCGGAGAGCACATGGGGGCGGATTGAAACGTCCGGGAGAACGTCATGCCTTCGGTGGCGAGTCGCTCCATGTGGGGGGTGGCGGCCTGCCCGCCGTAGAGTGACGCGTCGCTATGGGAAAAATCGTCGGCGAGGATTACGACGAGATTGGGCCGATGGGCGGCGAAGCCGCTGATCGGAAGTGATAAGTAACCCACCGCCGCCAAGGCTATGGCGGGCAAGCATGTAACGCGTTTCAGGATATGGGGACAGGGAGTGAGCATGGGTGGTTGATGGGGACGGATATCGGGGAGTCAGAAAGTGGAGCGGACGCGGTTGGAAGGGGTCAGGTCGTGAAAAGTGAATTACGTCCCGTGAGACGGGACTTCATTGCACTTTATCTACGACCTGACCCCGGGCGGCCCAGTTCTGGGGAGCCGTAAATCCGTCGCGTCCTTCACGGAAGCGGCTGACTTGATCGGCGGACTTGAGTTGCATGAGGTTTTCCAGGGCGGTGTTGAGTTCGGCGAGTGTCGCGGGGTCGGTTGCGGCGAGGTTGGAAGATTCCGCCGGGTCATCGCCGATGTTGAAAAGTTCGATTGATGAAGGGCGAATTTGCCGGGCATCGGTGGCGTCACGTTGCACGACGAGTTTGTAGTTGTCGTGATTCAGCGCGAATCGTTCCCGCCGATCATCGTTTTGATCCAAGTAGGTGAGCCAGGCGCGGTCGGGTGGATTTTCACGATTACGAATAGCGGCTAAAACATCGATACCATCGAGCGGCTTCCGGGGTGATGCGTCGTGTCCGATGGCCGACAGCAGAGTGGGGAGAATATCGATGTAGCCAATTCGGGCGTTCGAAACGCCGCCGCCTTTTATTCCACCGGCAGGCCAGCGGGCGACCGCCGCGACGCGGATGCCCCCTTGATAGACGGTAAGTTTCGCCCCGCGTTGGGGGCCGTTGTCGCCGACTTCTCTGACGCCACCATTGTCGCTCATAAAGATGACGATGGTGTTGTCGGCATCGTCACGGCCGTCGACGGATTCAAGAATACGACCGATGGCTTGGTCCATCGAGTCGACCATGGCGGCGAAGGTGCGGAGTTTGCCTTTGGGGCGATCCGGATACTTGGCGAGATCTTCGGGTTTGGCCTGAAACGGCGAGTGAGGGGCAGTGAAGGGCACGTAGGCGAAGTAAGGCTCGTCGTTCGGGATCGAATCGATGAACTCCACCGCGGCGTCTCTGATCAAATCGGTGGTATAGCCGCGGCGGGAACTGGACCCATCGTTGAGGTGCCAATCGCGTTCCCCTTCGCGGTCTTGCGTGAAGTAGTCGACCGCGCCGTTCAGGCAGCCTTCGAAGGTGGTGAATCCTTGGGCGAGGGGTCGCCATTTTTGCTGGGTATGGCCGAGGTGCCATTTGCCAAAAATCCCGCGATGGGCGTAGCCCGCGTCGCGCAGGTATTCGGGCAACAAGGTCTCGGCGGGATCGAGACCGAAGTCACGCTGGGGAGGAATGACAGCACGCATCAGACCAAAGCGAAGTGGATAGCGTCCGGTCATGAGGCCGGCCCGAGTGGGGGAGCACATGGGCGCGACGTAGAATTGCTCCAAACTCACCCCGGTCGCGGCAAGACGATCAAGATTGGGCGTATGGATATCGCTGCCATGAAACCCGACGTCCCCGTAACCGAGATCATCGGCCACGATCAAAACGATACTCGGGCGATCATCGCCGAAGCCGCTGATCGGAAGTAACAAATAGCTCACCGCCGCCAAGGCTATGGCGGGCAGGCGGGTAATAAGTATCAGGTGACGGAGCATGGCAGGAATGAGGTTAGGTGGGTGGTTTGAGAGAAGACGTCAGGTTGTCATAAGTTTACTTCGCTTTGCTTCGTGAAGCTTATCAACGAACTGACCCCAATGTCCGGGCCTTGGGTATCAGCCCTTGGGGAACTTTGTCCGATTTGTTTCCGTGTGTAAGAAAAGCAGTGAATAGCGTATTGGAATTCTTGTTACTTGTTACCTGATACTTGTTACTTCGGACGATCATAGATCGTCCGCATAGTTGGCGCTCATTTGTGACCACCATTTGAGGGTGCGTTCAGTGAGGGAACCGGCGAGGACAGGATGAGAATGAGTGAGGTTGTTTTGCTCACGAATGTCGGTGGAAAGGTCGTAAAGTTGCGGATCCGTTCCGTCGAGGTTGACGAGGAATTTCCAATTGCCGGTGCGCATGGCGAGTTGCGGACTGGCGTGTTCTGCCTTGCCGGGGGCGAGACTGCCGTAGGCCCCGTATTCCCAGAATACCGGCGTATCCCGAAGCTCGGGGATGCCTTGCAACACGGATGACTTGTCGACCCCGTCATAGTGTTTTCCCACCGGTGGCGAAATTCCGGTGAGGCTGAGCAGACTGAGTTGCAGATCGAAGGCAGCGACGATGCTGACATTGTCGGTCGTTTGGGCTGGCACGCGCCCGGGCCAACGGATGATGAAGGGCATACGGATGCCGCCTTCGTAGAGGCTCCATTTGCGGCCGAAGAAAGGACCGGATGATCCGGGCGGTTCGAGTCCCGATTTGTAGTAGCGGGGCCAATCGGTCGGGCCGTTGTCGCTGGTGAAAATGACGATGGTGTTTTCGGCCTTTCCTGATTCATCGAGGTGATCGAGCAGCCGTCCGATTTGGCGATCCATCTCGGTGAGCACGGCGAAGAATTTTTGTTCCTCGGGATTGTCCGTGATGGTCGCGAATTTCGCGGCATCTTCATCCGTCGGAATAAACCGGTCGTGCACGTCGTTGGGGAAGAGCTCCAGATAGAACGGACGATCGTCGTCGCGACTGATGAACTTCCGAGCTCGGTCCACGTAGCGTTGGGTGGCCGTGCGTTTCTCGACTTGGTTGATGTTCCCTTGGCCAAGTTGTGCGCTTTGGCGGTCCAAGTTTCCGGTCCCGAAGAGCAGGCGATCACCGAGGCCTTCGAATGACACGAGAGACTCTTCAAAACCGTAGGCGGCGGGGTGGGGCGCATCGTCGACATCACGGCCACCGCCCATATGCCATTTGCCGAAGTGGGCGGTGCGATAGCCGGCATCGCGCAGAATCTGCGCCGTGTGAATTGCGGCCGGGTCTAGGTAGTCCGCCATCCTTCGTTCCGCGTTAGCCTTGCGGCTGGCGAGGTGGGATTGAATCCGCCAGCGCTGCTGGTATTGGCCGGTACTCAGGGCGACGCGGGAGGCGGAACAGATGGGCGAGTTGACGTAGAAATTTGTGAAACGCCGACCCTCGGCCGCCAAGCTGTCGATATGGGGGGTTTCGACGAGTTCGTTGCCAAAGCAACTCGGGTCGCCGTAGCCCATATCATCGATGAAGAAGATTAGAACATTGGGCCGATCAGCGGTGAAACCGCTGATCGGAAGTAACAAGTAGCAAGTAACAAGTATCAGGAACTGGCGCATAAGGGGGTAGGTTTCCCACCCTAGCGATGCAACTCCGTGAGGGAAGACCAGACGCTGCACATATGACCGACGTATTTACACGTCAGTTGGGAAACCCGGATGGCTATTCCTCTGCCGAGTGGTCGGAGGCGGCCTCGTTATTCGTTTTGGCGCGGGCTTTGATCCGGCGTTCGGCTTCGAGGAGGATTTCCTCAGCTCCAATGAACTTGTGATCGTCGAGACAGAGGCGGCGCTTCTTCCCATCTTTTTCGTAGATGGCGTAGGCGATGCCCTTGGTCTCCCATTTTCGGCGGTCAGTATCCACGATGCGGTCGAACTCCACCTTCTCGCCTCCGGCTCCGGTAATGATTTCACCGTCGGCGCGCACGCTTTTGCGGTGCTGCAACCACACCCAGACGCTGAAGATAAGTCCGATGAGGGTGCCGAATCCTGCGATGCCGCGTTGACCCGATAGATCGCCTTGGGAGCGGTGTTTGGGGACTTTGGACTTCAGATCGTTTTCGGCCGCGAAGGCTTCCCACGTGCGTTTAACTTCGGGGTTCTTGTCTGTAATCTTTTCGCCTTCTTCGACGAGGTCAGCGGTGAGCTCCACCAGTTTTTGATAACGCTCTTCCTCGGCGGGCCAAGCGACATAGCCGTCGTAAGCGAACCAAAGTGCGGAACCCCAGATCATGAAGCCCATAAAAAACATGCGCTTGCGCCATTCTTTGGAAATACGTGCGTCGACTTGCATGGAATCGAATGGAAACGTTCCGGGTGGAAATGCAATACCGTGCGGGGGTAAGAGTTCTCGGATTGCGACCTCGCCAGCGAAGAACGGACGACACGGAGGTCGTCTCTCCCAAGTTCTGACTAAGGAGGGGACCGATTCCACCCGGTCCGCAGACTGACTGCGCCTTAGACAACAAACAAAACGAAGAGGGTCTTTCTACTTATCTGTTCAGTTCGTTTGGAACGGATCGCTGATAACAATTTGTTCAATGAGGTCGCGGAAACGGTGGGCTTCGGGTTCAGTTTGCGCTAGGATTTTGTCCAGGGCCGGACGGTCGAGGGCTTCCATCCGGCGTCCGCAGGCGAACATCATGAGACGTTCAACGAGCATGTGGACAAATTGTTCTTTACGCTCGAGGAGTCGCTCCCGCAGTGCGGCGGCATCAGCGTAGCGATCTTCCGCCGGAATATCGGCGGCCAATTCGATGGGCAATTTGTTGGGATAACGCTCCCGCCACCGGCCGATGGGATCAAAATGCTCGAGAGCAAATCCGGGCGGATCGATGCGCAGGTGGCAGTCGTAACACGCCGGGGTGTCACGGTGTTTGGCCAGAATTTCACTGATTGAGCTTGCTCCGCGTACGTCGGGGTCGATGGCAGGCACATCATCCGGTGGTGGCGGCGGGGGAGCTCCTAAAATGTTCTCCAACACCCAAACCCCACGGGTTACGGGAGATGTTTCGATGCCGTTGGCCGTTACGGTCAGAACGCTCGCATGTCCCAGCAATCCACCCCGATTGCGATCGGTGAGGTTGATGCGTTGGAATGTATGCGCTTGCGACGGGGGCACGGCGTTCTCGACTTCGTAGAGCCGGGCAAGCGAGCGGTTGGCAAATGTGTAGTCCGCGTCGATGAACCGGATCACGCTTTCGTTGCGGTCCAATAAATCCTGCGTGAACCGTCGGGTTTCTTGCTTCATGGCCGCTTGGAGGTCCTCGGCGTAGAACTCGGGAAACATATCCCGGTCCGGAGCCATATCGCCCAAGCTGCGCAGGTTGAGCCATGCATCGGTGAATCTCGTGACCAATCGCTCCGCGCGTGGGTCGGCCAGCATGCGGCGGGTTTCTGCGATCATTACGTCGGGTTCGAGAATCGACCGATCCGCTGCTTTGGCGAACAACGCTTTGTCCGGCATCGTTGCCCATAAGAAGTAGGAGAGGCGGGAGGCCAAAGCGTAGGCGTCCAACTCGCGGGATTCTGCGTCTGCCTCCACGGGTTCGATCATGTAGAGGAAGGCGGGCGAACAGAGCGCCGCCTTGAGCCCGTCTTTCAACGCCTGTTTGGCATCGTGACCGGCGTTCCTACGCGTATCCACTACTTGCATCAGGCGATCCACGTCTTCCTGCGTGGCGGGTCGCCGGTAGGCCCGGGTAGCGAAACGGGTAAGCATATTGCGGATACCTTGACGATCGAACGCGTCGTTTCCGTAAATCAGTTGCTGGCTTTGCGAGGGCCATTGCGCATCGAGCGGACCGCGGATCTCGACATCGTGAATTCGGATGTGAGGGAGGAAGCCGTGGCGCATCACGACGACCCGATATTCCACGATGCCCTTGGTATCGCGCAACTCTTCGGGGAACTGATCGTTGTAGTCCCGCAGAACCCGTCCGTAGGTGTTGCGAATGCTCAGCGCTCCATTGGGAAACGTGAATCGCGGGGTAAACCCCTGATCCAACCAGACCCGAAAGGTATACCATGCGGGCGGACCGTCCACGAGGACCACCTCTCCGAGCTGGGGTTCGATGGGTTGCGGTTCGTGGAGCATGCCGATGTCGGATCGGCCGGGACGTATCCCGAGTCGAAACGGCTGAGCGGGGTCGGACCGGAATATCTTTTGATCGTAGGGGTGTTCCCGATTCATGGCCTCCGCGTTGACCTTGATTTCGTAATATCCATCGGCCGGCACACCCTCGGCGAATTCGGCTATGGGGCCGTAGCCGCCTTCGTGGCGAATGGAGTGGATGCCCTCGTAGAGCCCGATGAACTGGTTGTCGTGAACCTTGGTGTGCGAGTAGCGCAGTTCGGGCTGCTGATAAAAGTTGTCGGTGAATCGCCATGTATGTTCGGCCGGAGGCGGCTCGTCTCGCAGGGCTTTCTCGACGACGGCCTCGGCCGCTTCGAGATACTGGGAAAGTAGGTAGCCGGAGGTGCGAAGCGTATCGCCGATGTTGTCCAGGTGCTCCACCGTCTGGTCCTGGGGGAACGCGGTGGTGGGATCGAACATGGTCATGTTGATCCCGAATAGGTCGCCGACTGTATTTAGATATTCCTGACGATTGAGTCGCCGTAAAACGACCTCGCCGCCCGTGCTGGCCAAATGGGCGTGGCCGTCGAAGGCCAACCCGGTGAGATGATCGATCATTTCCTGCACGGCTTCGGTGGGAGGGTGCGCCTTGGCATCCTCCGGCGGCATGTCCTCGAGAGTGAGCACATCGATAACCTCTTGGACGGCGAGCAAGGTGTCCTGGTCGGTCACCGGCCAATGCCATTGGTCGAGGCGCCGCTCTCCCTTTTGTTTGTCGGGCCCGTGACAGGTGATGCAATAGTCGCCGAAAAATTGCTCGAGTTGTTCCGTTGCGGCGACGGGGGATGCCGATCCGTT
The DNA here is from genome assembly GCA_965659875.1 of uncultured Opitutaceae bacterium. Classification (GTDB taxonomy): domain Bacteria; phylum Verrucomicrobiota; class Verrucomicrobiia; order Opitutales; family Opitutaceae; genus Actomonas. The sequence goes on from CBFHXU010000031.1 coordinate 14,637, forward strand.
CACGAGCAGGCTCAATAAGCCCAAAGCGATTGGCAGTCTGGTCCGCATACGTTTCCGGGATATCCCCATCTCGCGAAACTTAGGCAAAATCACGAATGGTGCCGGAGCTGACACTGAAGCGATCGGTTTCGACCCCGAAATGCTGCAGCATGGTGAGGTAAAGATTCGAAAGCGGCACGCGATGATGTCCATCGAGTGGGTAGGCCCGGTGTTCACCGTGTCCGAATCCACCGCCGGCTAGAATGAGCGGAAGATTGGAATTGGTGTGAGCGTTGGCGTTGCCCATGCCACTGCCAAAAAGAATTTGGGTGTGATCGAGCAGGTTTCCTTCACCGTCCTGAAGGGATTTCATTTTGGAGAGGAATCGCGCGAATTGCACCATCTGGTAGTGCTCAAGTTTGAGCAGATTCTCGATGTTGGCCTGAACCTTACCGTGATGGGAAAGGGCGTGATAGCCCTTTGAGATGCCGAGCGCGCGTGATTCGAAATCACCGCCGATTTCGAGGGTGGCGATCCGGGTGGAATCGGTTTGCAGCGCTAACGCAATCAGATCGTAAAGCACGGGCAGATCCGAAACGAAATCGGTGTTCTGCGGTTCCTCCATGCCCGGTTTGGGTTTCGGCACGTCGGCCCATTGTCGGCGTTGGGCGATCTGTTTTTCCACGTCGCGCACGGACGTGAAATATTCGTCCAATTTCTCCCGATCCTGGGTGCCCAGCTTGCGGGTGAGGGACTTGGCGTCGCCGTGCACCGCGTCGAGAATGGACGATTGTAGATCGAATTGGTCGTTGCGCCGGGCAATGTCGTTTGAGTCGTCGGAGTGAAAGAGTTTCCGGAAGAGTTCGTTGGGCGTGGAAATGGGCGGCACGCGGGTGCCGCTGCGCGTCCAACACATCATGCAGCCGCCGTGCAAACCGTCCTGAGAGCCGATGGTGAGGGAAGGGAAACGAGTGGCGCCACCGATGGTTTCCGCGGCACGTTGATCGACACTGATGTTACCTTCGGGCATGGATTTGGCGTCCATGCTACGAATACCGCTAAGGAAGGAATGGATCGCGAAGTGACCGCCCTTCAAACCATGGTCGAGTCCCGAGAAAAGCGTGAAGTCGTTTTGATGCGGAGCCAGGGGGCGAAGCAGGGAAGGGAGGTCGTAGTTGCGGCCGGTTTGGGTGGGGAAGAACTCGGGTTGATAAAATCCCAGCATGTTGCCGACGCAGACCATGCGACGGGGGCGGGTGGCGGTCACGGCCTGGCCGGCATGGGCGCCGAGAGCGATCCCGGAACCCAACGCTCGTGGAGTGAGGGATTCCATCAGCGGTAGCGCCAACGTAAGTCCCGTGGCTCGGAGGAAGAACCGACGATTCATGCTAGCGGATGGACTTTTCATGGGGTAGGTGTTGAGCTGATCTAAAATATACGGGACGTAAAACGCGATCGTTTTTCGGAACGAAGACGGTCTGGAACTGCGACGTTACGCCGACTTGCGGGGAATCAGTCCGTCTGATCGAGCGCGGGCCAATCGGGATGAATCGGACGTTCGGGAGGTTTGTTACCCTCCGGCACGGGTGGAGCCTGCTCGATGACTTGGCGCAGACGGTCGCGAATCTGACGAAGGTCGGGAGTCAGATTGGTTTCGAGATTGTGGGCCTCGTCCAGATCCCGGGATATGTCGAAGAAGCGATCATCTCCGTAGAGTTTGTATCGAGTCGTTCGGGCGAAGATCCCTGGGTCCGGTCCCCAATAGGGTTGATAGTGACTGAGCATCCAATCCTTAGCCGCGGCGGGTTCCCCCCGGAGCAAAGGTAGAATACTGCGGCCATCGACAAAATTGTCGGAGGGAATCGACTGGGCTGAAATGTCGGCGAGCGTGGGATAAACGTCGGTGAAGTCGACGAGATCGTCGATGACTGCGCCCGCGGGTGTTTGCCCTTTCCAGTAGGCGATCAATGGCACGTGCGTGCCCATGTCGGTGAGGCCTCCCTTGCCGCCTGTGATTTTGCGCCCCTGCCAATTCGAAGTGATCCGCGGATGGGTGCCGTTATCGGCGGTGAAAAGAATAATGGTGTTCTCGAGTAAACCGAGATCATCGAGATGATGGACGAAACGACCCACGATTTTGTCCAAGTATTCGACCATGGCCACAAAGTGGGTTTTTTGAACGGCGAGATCTTTGGACTGAGTGTTGGCAGACTGGTCCCGGGGCGCGTCACCAATGGTATCCGGGGTGGGCACGAACGGGTCGTGCACCAGATTGCTCGGGTAGTAGACAAAGAAAGGCTCATCACGATGGCGGGTGATGAAATCGAGCAGGAAATCGCTCATGATATCGGGACCGTATTGGTCCGCGTTTTCCTCTGCGGAGACGAACTTACCGTTGATTTCCAGCGGTGGACTCCAGAAGCGTTCGCCGCCGCCCTGTTTGACCTGTTTGTGACGGGTCACCTGCCAGAGGCAGGTTTCGTCGAATCCGGCCCTCAAGGGGCGACCAGGATCCAGCGCATCCTCGAATTTATCGGGATCGTAGAGGCCGTTGAGTTGCCATTTTCCGGCGATGGCCGTGCGATAGCCTGCCTCTTGCATGAGGTGCCCGATGGTATGTTCCTCGGGGTCGAGTCGGCCGAAATGGGTGTAGTTGCGAAAGTTGTGTTTTCCGGTCATCAGCATCACGCGGGATGTGGTGCAGATGGGGGTGGAGTAACAGTGCGCGAAGCGCACTCCTTCGGTGGCCAGTCGATCGAGGTTCGGGGTGTCGTAATCTTCTCCCCCGTAGGCACCGAATGCTTCCCAACTCACGTCGTCTGCCATGATCAACACGACGTTGGGTGGATTGGGTTTTTCCACCCCGAAAATGGCAGGGGTGGTGAGGGTCAGGGCGGCCAACCAAAAGAACAGGGCGCGGGGTAGGGACATGGCTAATGATCAACAGACTGTTCGCCCAAAACGCAACCCGTGATGGGACCATAGGCGAGGTGAGTGCTGACGACTCGGCTTGGGCTTCTTGAAACCTCGTCATCAACCGATACGGATCAGCCCCGGATGGGCCGAATCCCTGGTAAAGGAGTCTTTAGCAGTTGCCGCTCTGGCCGTAGTAGGCGCCGGGACCGTGCTTGCGTTTGAAGTGCTTGTTGAGGAGAGCTTCCTCAATGGTCGGAAGTTGTGGCTCCAATTGCAGGGACGAGAGCGCCATGTCGGCGATGCATTCCACCGCGACCGCGACCTCGACGGCTTTTGCGACGTTTTTGCCCCAGGTGAAGGGGGCGTGGCGATTCACGAGCACCGCCGGAAAATCGGCCGGATCGAGTTCGGCGAAGCGCTCGACGATCACATTTCCCGTTTCCCATTCGTATTCCCCGCCACTGATCTCCTCATGGGTCATTTTCCGGGTTACCGGGATATCGCCATAAAAGTAGTCGGCGTGAGTAGTGCCGAAAATCGGAATCTCCCGACCAGCTTGGGCAAAACCCGTCGCCCGGGTAGAGTGCGTGTGCACGACGCCCCCAATCGAGGCAAAGGCGAGAAAGAGTCGCCGGTGGGTGGGCGTGTCGGAGGAGGGACGAAGGTCGCCTTCGACCTGATTCCCCTCGAGGTCCACCAGAACCATCTGTTCGGGGGTGAGCTCATCGTAGTCGACCCCCGAAGGTTTGATCGCGAAGATGCCTTGGTCTCGATCGATGGCGGAAGCGTTGCCGAAAGTGAGATTGATGAGCCCTTGTTTGGGCAGGGCGATGTTGGCCTCGTAGGCCTCGCGTTTGAGTTCAGTGAGCATGAAAGGAATGGATTAGGCCCGGAAGCCTTGGTTGAGATGGTGGTAAACCTCGTTGTTGCGCAGGTTTTGTTTGAAGTCGGCGATCCGGGTCTCGCGATCGATGGTGACGAGTTCGATGCCGGCGATGGTGGCGAAATCTTCGAGCACTTCAGCGGTGACGGTATAGCTATAACCGGTGTGGTGAGCGCCGCCGGCGAGGATCCAGGCTTGGCAGGCGGTCTTGAAATCAGGTTGGCATTCCCAAACCGCACGAGCGACCGGCAGCTTCGGGAGTTTGGGATGTTTGACCGCCTTCACTTCGTTCACGAGCAATCGAAAGCGGTTACCCAGATCGACCAACGAGGCGTTGAGTGCTTTGCCGGTAGGCGCGTTGAAGACCATGCGCACGGGATCTTCCTTGCCGCCTATGCCCAGGGGGTGGATTTCGACCCTGGGTTTGGCCGCGGCGATGCTCGGACAAATTTCGAGCATATGGGAGCCCAACACCTGATGGCCCTTGGGAGAAAGGTGATAGGTGTAGTCCTCCATGAAGGACGTACCGCCCTTTAATCCATGGCCCATTACTTTCATGGCGCGCACCAGCGCGGCGGTTTTCCAGTCGCCTTCACCCCCAAATCCGTATCCGGCTTCCATCAATCTTTGGGTGGCCATGCCGGGAAGTTGGCGGAGCCCATGGAGGTCTTCGAAGGTGTCGGTGAATCCTTTGAATTCACCTTCGTCGAGAAATTGGCCGATACCGAGTTCGAGCCGGGCGGAGTAGCGCAGAGCATCGTGGCGCTTGCCGCCCTTTTTGAGGGCTGGCGCGAGCGTATAACGCTTTTCGTAGTCAGCACAGAGATCGGAGATGGCCCGCGTCTTGACGGCATCAACCACGGCGACCAAATCGCCGATGCCGTGGGTGTTCACGGCAAACCCCAACTGCATTTCAGCCGAGACCTTGTCTCCGTCGGTGACCGCCACTTGGCGCATGTTGTCTCCGAATCGCACAAATTTCGCATCCTGGAGATCGGTCCAACCGCGAATTGCCCGCATCCATGCGCCGATCCGTTGTTGCACTTCGCTATCGCTCCAGTGGCCGACGACAACTTTACGTTCCAATCGCATGCGCGTGTGAATGAATCCCGCTTCGCGGTCACCGTGAGCCGCCTGATTCAGGTTCATGAAATCCATATCAATCGATCCCCACGGGAGGTCGCGATTGAACTGGGTGTGGAGGTGAAGGAAGGGTTTCTTAAGAGTATTCAGTCCCCGGATCCACATCTTTGAAGGCGAGAACGTGTGCATCCAAAGAATGAGGCCTCCGCAATCTGGGTCGGCATTGGCCGCGATCGCGAGGTTGGTGATTTCGTCCGGGGTGGTGAGCAGGGCTTTGAATACGACCTTCAGGGGGAGGTGCCGGGATTTGCCCAGTTTCCCCGCGACGGTGGCGGCATTGGCGGCGACTTCCTGCAACGGTCCGGGTCCGTAGAGGTGCTGGGATCCGCAGATGAACCAGATTTGGGGGGAGGGAAGCGACTTCATGCGAGGGGATGTTATTAGCGGTGGGCTTTTTCCTTCAGGGTGAGAAGGTCCTTCATGACCTTTCCGTGATCGGCGGAAGCGTTGAGCCCGCCGAAGCTGTCGTGGAGTTGGCGATAAATCTGGTAGAGCTTGTTATAGGTGCGGCGGGCAACCGGGTTCGGTTTGTAGGCTACGTTCTTGAGCGAAGTCATTTTCTTCTCCGCTGTGGTGAAATCGGGGTGGGCGCCGGCGAGGACCGCGGCGGAAATTGCGGAGCCCAGGGCGCAGGCTTGGCTGGAGCCCGCGACCAACATGGTGCAGCCGGTGATGTCGGCGTAGGTCTGCATCAGGAACGGGTTTTTCTCGGCAATGCCGCCGGCACAAACGACGCGTCGGATGGGCACGCCGTATTCGCGCAAACGCTCGATGATCGCCCGCGCACCGAAGGCGGTGCCCTCGATGAGGGCCCGGTAAATTTCGGGAGCGCTGGTATGGAGGGTCGTGCCGAGCATGAGGCCCGTCAGGCGTTGGTCCACGAGGATGGTGCGATTGCCGTTGTTCCAGTCCAACGCGAGCAGGCCGGATTCGCCCGGAGCGAGCTTGGCGGCTTGGTGGGTGAACTTCACGTGCGTTTTGTCATCACCGCCGCAGACCACTTCGACCCACCACTTGAAGATATCGCCGACCGCGGACTGGCCGGCCTCGATACCGTAGTAGCCGGGGAGGATGGCACCTTTGACGATGCCGCAGATACCGGGAATGTCGGCGACTTCCTTATCGGCTGAAACCACGCCGACATCGCAAGTGGACGTGCCGATGACTTTGACGAGCGTGCCTTCGGCGACGCCCGAACCGATGGCGCCGTAGTGCACGTCGAATTCACCGATGGCGAGGGGGATGCCGGTGGGGAGACCGAGCTTCTTTGCCCAATCGGCGCACAGGTTGCCCGCGAGGGCACTCGCATCTTCGGCGCGGTCGTAGAGCCGGTCACGCAGGGAGGCGAGTTTGGGCGAAAGGCGTTTGAGGAATTTTTTGTCGGGCAGTCCGCCCCATTCTTCGGCGTAAAGGGCTTTATGGCCGGCGGCACAGATACCGCGTTTGACCTTCTTGGGGTCTTTGATGCCACCGAGTACGGCGGGGAGCCAGTCGCACATTTCCACCCAGGAGTAGGCGGCGTTGAAGACCTTGGGGTCGACGTTGAGACAACGCCAGAGTTTGGCCCAGAACCACTCCGACGAGTAGATGTTGCCGCACTTGGCAATGTATTCGGGGTTATGCTTGGCCGCGAGAGAAGTGATCTTGTCCGCTTCTCGCCAGGAGGTGTGGTCCTTCCACAACCAGCATTGGGCATTCAGGTTCTTGGCGAAACGCTTTTGAGCGGCGAGGGGACGGTTCTTGGCGTCGACCGGAATGGGACTCGAACCGGTGGTGTCGACACCAATACCGATCACTTTGTCGGCTTTGAAGCCGCGTTTCTTGGAGGCTGCCTTCAGCGCGCCTTTGGTGGCCGCCTCGAGGCAGTGCAGATAGTCGAGGGGACTTTGGCGGGCGACGTTGTGATCTTTGGCGTCGAGTAGGATGCCTTGATGTCCGCTGGGGTATTCAACGACACAGGAACCGAATTCCTTGCCGTCGGCGCAGCGCACAATCAGGGCGCGGGCTGAGTTGGTGCCGTAGTCTAGTCCAAGGGTGAAGCTCATGAGGGGAATTTGAGTGAATTGATCGGCGACGGAACGATCGTCGCGCTTAACTTATTAACAAAGGAATCGAATCGGCAGACTGTCAGAAAGTTTACCGGCAACGCAATATTGCCATGTGCGGGGATTTACTTCGCCTGGCAATCGATGCAATATCCGCCCCATCACTTCCAGATATTATGAAATACCCCCGATGGACCCATTTGTTTCTTCTTTGCAGCGTTTCATTTGCCACCGTGGTTTCGGCTGCAGGCAGTTGGAAAATACTCGATCCGGAGGGGCGTCCACATCCCCGCCATGAAGCGGCGTTTGTGGAATGTAATGGAAAGTTCTATCTATTGGGCGGTCGCCGCATTCAGCCGGTCGATATCTACGATCCCCAAACAAATTCGTGGTCGGTGGGTAAAAAGCCACCGGTTGAGATTCATCACTTTCAGCCCGTAGTGTGGGGCAACCGTATCATTCTGGCGGGCGCGATGACGGGGAAATACCCGCGGGAGACGGCGCTGCCGCGGTTGGTGATCTATGATCCGGCGGCGGACGAATGGACCTACGGGGCGGAGATCCCAGAAGGGCGCCGTCGGGGTGGCGCCGGGGCGGTGATCGCTGACGGCAAACTCTACCTTGTGGCGGGAATCATCAACGGACACTGGGATGGTCACGTGGCTTGGCTGGATGCGTTTGATCTGGAGACCGGCGAATGGACTCAACTGCCGGATGCACCCCACATGCGGGATCATTTTCAAGCCTCGGCTATTGACGGTAAACTCTATGCCGGTGGCGGGCGCCGTTCCTCGGCCAAGACCAAGGAGACCTTTAAACTCCTCGAACCCGCGCTCGATATTTACGACATCAAGAGCGCCGAATGGAGCACCGCAAATGCGCCCTTGCCGGAACCACGAGCAGGCAGCTTCTCGATTGCGGTTGATGGTAAATATCTGGTCGCGGGTGGCGAAAGCGATCGTCAACAGACGGCCCATGATCAGATCCACGCGTTTGACCCGCTGGCGCAGACTTGGAGTGAATTACCGCAGTTTGCGCGAGGACGTCACGGTGCGGGTATCATTTTTTACCGGGGATCGCTTTACGCCTGCAGTGGTAGTGGCAATCGGGGAGGCAGTCCCGAGCTCGATTCCCTCGAGCAACTGAAACCCTATCCTTAGGTCGGTTTGAATTCCCACTGAGCGAATCTGCTTCGTATCAAAGGGGCTTGTCGGTTTCTGTCCGGCCCGTTTGGCTGCGGTGGTGCGTTCCGCTGCGAATAAATTGAATCGTCGGTCATGGCTTGAACGAGCGAGCATTATGCTCGCTGTTTGGTGGGGAGGGGGATTGCTGTTGATGGGCGTTGCGGCTTGTCGCAAAGCCGAAACGTCCCCCGCTGAGGTGGCGGGAGACGCGGCGGTAGTTGCAACGATGGCGGATCGCCGGTTACCCTCCTCGGCACCTCACCAAACGGCGGAAAGCTGCCGTGGTTGTCATGCGGAGATTTTTGAAAAATGGGAAGGCACGGACCATGCGAATGCCAACCAGCCGGTCGATATTGCCGAGCTCGAAGCCGCGTTTGCGGCGGGGGAGCAGATCACGGAGGGTGGCTCCACATTTCGACTCGAAGTGCGCGAGGGTATACCGACGATGATTAACCTGAATCGGGACGGCAGCGAGACCGTCTATCCCGTGCATGCCGCCTTGGGCCAAAAACCATCGCGGCAAATGTTGGTCGAGACGGAGACCGGCCGTATTCAGCCCACCGATATGGCGTGGGATCCGGCGGAAGAGGAGTGGTTCAACGTGTTCGGTGATGAAAATCGCCATCCGGGTGAATGGGGACACTGGACGGGGCGGGGGATGAATTGGAATTCGATGTGCGCGCACTGCCACATGACGGGCTATCAGAAAAATTATGACGCGAAGGAAGATCGCTATCAATCGACCTGGATCGAAGAAGGGATCAGCTGCATCCAGTGTCACGGTCCGGTGCCCGAAGGCCATGGAACAGGCCTCGCTGATGAGGCGTTGGGCTGGATCCGTGACCGCCAACAGGCGGAGCAGACCTGTGCGTACTGCCATGCTCGTAATGAGCAACTGACCGGAGAATTTCCTCCCGGGGCGGATTATCACGACCACTTTCGACTGACCTTGCCCGTGCAGGAAGGCGTGTTTTACCCGGATGGGCAGATGCTCGATGAGGATTTTAACTGGACCTCCATCAAGTTGAGCCGGATGCACCATGCGGGGGTTTCCTGCATGGACTGTCACGATCCGCATACGAGCGAGACGATCTTGCCGGTGGAGAATAACGCGTTGTGCATGCAATGCCATACGGCTCCCGGCCGCCAAATGCCATTGACCGCAGTCGTCGCTCCCGTGATCGATCCGACCGCCCACTCGCGACACGCC
>CBFHXU010000032.1:0-23855 GCA_965659875.1 uncultured Opitutaceae bacterium
TGCCATCACTCACATCCACTGCGCGGGTGAAGGCGGATTCACCGCCGAACACGTCGCGAAATGTTCCCACATTCCTCACGTGGTCGCATCACCCGAAGACGTCATCGGCCAAGTGGATGCCGTGATTGTAGCCACGGACATCGGCGGCGAACACGTCGAGCGCGCGCGTCCGTTCGTGGAAGCAGGATTACCCGTCTTTATCGACAAACCGCTCACGGATAATACGCCCGACCTGCAGACCTTCAATCAATGGGTTCGCGCGGGTCGTGCCATCATGTCCTCCAGCAGCATGCGCTACACCAAGGAGTTTACGCCGTATCGCGAATCGATCCGCGAACTCGGCGAGCTTCGCTTTGTCAGCATCACCACGGCCAAGTCGTGGGAGACCTACGGCATTCATGCCTTGGAAGCGATCTACCCCATCCTTGGACCGGGCTTTCTCACCGCCCAAAATACCGGCACCCTCGAACGCAACGTCGTTCACCTCACCCACACCTGCGGCGCGGATATCATCGTGATCGCCAATCAGGACATGCTCGGCGGATTCGGTTGTTTGCAGCTTTGTGGCACCGCCGGTCGAGTGCAGACCGCCTCCGCCGATAGTTTCTACGCCTTCAAGGCGCAGTTGGTCGCCTTCGTCGACTACCTGCGCACCGGTAAACTTCCCTTCCCGTTCGCTGAAACCCACGAACTCATGCAACTCGTCATCGCCGGCAAACTCAGCCGTGAACAAGGCGGCCGGGTCGTGCCACTCTCTGAAATCTCCTTCAACCCATCTGCCGATGTCTGACGCCCCCTCCTTCTCACTCTCCGGAAAAGTCATCATTCAATTCGGTGGCACGGGCCTACTCGGTCGCGCGTTGGTTGACGCCTTGGGCGCAGCCGGCGCCACCTTGATTGTCGCCTCCCGCAATCGCGAAGCCCTCGAAACCCTGGCGACCTCCGAACAAGCGCGCGGCCGCACCATTCAGGTCGATGAAGTCGACATCGGTTCCGAGGAGTCTCTGCAGGCTCTGCGTGATCGTGTCCTGACCCAGCACAGTCGCGTCGATGGCATCGTCTTCAACGCCGTCAGTCGCCCCATGTCGGGTTTCGCCGGTGACCTCGATCAGTGGCGCTCGTCGATGGATGTCAACGCGACGGGATTCTTCGCCACCGTGCGCACATTTGGTGACGCCATGGCGGAAAAGGGCTCCGGCAGCATTGTCAACATCGCCTCCCAAATGGGCACCATCGGGATGAACCCGTGGCTCTACGAAGGCACCTCCATGTCCGCTTCACCCGATTACTTTTTCCACAAAGGCGGCATGATCAACCTCACCCGCTACCTCGCCTCCCACTACGGCGAAAAGAACGTGCGGGTGAACGTCGTCTCCCCCGGTGGTATTTATAATCCCGATACACCGCAAGCCGATGCCTTCCTCGAGCGCTACGGTAAAATGACCATGCTCGGCCGCATGGCCGACGCCCCCGAAATCGGCGGCAGCGTGGTCTTCCTGCTCAGTGACGCCTCCACCTACATCACCGGCGCCAACCTCCCCATCGACGGCGGCTACACCGCCAAATGAGTTACGCAATTAAGGTAGGGACGGACCTCCAACGACTCTACTTCCCAAGCCGGGATAAAGAGCAATCAAGCGATCAATCTTCGATATACTCGATTTTGATGATCCGAATTTCACGGGCTGCGTGATCCGACCAATAGGTAATCAACCAATCTGCAATGAGAGTCACTTCGTTGATTCGGTCTTGCGTATCGGGCTCCTGGAAATCCCCAACGCAAAATGGATCCTTTTTCAACGCCTCCATCGTAACGGACAGAATACGTTGTTCTCGACGAGAGGCGCCGACCAAACGCATGGCAGCCTCGTGGCTTTAAACCAACCCGTAGTCGTTCACGCTACTAGAGACCGAGTTGTTTCTTCAAATCTTCCCACTGCACGCCCTTACCTGCATCTATTTCGGCATGGCCCTCCGCCAACTCATGTTGATGGGCTGGGCTTTCCGCCCGCAGCAAGTGCTTCAAATATGCCATCGCCTTCACTCGTTCGTCGTGAGGGAGCTGATCAATCTGGGGGCGAAGTTCGGTGAAAACCATGCCCCAACCTTAAGGCCGCGTGCTCATTCCGCAAGTCAGAGATTGAACGACCTTAACTAACGAAAAGTTGATCTTGAGGACCATTCAGTTCCCACCAATTAACAACTTTCGTCAAAGCGCGTGGTATCTGAATGGACGTCGTCTAAAACCGTTGGTAACCCTTCTCTTCCGTTCGTTTTTTACTCCCCTACCCCTCCTCTATGCGACCACTCGATATTGCGGTAATCCTTCTCTACCTTGTCGGAGTCGTTTGGGCGGGACTCGCCAGCCGCGGGAAGAAGGAAGACAGCGACGAGTTCTTTACCTCGAAGGGTGGATTCACCGGTCGGCTCGGCATGATCATGGTCGGGTTCAGCATGGCGGCGACGTTGTTCAGTGGCGTCAGCTATGTGATCTACACGAGCGTCGGATTCTCGGCGGGCGCGGGCATCGTGATGGGTATGCTGGGCTTTCCGCTCACCTGGGCGTTGCTGCGCTTTTGGTTCCTCCCCCGCTACCTCGCCGGCGGCGGCAGCCATCCTTACGACATCATTGAAGAACGGCTCGGCGAACCCGTGCGACTGTGTTTGTCCGCCATGTTCATCCTCCTGCGGATCGGCTGGATGGCGGCCATCCTCGTCGCGCCTACTTTGGTGCTCATCGGCGCGACCGGTTTGGACGATTCCTGGTTTTGGCCCATCGTCATCAGTATCGGACTGACCTGCACCGCCTACACCGCCATCGGCGGAATTCGCAGCGTCATCGTCACCGACGCCATCCAGTTCTGCATCATGGCGCTGGGCATGTTGTTTATCATTATATTCATCCTGCACAAACTGGATCTTCCGCTCGTCGAAATCTACGCCCAACTCGATACGGGCGGACGCCTGAAGCTCTTCAATTTCTCCTTCGATCTCACCGTCGACCTCACCTTCTGGACCGTGGTGATTGGACTCATGATCTGCAATCTGGGCAGCTATACCGGCGATCTCATGATGCTCCAGCGCTACCACGCCGCCGAGTCTCCCCAGGCCGCGGCCAAAGCTTTCGCGATCAATACGTGGGGCGTGATTATCGTCTGCGTCTTACTCGTCTCCGCCGGCCTTTTGCTCTGGGTGTGGTTTCAAAACCACCCCGATCCCAACCTGCCGGAAAACGCCGATCAGGTTCTCGCCTATTTCATCACCAACGAACTGCCGCCGGGTATCGCCGGCTTGTTGATCGCCACCATTCTCGCCGCGACGATGAGCAGTATGACCAGCGGCATCATCGCCCTGGCTGGCACCCTGACCAATGACTGGCTGGAACGTTTCGGCCGTCCCCGCACGCCAGCGGAGCTCCTTCGCTTCGGCCGTTATGCCACCGTCGGTGTGGGGGTGCTCGCCATCGCCGCCGCCGGATTCGCCACCGTCATGGGTTCATTGTTCCAAAGCACTCAAGCCATCATGGGCGCTTTCTTCGGTCCCATGGTGGGTTGTATGATGATCGTCGTGAACAAATGGCAAATCCGATCCATGGGCGTTCTGCTCGGCATGGGTTTGGGCACGGTCGCCGGCTGGGCCATCGCCTTCTCCGCCATCTCCAACCTCTGGGTGGCCACCGGCTCCCTCATCGTAACCCTCAGCGTCAGCGCCCTGTTCCGCCGCAAACCAACCACCGACTAAACATCCACTCCGTTACATTTTTTACCGCAGATTACGGAGATTAACGCAGATCAGCTCCAACGAAGAATTTTGCCACAAAAGGCACAGAATGCAAATGATAGCTCTAACATAAAACTGGCTCCTGGTTTTGTGTCTTTTGTGCCTCCTGTGGCCATCCGCTGCTCCGCAGAAATTACCAGTATCGGGTAACAAGTAACAAGAAATTCAGAACATCCCTCGCCCCGCCGAAGCCATGGCGAAGGCGCCCCCAAAAAAAACACTGCTGATTTTGCCACAAGAGGCACAGAACGCACATGACAACTCAAAGTATTAAACAGGCTGCTGGTTTTGTGTCTTTTGTGCCTCCTGTGGCTATCCCCTGCTTCCTGTTCGCCGAAGCTTCAGCGAAGGAGGATGCCTCTCAGATCTGCGTTAATCCGCGACGGAGGCTTGCCGGAGATGGCGGAGCAAATCTGCGGTTAAGAACACTCCCTTGTCTCTCCATAGTCCTGCGAAGCGGGACAACGGCGGATGCTTCTCAGCTCACCTTCGGCACGGCGATGCAGTCCATTTCGAACTTCAGATTCGTCCCGAGACATTTGCAGATCGTCGTGCGCGCGGGATATGGCGCGGTGAAATATTCGCGGTAGAGCTCGTTGAACTTCGCCACATCCTCTTGTTCGCGCACAAAATTGTGAGTCTTCACCACGTGCGCTAAATCACTGCCCGACGTTTCCAGTACCGCCCGCAGGTTTTCAATCGATCGACGAAATTCGCCTTCAAACGTGTCCTCCACAATCTGGCCGGTCTTATCCACCGAGGCCTGACCGGATACAAAGATCAAATCGCCCACGCGCACGGCAGGACTGAAGGGAAGATGCGAAACCGGGGTGTCAGCTTCGCGCGGATAGGATACAGCGGGATGGTTCATGAAATTAAAAATTGGGGTTCAGTAATATCGTCGAGCGGCCACACCGGCCGACGCAGATGCTGCCAGGGAAAGGCCGTCAAATCGCTGCGACAAGGTCCGGGCGTATCGACAAAATAGGTCGCGCCCATGATGGGATCGTAAGCCCGACGATGCGCGACGGCGGCCTTCACGCCGATTACGGCAAAATCGATGGGCTCGATGCCCTGACTCCGAAACTGCCCCAGATCAAACGGCGGTGTTTTCTTACTCGTAAGCAGAATCGTCACTCCCGCTGTCCGCACCACGGCGGCAGGTCCCATCGCAATCGATGTTCCATTCATGGACGCCAAATGACTGTGGGGATCTTCCAACTGAAAATTTCCATCACTCCGCGAAACCAACGTAACCGCGACTTCCACCGGTCCTGCATCGAGCAGAGATCCTTTGCCTCCAATTGAGAGGGTCATCTCTTCACCGATTGAAGCCGCCGACAGCCGCTCCACCGCCGCCGGATCATTGATTGCCACCAACGCCTTCTCGGTTTCGTGCGCCAACAGACCCCTCAACACGCCGGTGCCATCGCCCGGCGCTCCTCCCCCAATATTGTCCGCCGGCTCGACCAGAATGACCGGCCCTTCCGCGGACTCCGGCAGGTCACTGAGGACCGCATCCACCGTGGGATAATCCACCACGCCTTTCGTGCGCAGATCCCAAGCCATTTGCGCCACCCGTTCGAGATCCTCCCTCACCAAGGAAATGTCTCCGGTATGAACCAGACTGAGCGATACCCCGGTATCGGGAGTGTCCGCAAAAGAGAATCCTCCCACCACATTACCCGCCCACACCGCTGGATTTCGTTCTTCAATCTCTCGCATCGCGATCTCCAAACTTCGCATCGGATCCGTGGCCGTGCCGGTGCCCGGTGGAGCCCAGACAATCGGTAACCGGCAAAGGGTCATACGCAATTGAGCACCTTCCTTCAGCGCCCGGCCCATCAACTGCGTCGCCCGCACCGCCGACACTCGCGCATCGGTGTGCGGATTTTCCCGGTAGGCAACCAATCCGTTCACGAGGACGCACTGCCGCTCCGTCAAATTCGCGTGCAGATCAAACACCCCAAAGATCGGGAGATCGTCGGCTCCGGGCAGCGCGCGGATCCGCGCCAACAATTCTCCCTCCGGATCAGTCAACGACGCCGTGACCATGGCGCCATGCAGGACGACGAATATCGCATCGATGCCTGCCGCCAACGCCGGACGGGCGCGCGATTCGAACTCCTGCCAAAACGTTTCGAGCGCCGCATCCTCCACCATACCACTGGGGAACACCCGTGCATCCACGGTCGGAACCACCGTCAGTCCCAACTCTTGGGCGGTGGTGATAAATCCGTCGGTCGGCGACCCATCACCCCGCTTCGCCAAAATGTCCCCATCCCGAGTGACCTGAAAATCCTCCCACGCCGTCGTCTCTTCCAGAAACGTATGCGTCTCGTGAAAAAAACTACCGAAGAGAATGCGCGCACTCATGGGTGGTGAATCCAGGGCGAAGTTGATCTACGCTTCCAGCCAACCAGCGGCGTGACGTTTGAACGCGATCGCTGATCGGGTGAGTGCCTCGTCGATATCCGCTTCCGTGTGAGCAAAGCTGATCGACCAAAGTCCCCGTTCGATCGCGCGCACGCCTTCCTCCAACAAGCACCGCCGCAGGTGCGTCCAACGTGGCATGTCCTGCAGTTCGGCGTAGTCCCGGTAATTTTGCACCGGCCGTTCATCCGCTCTCGGCTTTACCATCAGGGAATGGAACGCCAATCCCGGCCCCTGGGGCCGCAGTGGCACATCGTGTTCATCGGCCAATGTCCGGAGCCCGGCCATCAGCTTTTGCCCCAAACGATTTAGCTCCTTCGGACTTTCCGGTCCGCGCGCGATCACTTGATCCAGACACCATCGACTCGCCGCCAAACACAGTGGGTTCGCGTTCAACGTGCCGGCATGCATCGACTCACCCGAAATGATTTTGGCCATCGCCGCCCGCGTCCCGGTTAAAGCTGCGAACGGAGTGCCTCCGCCGATTGCTTTGCCGAACACGGTCAGATCCGGATTCACGCCGTAGTAACCTTGCGCACCACTCGGACCAAAGCGGAAACCCGAAATCGTTTCGTCCGCGATCATCAGCATTCCCTCTTCGTCACAGAGTTCACGGATCGTCGCCAACATCCCTTCGCCCGGCTCGATGCAACACGTGTTGCACATCGCCGGCTCACAAACGATCGCTGCAATCTGGCCCTTGAATTCGGCCACCCGGCGTCGCAGGTGCTCGACATCATTCCACCGCGCGACAACGAACTGTTCCGTCACCTCGGGGATGATACCTTTGCTCGGATGTGCCCGGCCCGGCGACTCCGGATCGTCCCAGGTGCTCGGCGGATTCGCAAAACCCACCAGTCCTTCGTCACCCCAACCGTGATAGTGACCTTCGAACTTCAAAATCAATCGGCGTCCGGTATGAGTGCGGGCCAAACGAAACGCCGCCATGACCGCTTCGGTCGCGGAGTTGTTGAACCGCACCAACTCCGCCGATGGCACCATGCTCTGGAGCCGTTCCGCAACATCGAGCTCGAGTTCACTCTGCGCCGCCCAGTGCAGGCCTAACTTGGCCTGCGCCGCAATGGCGTCCGCCAGCCCGGGGGGAGCATGTCCGTAAAGCAACGCCCCTTGCCCCAATTGGAAATCGATATACTCGTTGCCGTCCACATCCCACACCCGCGATCCGTCTCCATGATCGAAGTAAAGTGGCACCGGTTTTTCGAGCAGCCGGATGCCACTATTAATCCCGCCGGCAATACTGCCATGAGCGCGTTCGAAGAGTTCCTGGGAACGAAAAAAAGTATAGGGCATGCTCGGATTGGGGGTAATGAAATTTCAGCCGAATCGGCGAACGTAACTTCAGCAATATCCGAAGGACGGCGCAACCTTTCGAACCGGCGAGACGCTTATTTTCGTTCCGCCCGGTTGTAGCCGAGGTCGCTGACCTCGGAATTCTGCCACCAAGCCTTGGCTCAACCCACGCTCCGGGGTCAGCGACCCCGGCTACAACCGGCTCGACGATCTCATCTCCTCAAAATTTCTTTCCCCACCCATCCCCAATACCCGCTATCCCCAACCCAATGTTCGTCATACGAACATTGGGTTGGGGGATGAATAATCAATCCGATGGAAGGTTGATCGGATTCTGGTTTTTGAACTTCTCATTAATCAATGGGTCCGGCTTTCTTGTCCGTCGAAGCTTGGGCGAAGAAGGAACGCCCGAGGCTCGATTGGTTTTCCTCTGACAACCTCCTTACCCCGTGATCATCGACTGCCACAACCACCTCGGCGTAGATCATTATTTCTACCTCAACGGATTTCATCCCTACGCCCAGGATTTGCCCACCCTCGTCACCGAGGGCCGCCACTGCGGCGTCGATCGCTGGATCGTCTTTCCCATGGTGATCAACCTCACCTTCGATCAGGAAGCCATGCGGCGGAAGGAGATCGTCACCGGCGGCCTCGAGACGATTCCCTACGCGTTTGAAAACAAGCGCATGATGCACGAGATCCACGAGCTCTATCCAGATCTCGGTAAACTTACCCTGCCGTTCGCGATGCTCGATCCCATGCGCGAACCCGCCGCCCAGCTCGTCCAACTGCGCGAACTGCATCAACAGTATCCGTTCTACGGCCTGAAAATTCAGCCCACGATGATCCAGGCCAACATCACCGCCTTGCTCGAGCAGGGTCGTGGATTTCTGGAGTTTGCCGCTGAATTCAATCTGCCGTTCATCATCCACTCCAGTGTCGATCCCGCCGACACGTGGGCCCAGGCCTGCGATATTCTGAAAATTGCCGAGGCCACACCGGAGGTGCGTTTTTGCCTGGCTCATTCCTGTCGCTACGACCGCGAATGCCTCGACCGCGTCGCGGCACTCCCCAACACGTGGTTCGACTGCTCGGCCCACCGGATCCACTGCGATTGCGTCCTGCAGGGCTTCCCCAATGTGGCCCCGGAGGAGCGTCGTTTCGACGCCGACTATACCGATCCTTCCGCCGTTCTCCTCGCGCTGGCCGAAGCCTATCCCACCAAACTCATGTGGGGATCGGATACTCCGTTCCAAAGCTACGTCGACCACAACATGTCGCTGCGGAGCACCTACGCGGAAGAGACCGATTGTCTGAAGGCCCTGCCCGCCGATCTCCACCGCGCCATCACCTGCGACAACGTGCTCACCTATCTGCAACTGCCCGATGAAAACCCTCTCACTCGCGCATAACGCCGCTCTGGTCACGGGTTCCTCGCAGGGGCTTGGTCTGGGTATCGGTCTTGGACTGATACAGTCGGGAGCCGCCGTCGTTTTCCACGGCCACGACCATCGCCCGGATGCCGTGCCCGCCGCAGCGCGGTATCTGCAGGCCGATCTGCTGGATACTGATGCTCCCGCCACGCTCATCGCCGACGCCTTTGCCGCGCAGCCGGAACTCAATCTGCTGGTCTGCAATGCCGGTAGCATTTTCGACATCCCGTTTTTGGAGATGGATCTCGAGCGCTGGGATCGCACCCAAAACCTCAACGTGCGCGCCACGTATTTTTTAGTGCAGGCCTTCGCCCTCGCCATGGTGGAACGGAAGCGGACCGGAGCCGTGGTCATCACCTCTTCCATCAACGGCTCCCAAGCGGAGATCGACTCGAGCGCCTACGACACCTCCAAGGGCGCACTCGTCATGATGACCCGCACACTCGCCCAGGCATTGGCCGCTCACAACATTCGCGTGAACGGCATCGCCCCCGGCATGATGCGCACGCCCCTGACCGAACGTTGGCTGAACACCGATCCGGCGAGGGCTGAACTCTACGCCAAACGCACGCTCCTCAATCGTCTCGGCACGCCCGAGGATTGCGCCGGTGCCGTCTCTTTCTTGCTGTCACCTGCCGCCAGTTACATCACCGGCCAGGTGCTCGCGGTCGACGGCGGCATGGGCATCAGTCAACTCGGCAACATCACTTCGTGACTTCCCTCGACGATCTCCCTACTCCCAGCCTCTTGGTCTATGAAGACCGGTTGGAGCGAAACCTGCGGAACATGCAGCAGGCTTGTGACGACGCCGGCATCGCACTGCGTCCCCACATCAAAACCCATAAGCTCGTTCCGGTGGCTCGGCGCCAATTGGAACTCGGCGCCAAGGGCCTGACCTGCGCCAAACTCGGTGAAGCCGAGGCGATGTTACCGAGCAGCCTCCGGGAAATCTTCATCGCTCACTCCTTGGTCGATTTGCGCCAAGCTTCCCGCATCGCCGCACTCGCCGATAAGCTCGATAAATTATATTTAGCAGTCACCAGCGAAGCGCATCTGGAGGCCTTCTTACCTCTCATTCAAAAAGTCGATCGTCCCGTTTCCGTGATGATCGCGGTGGATACCGGTCTCAATCGAGAGGGAATTCGGGAAGACATTTCGTTGCTGCGCATCGCCAAAAAAATCAACCAAGAGCCGCTTACCCGGTTAGCTGGGGTCTATACCCACGAGGGTCAATTCTATGGGCACGACCACAGCCAACGCACCAGCGAAGTGGCCGAACTGATCGATCGCTTAAGTGCCCTCCGGTCTGCCATGGGGATCAATCTCGATATCTGGCCTGGCTGCAGTGTTACGGCTCGCGCCGTCGTGGCCGCCTCCAACGGACGCGTCCAGGCCGTGCGCCCCGGGGCCTATGTTTTTGGTGACCTTTCACTCACCCAAAACGCCGATGTCATGCCCTGGGATGACGTCGCGTTGCACGTGCTCGCCACCGTCGTCGACAAACCCACGGACGAACTCGCGCTCATCGACGCGGGGTCCAAAACATTCTCCTCCGATAAAACCCGGGCCGGCATCTCCGCTCTCGCCGCGGATGGACGGCACCTCGAAGTCTTCGCCGTAAACGAAGAGCACGGTTACCTCCGGGGCGACGACTTGAACCAAGTAAACGTCGGCGACCGCATCGCCTTCGTTCCCGCCCACGTCTGCACCGTCATCAACCTCGCCGACCAAGTCCAGGTCGTCGGACCCGACCACACCCTCCGCGCCACCTGGCCCGTAGACGCCCGCGGCAAAAACCAGTAGCCAGTAAACGACAACTCCACCGCCTGTTTTTTTTACAGAAGGAAACGGAGAGAACAAAGCCTGCGGGACGCTATTTTCCACAGGAGAAAGGAAAGAAAACCAGAGCCACTCCAATGAAGAATTTCGCCACAAAAGGTACAGAAAGCACATTATAATTCTAAGACTATTCAGACTGCTGGTTTTGTGTCTTTTGTGCCTCCTGTGGCAATATCCTCGTTACCTTTTAGATCTGCGTTAATCTGCGAAATCTGTGGTTAAAATCCAACCTGCCTCTCTCCCATGCTAGCTTCACTCCATATTGACGCCCGTCACGAACTCGCCGAAGGGCCGGTTTGGCACAACAACACGCTCTACTGGGTAAACATCACCGAGGGCCGACTCTACCGCCACGACGCAACGACCGATACGCTCAGTCATTTTGACTTGGAGTCCTCGGCCCTGGGCGTGGCTCTCCCTGTAGCCGACGATTGGTGGTGGACCGCTCGCGAACGCGACTGCGCCTGGCTGCACGAACCGACCGGGCGCATCGTTCCCATCGATCACCCCATCCCCGACTTGCCACCGGATCACCGTTTTAACGACGGTTACACCGGTCCCGACGGTCATCCTTGGGTCGGAAGTGCCGCCCTGGCCGGCACCCGCGAAACCGCCGCCCTTTATCGCGCCGATGATTTCGGTGCACTGCATGTAGCACTGCCGAATATTACCCTCTCCAATGGGCTCGGGTGGTCACCCGACAACATGCGATTCTACTACGTTGATTCGCCCGCCCTTACCCTGAGCGTTTTCGACTACGACGCAGATTCTCATCAGATCAGCAATCGTCATATTCTGCGCGAATTCCCGTCAGACGGCAGCGTGCCCGACGGCCTCAGCATCGACGCCGACGGTCACGTCTGGCTCGCCGTCTGGGGCGGGTCATGTGTCCTGCACATCCACGGCCAGACCGGCGAGATCATCGATCGCGTCGACCTGCCCGTGACCCAGGTGACCTCCTGCGTTTTTGGCGGCGAGGACGGTAAAACATTATTCATCACCTCCGCTCATGCGGGTCTGAGTGACGAACAAATCGGCACGCAACCCCACGCCGGCAGTATCTTCAAGGTGCGCACCGACGTCACGGGATTGCCACGCCCCCAGTGTTCCATCGCGCCCCCGAGGAGTTGAGTCACGCTTCGGGTCAAAGACCGCTTAATCTATTGACTTAACTTGCGCCGTTTTGCGGGGCCGATTAACCCTACGCGCTGAGCTTTGCTCACCGTAACCCCAACTGCCCCTCTCTTCCCCCGTCCCCCGCTTTTCCATGGCCGAGACCGCCGCCGACCACTTTTCTCATCGCGTCACCCTCAAGGATGTCGCCGCCAAAGCGAAGCTGAGTATCGCGTCGGTATCACTCGCCCTGCGTGATCATCCTCGACTGCCCGATAAAACGCGTCGCCGCGTGAAACGGATTGCCGCGAAGCTGGGTTATGCCCCCGACCCCGCGCTCTCGGCGCTCGCTGCCCATCGTAGCCGGGTGCGCGTCTTTCGGGATTTTTCCGTCATCGGTCTCGTATCCAATTGGTCAACTCGCGATGCTTGGGTGAACCTCCCCAGCGCGAAACAATTCATCGCCGGCGCAACGGAACGGGCCCGCGAGCTCGGCTACAGCCTGCAACACCTGTGGGCACAACAGGACGGCGCTTCGCCCGCCCGCTTCAGTCGAATCCTCAACGCCCGCGGGATTCGCGGTCTCGTCTTGGCCCCGTTCGAAGATCCCGACAAACCCTTCAAACTCGACTGGAAATCCTTCTCGGTGGTGACGATCGAGCGCACCACCCCCTACGCGCAATTCCACCATCTGGTCCCTAATCACTACGGCGATCTTTTGCTGTGTTGGGACCAACTCCGAAAACGGGGTTACACTAAGGTCGGCTTGGCCGTGCGCCGCGATCTGGCCGCCAGGTGGAGCCACCAGTGGGAAGCCGCCCACGCTTACGCCCAATCTCATTCCGATCAGCGGCTCGAGCCCGTGCCCACCCTGGAATTGACGGTCGAAAACCAATTCGAAGAGATCCGGCAATGGATCCGCACGCACCGCCCGCAAGCGGTCATTGGCCGGTGTGACAACTTCATCGAAGCTGCCGCCGCCGAGGCACTCCGCGTCCCCGAGGATATTGGCTACGTGAGCTTGAACATCATCGACGACGTGCCCGACGCGACCGGCATCGATCAACATCGGGATGTGATGGGGGCCAACGCCATCGACGTGCTGAACAGTTTGCTCCAGCGCAATCAACGCGGCCCGCAACCCGCCTCCATCGGCACACAGGTGGACGGTTCTTGGCACGAAGGTGCTACTCTCGGGGCCAAGGCGCTCAAAAAAAACCGCAAATCATCACGGCGAAAAATTAATCGCGTTTAACTGATTCACCGCGTTTCGACTCGATTTCGGGCGATCAACATGTCGTTTTTGCACAACGATTGATATCCGATCACTCACCCCATCCATCCCTTTGCTATGCTGAATTTTCACGCTAAAGCCTCTACGCCGTCGCCGTCGCCTCGTCGTAATTGTTAAATATTTAACCCCATATTGGCTAACCCTTTCCACAACCCCTCCCGTTCCCTGTCCTTGAAGGAGCTGCCACCCTACGGCCTTCGATTCTGATGGTGCACGCGACCCCAAGTTCCCCCTCGGTGCAGCCGGCGATGCCTCAGGGCGAAAACGCAACCCATCGGCTGGGGCTTTTCGAATACCTGAACGATATCTGCTATTTTGCGAAAGATCGTGCCCATCGATTTACGGCGGCCAATCGCGCGCTCGTGCACCTGGTCGGCCGGCGCGACCAAAAGGAAGTGCTCGGCAATACGGATTACGAACTGATCGCCCCTTACCTGGCGGATTCCTACGCCAAAGATGATGAACACGTCATGAGCTCGGGTGAGGCGATCACGAATAAAGTCGAATTGGTCACCCACAACGACCTTTCGGTGGAATGGTATACGACCACCAAAATCCCGCTGTATGACGCGGCGGGGACCATCGTCGGGCTGGAAGGATTTACGCGGGAATTCAAAGTCGCGAGTGCCGCCGCCGGTCCCTACCCCGAACTTTCCCGGGTCATCGACTATGTGGAACGCAACCATGCGTCCCGCATCACCGTCGCCGACCTCGCCGAACGCGCCGGGTATACCGTGCGCACGCTCGAACGCCTCTTCCAAAAACGTTTCAATATGAGTCCGTTCGCCTACCTCAAGCGTGTGCGACTCAATGGTGCCTGCCGCCTGCTCACGCAGACCAATCTCCCCATAGCACAAATCGCGACCGACACCGGCTTCTGTGATCAAAGCTACATGACCAAAGAATTCGCCCGCCTCATGCGCATCACCCCCCAAGCCTACCGCGACTCCCACACCGCCTGAAATTTTCAATTCAACCCCCACATAATAAATAACCTTACTTCATTATGAGCGATACCCTGCATTTCACTACCCGCGGCGAAGGTCCGCCCCTCATGTTGATCATGGGACTAGGCGCCGATGGTTCCGTTTGGGAAGAACACGTCAAAGCCTACGAAAAGCACTTCACGTGTTACCTGATCGACAACCGCGGCATCGGCCAATCGCCCGTCACCGAGGGGCCTTATACCACCGCCATGATGGCCGACGATGTAGCGGCATTGATGGATGCCCAAGGCATCGCCCAAGCCCACGTGGCCGGTCTCTCCATGGGCGGCGCCATTGCCCAAGAGCTCGCCCTGCGCCACCCCGCCAAGGTTGATCGTCTCGTTCTCGTCAGCACCTGGGCCAAATGCGACAACTATATGAAACGCGTCTTCGGTCACTTCAAAGACATGCGCGCCAAGGTCGGACTCGATGAGTTCATGCAACTCCTCCTGCTCTGGATCTGGACCCCCGCCTGGATGGAAGCCCACGACGACGATATGAACCAAGCCTGCCTCGACGCAGCGGCCAACGAATCGCCGCAACCCCAGGCTGGCTTCGACGGCCAGTGCGACGCCTGCATCCATCACGACGCCGTCGATCGCCTCGAACAAATCACCCAACCCACCCTTATCACCGTCGGCACGCTCGACATCTTCACCCCTCTCGCCTGTTCCGAATTTCTTCACGCCCACATCCCCGGTTCCCAACTCCAGCTCTTCACCAAGAGCGGCCACGTGCACCACTGGGAAGAACTCGAAGCCTTTAACACCGCCACCACCAACTTCCTCCTCGGAGAATAAATACTATGTCTATCCAAATCGGTTGCCAAACCTACACCTGGCAAATGAGCGGAGGCGTCTATGACGGACGTCTCGATCACATCATCAAAATCACCGCCGAAGCGGGCTACGCCGGCGTCGAATCCGAGACCCGTTTCCTCGGTAAACTGTCCGACCCGAAATTACTCGGCGAGCACCTCTCCGCCGCCCAGGTCGCCATGCCCGCCCTCACGCTGGTTGAGGACTGGCTCCTCCCGGAGGAGACCGACGAGGAGCGCGCCCGGGCCGACGAATGTCTGCAAATCCTCACGCACTTTCCGGACACCATGCTCAACATCTGCCAGATGCCTGGCAGTGACCGCGAGAACCTCGTCGAGCGCCAAAAGAACTGCCTGCTCAACGCCAACGCCATCGCCAAACGCGCCGCCGACCTCGGCATCCGCTCCGGCTACCATCCCAACTCGCCTCCCGGCTCCGTTTTCCGCACCGAAGAGGACTACGAAATCCTCCTCAACGGTCTCGACCAAAGCGTGCTCGGCTACATTCCCGACTCCGGCCACATCGCCGCCGGCGGCATGAATCCCTCGAAGATCATCGAGCAGTATTTCTCCCAAGTCGTGCACGTGCACTTCAAGGACATGAACGCCGCCGGCGCCTGGGAACCCATGGGCGGCGGCATGCTCGACCATGTCGGCATCACCAAATTTCTCGCCGCCAACAACTATGATGGTTGGATTGTGGTCGAAGACGAATGCGAAGCCGCCATCACGGACCCCGACAGTGTTACCAAAGGCGACGGCGCCTACTGTAACTCCGTCCTCCTACCCCTCGTCACCTCCTCCTCATGAAACGACTCCTATTCGCATTGTTCCTGGCTCCGCTGCTCCTCGCCGCGAAGCCATTTCCAACTTCCGATCAATGGCAAGTCTACGCCGACGGTGAAGGCCCCGGCGCTGGCAAACGCGTCGTGCTCGTCAGCGGCGACGAAGAATACCGATCAGAACAAGCCCTCCCGCAACTGGCTAAAATTCTGACGAAACGTCACGGCTTCGAAACCGTGGTGCTCTTCGCCCAGGATCCGGCGGCTCCGGGTATCATTAACCCTAACTACACCTCGAATATTCCGGGGCTCGAGGCCCTGCGAGACGCGGATCTCATGATCATCGCAACGCGTTTTCGCGATCTGCCCGACGATCAGATGAAGGAAGTGGACGACTACCTTAAATCCGGTCGCCCCGTCATCGGTCTGCGCACCGCTACGCACGCCTTCAACTTCCCCGCTGAATCGAAGTGGGCGCACTACAGCTTCAACTACCAGGGCGATAAGTCCGCCTGGGAAGGTGGCTTTGGTCAGGCGATCCTGGGAACCTCCTGGGTCGCTCATCACGGCTGGCACAAAAAGGAAAGTGCCCGGGGCATCATCAAGGATGCTCACACCATCACCCGGGGCATTGAGTCGGGCTCCATCTGGAGTGCAGCCGACGTCTACACCGTCCGCGACCCGCTCGGCGCGGACGCCGTGCCCGTAGTCTACGGAGAAGTCCTAACCGGTATGAACCCGGACGACGAGCCGATCGGCCCCGGTCCTTACGAATACACCCCGCGCTTCGCCAAAGAAAATCCCGACTTTCACAAAAACGATCCGCTGCAGCCCATTGCATGGACCAAGTCCTACCAGATCCCTGGCGGCAAGAGGGGCAATGTCTTCGCCAGCACGCTGGGTGCCTCGGTCGATCTCACCAACGCCTCCACCCGCCGTCTCATCGTGCAGGGTGCCTTCTGGCTATTGGACATCGACATCCCTGAAGAGGGCGTGGATGCCGGTCTGATCGGTTCCTACCAACCCGACATGTTCGGCTTCCACAAACAAGCGGACGAACCGGACTATTGGCCCAAGAAAGGTCTCCGTGTCGAGACCGCTTCGGCCCCCAAACTCGAACAACCCACCCAAGGCGAAAGCGTAGTGCTCATCGGCAACGGTCTGGCGGAACGCATGGTTTACTTCCCTCACTTCGAGACCTCGGTGCAGCATCGCTTCCCCCAGGCCGAAGCCATTGTTCGCAATCTTGGTTTTCCGGGGGACACGCCGGGTTTTCGCCCACGCGCCGGACGCCATGATCAATGGGCGTTTCCCGGCGCAGAAAAATTCCATCCCGACCTGCAAACCCACCTCGGCATCGGTCACTACGAATCACCCGATGAATGGCTGAACCGTCTCCGACCCGACAAGCTTCTCGCGTTCTTCGGCTATAACGAATCCTTCAACGGCAAGGCCGGTCTCGCCCGCTTCGAGGCCGAACTAGATGCCTTTGTGCAGCACACCCTAGGTCAGTCCTACAACGGTCGTAACGCTCCGGATCTTTACCTCGTCGCGCCCACTGCGTTTGAAGATCTCTCCGCGGAAGAGGATCTGCCTAACGGGAAGAAGGAAAACCAAAATCTAGCGCGCTATACTGAGGCCATGCGACGCGTCGCTCGCCTGCACGACGTCAACTTCATCGATATGTTTGCCCAAAGTAAGCAGCACTTTGAGGCGACACCCGGCGCACAAACCATCAACGGTTTCGCCCTCACCTCTGATGCCTACAAATGGTTCGGTGAAACGCTGTCGCACGCCGTTTACCGGGGGGAGCTCCACGGCCCAGAACCGCTCGCCGAATACGACGCGGTTTACCGCGCCGTGGAAGAGAAGAATTGGTTCTGGCGAAACGACTACGCCATCCTGAATGGCGTCCACGTATACGGCCGCCGTTACAAACCGTTCGGCAACGAGAACTACCCCGAGGAAATCGAAAAAAATCGTCAGATGACCCAACTGCGCGACGCCGCGATTCATCGCGTCGCTCAAGGCGAAATCGAAGACGTCCGCGTCGACGACAGCACCACCCGCAGTCTCACCGACATTGAAACCAATTTTGATCGTCCCATCGAGTTTCTTGACGTCGAAAAGGCTCTCGAGTCTTTTGACCTGCCCGCCGGGTTTGAGATCGATCTCTTCGCCTCCGAAAGCGAGTTCCCCGAACTGCGCAATCCCGTGCAGATGTCCTGGGACAACCAAGGTCGCCTCTGGGTCGCCGTTATTCCGTCCTACCCGCACTATAAACCGGGGGACGACAAGCCCAACGACAAGCTCCTCATTTTCGAGGACACCGACGGCGACGGCCGCGCCGATCGCCAAAAGGTCTTTGCCGACGGTCTCCACTTGCCCATCGGTTTTGAACTCGCCCCCGAGGGTGTCTACCTCGCTCAGCAGCCCAATCTCGTTTTACTCGTCGATGACAACGGCGACGACCGCGCCGATCGCACCGAGATTCTCGTGCACGGTTTCGATCCGCACGATACCCATCACTCGATCTCCGCCTTCTCCGCCGACCCTTCCGGCGCGATCTACATGAACGAGGGTCGATTCCTCCACTCACAAGTCGAGACGCCCTACGGCCCCGAACGTGCTTCCGACGGCGGCGTCTGGCGCTGGGATCCCCACAGCTGGCGGCTCGAGCGCTTCATGCAGACCGACGTCTCCAACCCTTGGGGCATCGCTTTCGACGAGTGGGGCCAAATGTTCCTCTCCGATGCTTCCGGAGGCTCCAACTGGTGGTCCGTTCCGCTTTCCGCCAAAATCCCCCACGGCCTGGAAATCCGCAAAGTCGCGCAGTTCACCACCCAACGCGTGCGCCCCACTTCGGGCACGGCTTTCATTCACTCCCGCCACTTCCCGGACCACGTTCAGGGTGATTTCTTGATCAACAATACGATCGGTTTCCTCGGCACCAAACAACACACCATCGTGGACGACGGATCCGGTTTCACCGGCGTGCATCGTCAGGACCTGGTGGTCTCCGATGACCCCAACTTCCGTCCCGTCGACATGGAGTTCGGTCCGGATGGCGCGCTCTATCTCGTCGACTGGCACAACCCGTTGATCGGACACATGCAGCACTCCGCCCGCGATCCGAATCGTGACAATGATCACGGTCGTATCTATCGAGTCACCTACCCCGATCGCGCCTTGGTCAAACCCGCCTTGATCGCCGGACAACCCCTCGGTCACCTGCTCGATCTGCTGAAAACTCCCGAGCTGCATACCCGCTACCGGGTCCGCCGCGAAATTCGCGGGCACGATGCCGCCAAAGTTCTTCCGGCCGTGAAAGCATGGGTCGCATCCCTCGACCAGAACGAGCCCGATTACGACCGCCATCGTGCTGAAGCGCTGTGGACGACTTGGGGGCAAAACCAAGTCGACGCAGATCTACTCAAAGCCTGCTTAAACGCGGAGACCCCCGAGCTCCGTGCGGCGGCCGTTTACGTTTTGCGTTATGCCTACCGGGATATCGCGAACTCGGACGCTCTTTTCCTGCAAGCAGCCAAGGATTCCAACGCCCGGGTGCGTCTCTCCGCCCTGGTCGCGGCGTCTTGGTTGGACAACGCCGCCGGTGCCCGGATTGCCCTCGCCGCCCTCCAGATCCCCAACGATCACTGGGCCGGATTTGTCAGTCAGGATGTTTGGAACACTCTGGAAGACGACATCATCGCCCTCGCGAAAAAGGACGGTCTCGACGCCGCCACCACCGCGTTCATCGCGAAGGTTCGCAATGAGGCCATCGACCTCGCCGAGGCTTCTCGCCCGGTCGCGAAAGACTCCGCCATTCCGATCACCAACATGTCCGCCCCCGTGCAAGCCGCCTTCAAACGTGGTCAGGAAATCTACCAACGCGATGGATATTGCGCGACCTGCCACGGAGAAGACGGCAAAGGCGCCATCGCTGGAGTCTATCCCCCTTTGGTCGAATCCGAATGGATCGACGGTGACGATGACCTACTCATCAAAATCATCCTCAAAGGCGTCTGGGGCACGATCAGCGTGAACGGCGTCGAATATGATCCCAAGAAAGGCGTCCCTCCTATGACCCCGTTCGAAGGCATGCTCAACGACCAGGAAATCGCCGACGTCGCGACTTACACGCGCGTCGCCTTCCGCGGCAATAAGGTCATCACCGAACTCACCACTCCGGAGAATGTCGCCGCACTCCGCGCCGCCACCAAGGATCAGAATACCTTCTACACCCCGGAGCAGTTGATCGAGCAGCACCCGGACGTGGCCGCTCGCGCGTCCACGAAGTAACAAGTATCAAGTAACAAAAGACAGAAGCAGAAACGCCGCCCATCGGGGTCATGTCGTTAAAAAGATTAATGTAGTTCCGCCCTGCGGAACGTAATTAACTTTTTCCTACGATTACCCGCCTCTGGCGGGTAACCCCATCCCCACCGCGTCCGTCGTCACAAAACACATCAGTGGATCCGGACAATCAATATGAGTCTATAGGCTCATACTAAATATCCACATCCGATTCCGCGCTCTCCAGAGGCGAGTAAACTTTTTGTTCTTCAACTGCCCGGATCGGGCACCCGTTTTCATCACCCCTGCGGGGCACGCCTACTCGGCGCACCATCTCCGCACTCAGGCGCTTCGTTGCGCCTTTTTGCGGCCATTCCTTCAACCTGTCCGCCATCTCGTCCGCCGAAATCCCGCTCCAGCGGGACGAAGGAGGACCCCAGCAAAATTAAGGAGTTAAATTACCAGTATCTGCGGAGTATCCCCTAAACCCTGTCGGATTCTCACAATTGCTTGGCGTAAATCCATTATACCCCCACAAAGGAAGCCTTCCCTGCGCCATGCGTCGTAGACCTCTACCCTTCCTGTTCACCGGGCTCGCGTTTCTAACCACGCTGCTCCTCCCCGCCCAGCACGCTTTCAGCGATGCGGAGGTGCTGTTTGTGCGTCGGGTACAACCCTTGCTGCAGGAGAAATGTGTGTCCTGCCACGGTCAGGATGAGGAGTTCGAAGGCGGGCTCGATCTGCGCACCGAGGGCGAAATGATTTTTGGCGGCAACAGCGATCTGCCCGCCGTGGCCGCCGGTGATCTCGAAGCCAGTCCGCTGTATCTGGCCGTGCTCCGGGACCACGAGGACTGGGAACCCATGCCGCCCAAAGAGGCCGAGCAGCTCGACGCCGAAGAGGTCTCCTGGCTCGCCGACTGGATCACGGGCGGCGCCCCGTGGCCGGAAGACGACCGCCAAACCGCCATCGCCACCACCTTCGCCGAACAATGGAACGCCGAAGACGGTATCATGATGGCCACCAGCGGCGGCTTGTCCGACTCGTGGACCCACCGCCGCTATAAACCCGAAGGCATCTGGGCCTACTTGCCTGTGAGCGAGCCTCAGGTCCCCGCCGCCGGCGCCACCCATCCGATCGACGCCTTCATCGATGCCCGCATGCCCACCGGTCTCGCCCCCGCTCCCGCCATCGATCCGCGCACCTTCATTCGTCGCGCCACCTTCGACCTCCTCGGCCTGCCACCCACCCCGGAAGAAGTCACCGCCTTCGAGTCCGCCTCAATCCAAAATCCAGAATCCGCCATCGAAAATCTCCTCGATTGCCTGCTGGCCAGTCCCCACTACGGCGAACGCATGGCGCAGCATTGGCTCGATGTCACCCGTTACGCCGACAGCAGCGGTTTCGCCAACGACTACGAACGCGGCAATACCTGGCGCTACCGCGACTACGTGGTCCGCTCCTTCAACGCCAACAAACCCTACGATCAATTCATCCGCGAACAGATTGCCGGTGACGAAATCAATCCCGATGACCCCGAGATGATCGTGGCCACCGGTTTCCTCCGCATGGGGCCATGGGAGCTCACCGCCATGGAGGTCCCCAAGATCGCCCGCCAACGTTTCCTCGACGACGTCACCAACAGCGTCGGCGAAACTTTTCTCGCTCAGTCCCTGCAGTGTGCCCGCTGCCACGACCACAAGTTCGATCCCGTTCCCACCCGCGATTACTACGCCATCCAATCGGTCTTCGCCACCACCCAACTCGCCGAACGTGCCGCGCCGTTTTTGTCGGATGAAAACACTTCGGGATTCACGGAGAAAGCCATCCTCAATCAACGCCGCACGGAATATATTGATACCCTCAACGACTTTGACGAACTCCTCCTCGCCAACGCCGAGCAGTGGTTCGTCGACGAGAACCGCGATCCCACCCGATGGCGCGAGGCGCTCGCGGAAGTTCGTGCAGCGGAAGCGAACAACAAAGGGTTTAATCAGATTTTCACCAACACCCGTAGCGCCCTATTGAAGGCGGAGGTTCCCGAGGACGAGTTTCCGCCCAAGGCAGTAGGATTCACCCCGCAGGACTACGGTAACGAGCGCATGGCTAAAAAGGGCTACGGTCGGCTCAGCTGGGAATTCGAGCGTTACGAACCTTTTGCCCTCGCCGTGTATCCGGGACGCACGCCCCAACTTACCAATGTTCAATCTCCGCGCCGCATGCCGGCCAACCGTATGGAGAAGGGCGAATATGAGGACACCAAAATCCTGCCCTACGGCGACGCCTTTGGCGGCACCGAGTCCGTCTCGCCCGGCGTGCTGTCCGCCCTCGGCATCGCTCCCCCGGAACCCATCCCCGATTCGATCGAAGGTCGCCGCGCCGCATTCGCCGCTTGGGTCGCCACCGCCGACAATCCCCTCACCACCCGGGCGATCGTCAACCGCGTGTGGCTCTGGCATTTTGGTCAACCCATCGCGGGCAATCCCAACAACTTTGGCAGCACCGGCAAACTCCCCACCCACCCCGAACTCCTCGATTGGCTGGCGACTGAGTTTGTCGAGAGCGGCTGGTCGTTCAAAGCCCTGCACCGGCTCATCATGACGAGTGACGTCTATCGCCGCAGCACCCGCCATCCGGACCGCGCTCAACTGGCCGAGCTCGATCCCAAGGGCGAATCCTACGCCGCTTTCCGTCCCCGCCGCCTCACCGCCGAAGAGCTGCGCGACGCCATGTTGCACGCCACCGGCGAACTCAACTCCCAGCTCGGCGGAATCCCCAACCGTCCCGAGATCAATCTCGAAGCCGCCCTGCAACCGCGCCAGGTCATGGGCGCCTTCGCTCCCGCCTGGGTGCCCAATCCCACCCCGTCCGAACGCAACCGCCGCAGCCTCTACGCCACCAAACTCCGCGGCCTGCCCGACCCCGCCATGGAGGTTTTTAATCAACCCACCCCCGACTTCTCCTGCGAACAACGCGACGCCTCTGTCGTCACCCCGCAGGTCTTCAACCTCTTCAACAGCTCCGCCAGCCACAACCGCGCCCTGGCCCTGGCCCACCGCGCCGTGGAAGAGACCGGGACTGACAGCGAAGCCATCATCACCCGTATCTTCGAACTGACCTTAAACCGCCAACCCACCCGCGACGAACTCACCACCTGCCTCGCGCACTGGGACGACATCGCCGCGATGATCGCGCACGACATCCCCGCCAAATGGGAGCCCCCGCTGCAGGTCACCCGTGAAGCGGTGGAAGAAAACACCGGCGAAAGTTTCACCTTTGAAGAAACCCTCCACGCTTACGCCAACTACGTCCCCGACCTCCAACCCGCCGACGTCCCCCTCCGCACCCGAGCCCTCGCCGACATCTGCCTAGCCCTCTTCAACACCGCCGAATTTTCGTATGTTTATTAAGGAGCGATCAGCTCACAGCTTTCAGTTATCAGCCCAACCCACCGCTAGTTTCACAGGAGAAAGCAGAGAGAAGCAGAGTTCACCCGCCTTCGGCGCGGCCACTCCGCTGCCAATTAATTGCCACAAAAAGCACAGAATGCACATGACAACTTTAAGTATTAAACGGTCTGCTGGTTTTGTGTCTTTTGTGCCTCCTGTGGCCATCACCTCGCTGCCCCACAGAAGTAACAACCTGCTCCGCATATCCCACCGCTGTTTCTCACAAGAGTGAGCAGAGAGAAGCAGAGCCAAATTAAACTCATATTTCATGACAGTTCCTGCCTCTCAGCTCCCTTCTCTCCGCTACCTCCTGTAGAAAATA
>CBFHXU010000033.1:0-23520 GCA_965659875.1 uncultured Opitutaceae bacterium
CGACTCTCTGCCCGAGGTGCCGACTCGCACCCGCTTCGTGATTCTGATGCATCCGAAGGAGTTCAAACAGGAGAAAGCGGGCACGGGTAGGCTCACGCACTTGAGTCTGCCCAACAGTGAAATCCAAGTGGGCATCGAATTCGATGCGCATCCCGCCGTGCAACGATTGTTGGCCGATCCGAAACGTCACGTGGTGTTACTTTACCCGGGTAAGGAGGCCATAAATCTGTCGCGAGAAGAAGTGATGTTCGAGACTCCGACTGATCGCGAATTGGTGGTACTCGTGCTCGATGCCACCTGGGCCTGCGCGCGTAAGATGTTGAAATTGAGTCCATCATTGCAACGCCTGCCGCGGGTGATGTTTACGCCTTCAACCCCGAGCCGCTACGTCATAAAACAGCAGCCGTTTGCCGGGTGTTTATCCACGCTCGAGTCGGTGCGCGAAGTCATCGTCGCCCTCCATGGCCGGGGCGTTGAATCCAGGGATGAATCGGATCAACTGCTGAAGCTCTTCGATCGGATGCAGCAGGTTCAAATCGACTGCGCGCGTGATCCCAATCGCGGAGGATATCGGAGAGGCGAATATGGAAACCCCGGTGAGCGGGATCCGTTGCAGGGGAAGAGTGCCCGCCGTCGGGCGAGTTATTTTGAATTGCCCGCGGATGAATCGACCTAAGCAGTAACGGCTATTGCCGGTCGTTGAGCGACCAATCGTAGTCACGGTAGGAGACGGACCATCGATGGGTTTCATTGCGGAGACTGTTGGCGGCGGGAACAGGTACGAAATCAGCGATATATTGCAGCAGCTCCTGGTCGTCGCGACCGAAATCGTCCTTATACCAATTGAAGATTTGGGAGAGCTTGGCGGTGCGGGATCGGGGATCGATCACGTTGCGATGCTCGAGAAACCAGCGGCCTTGTTCATCCAATTGCTCGTCGAGTCGCTCGGCTACGAACGCCTCGTTGCGCAACTGCGGACAGGAGTAGGCGGCGCAAATGAGGGCGAAATGGATGCGGGCATCACCGAATCGGGGGCGGATGATTTCGTTTTCGATATGATTGAGGGAGTAGTCCGTGCCGCCGACGGTGGCGAAAACATGATCCCACGGCTTGGCCGTGTCTTGATTTCCCTTGGTGCCCAGGCCGGTGATTTCCCGGATCGTTTTCGCGCTGGGAACCGACGCTACGAGTTTCAGGGTGTAGGCGTTGTAGGCGTTGATCCATAGCGCGAGCCGAGCGTCGTCGCTGGCGAGATCGGCCGGGTCAGTGGCCGCAATTTGAGCGAGGTAGGTGTCGAGCCGGTCATCGTCGGCGATCGTCGGATAGTCCACCGCGATGACGTCAATGTGATCCTGGAGAAGTGCCGTAAACAGCCCGTCATCGGGTACCGTTTGGGCGGTGCCCGTAGCTACAACGGCAGAGAGGAAAATTGAAACGATTAAACGACGCACAGCACTACGAGTTGTCGGCGTGAGGAAATATTCCCTCCGGTTGCGCGTCATTTACTGAGCGTCGAGGATGGGGAAAGCGAAGTCGGCACTCGGAGTGCGGGCGTCGCGCATCATGGTTTCCAGACGGGCCAGAAGTTCCGGATGTTGATCCGCAACGTCGCGACTTTCGGCGCGATCGGTCGCGATATGATAGAGTTCCGTTTTGATGGTTGGCGTGACGCCTTTGCCGGGATTGAGATTTCGACGCACCGCTTTCCATTCACCCACGTGGATTGATTGTTGGCCACGGTAAGAGGGGAACTCCCGGTAGAGGTAGTCGCGGGCGCGTTGAGACTGGCCGCGTAAGGTGCGAGCGAAGCTGATGCCGTCGACCTCCATGTTCTCGGGAGTGGCGTCGGCAATGTCGGCCAGGGTGGGGAGCCAATCTTCAAATCCGGTGAGGAAGTTCGACGTGGTGCCGGCGGAGACTTCGGCGGGCCAGCGCACCACGGTCGGCACGCGGATGCCACCTTCGTAGAGGGTGCCTTTGCCGTCGCGCAGTCCATCGTGTGAGTTGAAGAACAGGGAGTCCGTGCCGGCGAGCCCTTGGTGGGTTTCGTTTAAGGGACCGTTGTCGCTGGTGAATACGAAGATCGTGTTATCCGCCAAGCCGAGTTCATCGACGAGATCCATCGCGCGACCGATGTCGCGGTCCATGCGGGTGATCATGGCGGCGTAAGCAGCCAAGGGTTTGAAGTGAGGGATGTAGCCCTTGCCGCCGGGGTAGGGTGGATCTTCCCACTCGCCCAGATACTCTGCGAGCGAATCGTCCGGCACCTGCAACGCGACGTGGGGCACGGTCGAAGCCCAGTAGAGAAAGAACGGTTCGTTCTGGTTATCGCGGATGAAATTCAGCGCCTCGTCCGATATGAGGTCGGCGGAATACTCGTTGCCCTGAAACCGTTGGTAGCTCGCGGGATCGTTGGGATCTTCGTCGGGCGTAAGCGTGTCGTGGGCGGAGAAAGGATGATTGTCGAGAGGGATGGTTTTGTCGTCGTCCCAGAGGTAGGTCGGATAAAAATTGTGGGCGACGGCCTGGCAGTTGTAGCCAAACCAACGGTCAAATCCCTGACGCAGAGGAGCGCCGGTAGAGTCCGGGCCGCCGAGACCCCACTTGCCGAACCCGCCGGTGGTGTAGCCGGCGTCCCGCAGAATTTCGGCGAGAGTGACTTCTTCATCGGGAATGGGGAACTGACCTTCGACCTCCGGTTGGCCCACCCCGCGCGGGCCGCTGTATTGGGCCAAGCCTCGGTTGGCGCGAATGAACGCGTGCCCGGGATGTTTTCCCGTCATGAGAACGCAGCGGGAAGGTGCGCAGACGGCATTGCCCGCATAGTGCTGGGTGAGCTTCATGCCTTCGGCTGCGAGGCGATCGATATTGGGCGTGCGGATCTTGGTCTGGCCGAAGCAACCGAGATCGCCGTAACCCAAATCGTCAGCGAGGATGAAGACGATGTTCGGTGGGCGTTCCTTGGTTGCCGCCATCAGAGCAACGGGTGCCATCAGCAGAACGGATAACAGGATTCGGCGAAGCAAGCGGGGGGTGAAGGGCATGATGGGATGACGTCGGAATTGAAGACCTAGAGCAATTCGATCTTTGGTTGGAACGGGGTCGGCGTGATGCGGGCTTTAAGTTTGGGGGCAGAGATGATCCACCCCCCATGCTGGTCTTGTCGAACGATTAACTTCGGCGCGGGGGACGCGCTTCCAGCGGTCGCGGCCAAAACGGTCACGATGTGGTGCGATAGCCCGGCAGGGGAACTGACCTCGACACAGGGGAAATCGCCCGTCTCGGATTTTACGTCCAACCGGGAAAGGTGCGGAGCCGCCTCGCAGTCCGATGCCACCACCCCGTGTAACCGGGCGCGGGGACGGGTGAGCGTAAACCGGTCGCCGTCGACCGAAAGCTGGGCGGCACCGTCGCGGTTGTCGGGGAAGAATCGGGCATCCACCGTCTGCGGACGGTAACGGAAGTTTACCTGATCGAAAACCACCATCACGCCGGGTTTGGCGTAGATGACCGAGCGCTGCACCTGCGTAATGTGATAGTTCTCGACGATGTAGCCGGAGGTGGCGTCGCTGGTCCAATAGATCACGTCCCCAGTATCTTGATACTCGAGGATGTTGGCGTAGGCCAAGGT
This sequence comes from uncultured Opitutaceae bacterium, assembly GCA_965659875.1. Classification (GTDB taxonomy): domain Bacteria; phylum Verrucomicrobiota; class Verrucomicrobiia; order Opitutales; family Opitutaceae; genus Actomonas. Next base: position 3,632 of record CBFHXU010000033.1, read on the forward strand.
GTCGTTGGTGCCTTCGATGCCGTCGACATAGTGGTGGCCGTGACCGTCGATCAATACGGCGTTGTGACCGGCGGTGCCCCGCATTTTCCAGCCGTCGCGACGGCGATCGTAGGCGGCGCCGAAGTGGTCCTGGAGGAGGCGTTCGCCCTCGAACTTGAAGGTGATGTGATGGCGGTCGGCGTGTTCGTGATTGGCGGGGCCGCCACTCTTGAAGGCCAGCACGGCGTCTTGGGCCTCCCAGCCGGAACGGCAGATGATCCAGTTATAGGCGTTGCGATGATTCAGTAGACGATTGGGGGGTGGGGCTTTTTCGGCGTTCGGGCGATACCAGAGGAAGTCGTAGAAGAAATACGGATGGCCGGCGTAGTCGGCGGCGTGGGCGGCGACGGGGTTGTCGGTGATCTCGGCGACCTTGGCGACCCAACCCGGGAAGACGTTGCGGCGGGCGTCGCTGAAATTGACGATGTCGGGATCTCCCTCGGGGGTCCGACCCATTTGCATCGTCATGATGTAGTCCACCATGCCTTCCCAATTGAGTTTTTCCATCCAGTCGACGTCGCCCACGAGTCGGTGGTGGGCGTCGAGGAAGGGGAGGCACGTGCGCATGGAGTAGTCGAGATAGCTCAGGCCCTCGAAGAAGCTGCCATCGTCGGCGAAGAGTTTGAGGAAACGTTCCGTGCTGGCGGTGGCGGTCTTGAGCCAGAGTTCGGCCCGTGGATCTTTGCCCCGCAGGGCGAGGGCACCCAATCCCAATGCGCCGGCCGGAGCGGACCGAAGATTGTTCGCACCAAGAATCATCGGCCAGCGTTCCATCGAAATGTCGTAGAAACCGGCGTGTTCCGGGTCGAAGTCCCAGCCCTTCACGGTTTCCGGATGATCCATGTCGTTGACCGTCGCGTAGCATGCCTGACAGCCCTTGTCGGCCACCGCCTTCAGGATACGCTCATCTAATTCCTCCGAGAGGTCGTCGGCCAAAACCTCGCGGGCATAGAGGAGGCGGACCGTCGCAAACGAGGCCCGTTGGATGCCCAGGATCTCGGTGCCGCCGTCACGAAAATAGTCCCAGTAAGGGCGGGCGATGATGCGTTCGATGGCGTCGATCAGGGAGTCGAGACGAGCTTCCGTGGGAGCGACCAGTTGCACGGTGAGGCTGCGTTCGAGGGCGAATAATACCTGACCAAAATCACTGACGATATTGCCCGATGCCTCGAACTTATCGAGGGCGGCCTGAAGCTCGGCGGGTGCTTGATCGCTCCAATCCGCCCACATCGCCGCGAGCATGGGGGTCTTGGTATTGGCTGTGATTCGCGGCAGGTGATTCGCGTTGAAAAACAGGTAAGGTTTTCCGGCGGTGCCGTGCCCGGCGTGAGCGAAGAGCGGGGAACGGGTCAAAGTGGCGTAGGCGAGGGAAGCGCCGCCGAGGCGGAGGAGATCACGTCGAGTCATGATAGTTTTAATTGGGGTCAAAGGGGAGAGGCACGATGTTGGGGTAAACCAATGCGAGGGTCTGCAATGCTTTCGGATTCACTTTCTGATTGGGATCAAAAAAAGGGATTGGGCGCCTGAAAGTTTATGAAAATTAAATCTCGGATGGGTTGCGCGACAGATGATGGATCACAAACGTGGCATCATTACTCCCATGAGCTCCGTGCAAAACTCTGTCCGTGTTATCGATGCCAGTCTCTATTTCCTACCGGTGGAAATGAGGGTGCCGCTTAAATTCGGCAGTCAGGTTCTGACCAAGGTGAACTGTGCGCGGGCTTGCGTGAAGATTGAAGGACCGGATGGCCGCATCGCCGTGGGGTGGGGGGAAACCCCGTTGAGCGTAGGATGGGTTTGGCCGGAGGAGATTGACTACGAGGAGCGAGCCAGCGCCTTGGAGGACTTTACGTGCGCCCTCACGCGTGCGCTGAAGACGTTTGACGTATCGGGGCATGCACTGGAAATCGGTCATGCGTTTATCGAGTCGCGCCTGGGTTCGATTCAGACGGAATTCAACGAAAGGCGCGCCCCCGGCCACGAGTTGCCTCATCTGGCGGCGCTGGTTTGTTTTTCACCGCTGGATATCGCTCTGCATGATGCTTTTGGAAACCTGCATGATCGCCCTGTTTACGAGACTTATACGGCGGAATACCTCGGTAAGGATCTTTCCCATTTTCTTGAGCCCGCCGAACGGTTTGCCGGATTGTATCCGGCGGATTTCCTCACCGCTCCCCAATCGAAATTACCCGTGTGGCACTTGGTGGGCGGATTGGATCCGATTGCTGAAGAGGAACTCACTGGTAAGGAGCCGGATGATGGTTATCCCGTCCTCTTGCGTGATTGGATCCGGCGCGACGGGCTGAATTGCCTGAAAATTAAGCTGCGGGGAAACGATGCGGAATGGGACTATGAGCGATTGGTCGCCATCGGAAAGATTGCGATTGAGACCGAGGTCGAGTGGCTGACCACCGACTTCAATTGTGCGGTGACCGATGTGGACTACGTGAACGCCATTCTGGATCGACTGAAGGACGAGCACGCTCGGATTTATCAGTCGATTCTCTACGTGGAGCAGCCCTTTCCCTACGATATCGAGGCGAATCAGATTGATGTGCACAGTGTCAGTGCGCGGAAACCGCTCTTCATGGATGAGAGTGCGCACGATTGGAGATTGGTTCGTTTGGGACGTGAGCTCGGCTGGACGGGTGTCGCGCTCAAAACCTGTAAAACGCAAAGCGGGGCGTTACTGAGTCTCTGTTGGGCGAAGGCGCATGGGATGACGCTGATGGTGCAGGACCTGACGAATCCGATGTTGGCGCAACTTCCTCATGTGCAGTTGGCGGCTCATGCGGGGACGATTATGGGCGTGGAGTGCAATGGCATGCAGTTTTACCCGGAGGCGTCGCTTCCGGAGCAAGCCGTGCATCCGGGAATTTACCAACGACGGGAGGGTATTCTGGATCTGCAGACGCTGAAGGGAAGCGGGTTGAGATATCGGGTGGACGAAGTTGATCGGAGTTTGCCCCCGGCGGTGGTCGCCTTTGAAAATACCCCGACTTAGTCATTTTTGCTTTCACTGCCTGCCTACCCCCACGTCGGGTTGATACCCCGCGACCCCTCGCTATCCATGAAACCCTGCTTTGCCCTATCCCTGTTGGTGCTGTTAACCTCGGCCTGTTCTTCTGAGAAATCGGACGCCCGCGTTGAATCAACCGCCGCGGAATCTACGCAGCCTAATGTGCTGCTTATCTGCATCGATGATCTGCGGCCGGAGTTGAAGAGCTTTGGTGTCGATTACATCAGCTCACCGCACATTGATGCCCTGGCGGCCGAAGGCGTCGGCTTCCGACGTCATTACGTGCAGGCGCCTACCTGCGGAGCCTCGCGTTATGCAATGCTGACCGGTCAATACGGCGGATCATCCAATACTGCGTTGTTTGATCGCGCGAAGAATCTGGGAGCTTTTCCACCGAGTATGCCGGCATGGTTCCGTCAGCATGGTTACACGACCGTTTCCGTGGGCAAGGTGTCCCATCATCCCGGCGGACGGGGCGGACCGGACTGGGATGATGAAGCGATTCCGGAAATGCCCAATTCATGGGACCGGCACATTCTCGAGGCCGGCGCCTGGCAACACCCTCGCGGTTGGATGCACGGTTTGGCTCATGGCGAAATTCGGGGCGACGCCACCAAGATGGACGGCATTCAATTGGTCGAAGGTCCTGACACGGTTTATCCGGATGGGATCAATACCGAGGTGGCCTTGAAGGAGCTGGAGACCTTGGCCGCTGAAGCCGACGAGAAACCCTTTTTTATGGCGTTTGGTATTTTGCGGCCGCACCTGCCGTTTGGTGCTCCAGCCAAATACATGGAGCCTTACGCCGGAGTGAAACTTCCGGCGACGCCTCACCCGGAAAAGCCCACGGGGCGGACCACCTGGCACAAGTCCGGTGAGTTTTATAAATACAATCTCTTGGAACCTGAACTGACGGCGGATCCGGCGTTCGCGATGGAAGTGCGGCGTCACTACGCGGCGTGTGTATCGTATGCCGACGAACAAGTGGGTCGGGTGCTGCAACGCCTCGATGAATTGGGTCAGCGGGACAATACGATCGTGGTGCTCTGGGGCGATCATGGCTGGCACCTCGGCGAACACGACATTTGGGGCAAACATGCTTTGTTTGAGGAATCGCTGCGCTCCCCCCTGATTGTGAGCTATCCGGGTATGGCGAATCCGGGTGAGATGTCCGATGCCCTTGTTGAAACCGTGGATGTGTTTCCGACCCTCACGGAGTTGGCGGGTCTGCCAACCCCCAAAGGGGCAGTGGGAAACTCCCTCACGACGCTGATCGATTCGCCGGGTTCTTCGGGACGTCCGGCGGTCGGATATTTCAAAAAGGCCCGGACGATCCGCACCGATACGCACCGCTTGATTGCGCACGATGACGGTTTCATGGAGCTCTACGACCATCGCTCGGCGGCGGGGGAGACCGAAAACCTGGCTGAGGCCCAGCCGGAGTTGGCGAATGAGTTGCTGGCGCTGATCGAAGCGCGGCTTTGATCGATCGTTCGATCGAATGTAGCCGGGGTCGCTGACCCCGGTGCCGTGGAGGATATTCCAATCGGTTGGTTGTAGCCGGGCTCGGTGAGCCCGGAGCGGAAGGCTTGGATAGGCAGACGAACCGGGGTCGCCGACCCCGGTCATCCGATTTCGCCAAGGCTTCGTCGAGACATGAAAAACGCCTCCCGGTGAAGGGAGGCGTTGAGAGTTTCAGCTATCGAAGGGCGACTTAGGCGCCGAGTTGGTAGCGGGTGAAGCGGCGGATCTGGATGTTCTCGCCGGTCTTCTGGATCGTGGCGGCGATGAGCTCGCGCACGGTTTGGTCCGGGTTCTTCACGAACGGCTGATCGAGCAGCACGCTTTGAGCGAAGAACTTTTCGAGTTTACCTTCGACGATCTTCTGCACGGCCATGGGAGGCTTGCCCTCGGCTTGAGCCGTGGCGATGTCACGTTCGGCGGCGACGAGATCTTCGGGAACCTCTTCGCGATTCACGGCGGTCGGGTTGACGGCCGCGATGTGCAAGCAGATGTCCTTCACGAAGGCCTTGAAGTCGTCGTTACGAGCGACGAAGTCGGTCTCGCAGTTGACCTCGATCAAAACGCCAACTTTGCCACCGAGGTGGATGTAGCTTTCGATCACGCCTTCCTTGGCATCACGTTGCGCCTTCTTGGCGGTATCGGCCTCACCTTGCTTGCGCAGGATGGTGGTCGCTTCTTCAACGTTGCCGTCGGTTTCCACGAGGGCCCTCTTACATTTCATTAATCCTGCGCCAGTTGCCTTGCGCAGTTCATTAACCATTTGGGCGGAAATTTTGGTGCTCATGTGAGTGTCTTTAATCTATCGATTTTAAGAGAGAGTAGCTGACGGATTACTCTGCGGCCTTGGGCTCTTCTTCCTTGGCGGCCTCAGCAGCAGCTTCGGTGGGCGCGGCGGGAATGGCGGGAGCAGGAGCGGGCTTGGGAGCCTCTTCCGTCTCGGCTTCTTCCGCAGCGGGCTTGTCCGCCGTAGCCTCGGCGGAGGCAGGCGCTTCTTCGGTGGCGGAATCATCCTTTGGCGCGGCGATCTTCTTGCGCTTCGCGGCGGCCGGAATGACGACTTCGTCGGAAATGGTTTCGGTGACGTCGGCGGCGGGGACGGGTTGGTCCTCGGCGGCTTCAGCGGCAGCGGCGACGGCGGCGGTGGCGGCCTTGAGGTCGGCTTGACCCTTGGCGATACGACGGGCGTCGCGTTGGCCGAGGCCATTTTGCACGGCTTCGACGATGGTATCGACGATCACGCGAATGGATTTCACCGCGTCGTCATTGCCCGGGATGGGGTAGGTGACGTTGGTCGGATCGGAATTGGTGTCGACCAAAGCGATGGTCGGGATCTTGCAGCGCACGCCTTCGGCGACGGCGATGTCCTCGTGGGCGACGTCGATGATGAACATGGCCTTGGGCAGGTCGGTCATCTCGGAGATGCCGGAGAAGTTCTTTTGCATGCGGACCATTTCGCGACGGATCGCGGCCTGTTCCTTACCACCGAGCTTCTGGAGGTCACCGGAAGTGTCCATGGCCTGATACTTCTTATACTTGGCGATGGACGCCTTGACGGTGGCGAAATTGGTGAGGGTGCCACCGAGCCAACGGTCGACACAGAAAGGCATGTTCACGGAACCGGCGGCTTCGCGCACGATTTCCTGCGCTTGGCGCTTGGTGCCGACGAAGAGCACGTTGCCGCCATTGGCGACGAGTTCGGTGACGGCTTCACAAGCTTTCTCGAGCAGCGCGTAGGTTTTGCCGAGGTCGATGATGGTGATGCCTTGACGGTGATCGAAGACGAAGGGCTTGGAACGTGGGTTCCAGCGTTTGGTTTGGTGTCCAAAGTGGACGCCAGCATCGAGGAGGTCGTGGACCGTAGTGGTGATTTTACTCATGTTGATCTATGTATTGATTCTTTACACAGGTCCGCCAGTGGGCGGCCTTGCGATCGGATTGGATGGTTATAGGTGGAGTTCGAATGAACGGTTCTTTCCGAGGAAAGAGCGGTCGAACACAGAGATTCGGCATAGGGGATGCAAGAGCGGATTTCGGATTTTTTATGACCTATGGCCACCGACCTAGCTCGTATCATTTCTCTCTCCGTCAATCGCAGGGTGGAGCAGTCTGGTAGCTCGTCAGGCTCATAATCCCGCAAGGCGGGATCCTCGGTTCCAATGGCGCTCGAAATTGATTCCCCGTTTCCATCAAATCGTCTTCATATAGGTTGGCATCGAACCCTGAGGATTAATACCTAATATTGAATGTCTTACCGCGTATACTTTATCGAAAACCCTCTGGGTCGAACGTATATTGGATTATCTGATGACGTTGATCGCAGAGTGCGGGATCACAACGAAGGGATAAGCAAATGGACTCGATTGCGTGGCCCCTGGAAATTGAAGTGGATCAGTCGTAAATTCGAAGTGTTGGGTGAAGCTCGAAAACTCGAGAATCTACTGAAGCGCCAGAAAGGTGGAGCCGGGCTGAAAGCCAAGTTACTTGAAAACGGAGAATTCTTCACCGAGGGCGGAGATGGGAATATTTAAAAACCCTGTTGACAGGACTCTATCTCGTTTCATTCCTCTCCCTCCCTCTATTGCAGGGTGGAGCAGTCTGGTAGCTCGTCAGGCTCATAACCTGAAGGTCCTCGGTTCAAATCCGAGCCCTGCACCCAATTTACCCGGTGAACCAAGTGTTTGCCGGGTTTTTTGTGGGTCGATAGATTTTGGGGGTTTACCGTGCTCATAATCCCGCGAGGCGGGATCCTCGGTTCTCTACGAGCGGAGCGAGTGGCCTGACAATCCGAGCCCCTTGTGCGCCATAGTCCTTGGGACGACGGCGTATGCACCCAATTAAGCCCTTCTCACCTGTGAGGGGCTTTTTTGTGGATGGAGCAGACTGTTAGATCGACAGGCTCATAATCCCCCGAGGCGAAAAGGTTTGGGAGCGACGCTTTTGACCCAAGGGAAATAGGGTTGGTGGTGGTGCCCGCGGGAGTCCGCGAACGCGGAAGTGATTTTGCTGGGAAAGTCCGGTTTACTCGGAATGAATTCAGCTCCACCAACAATGGTCACCCCGCACCCCTCCTCAAAACTTCGGGCCAAATCGCAATGAAGATTCTCGTACTACTCGCCTTCTGCGCCTCAGCCACAATTGCATTTTCTGCCGATCCCTTTCATGGCTCTTGGAAGAAGAGCAATGGTCTTAGCGGGGGGCAAATATGGAGAAATAGCGAAAGCCCTGCTGTTCTCAAAATTGAAGTTCAAGGGGATGTCGCAACTATTCAGGGAGTAATAACGGAAGAGCCGGAAGTGTTTAAGCTGGACGGAACCCCTACACCAAGGAAATCGGGTGGAAGCCTTGGAGAGGAACGGTCATGAAAGCGCGTGCATCCCAGTGTGTGGCGTTTCTATCATGATTTGCACGGTGTAGAGCAAACGGATCGCAGCAGCCCGACTCCTTTTGTGCAAGAAGGCCATTTCTCAGTATCTTCAAATGGAGAATTTCTTACAATAGCAATATTGCGCACATATGCAGACGGTACCTCAAAGTACTACTTCAGGGTATTCGAAAATCAGTAGCCTCAAGGAGTTTGATTCAAAAGCCCGACAGGATCGGAGCTAAGCAAATCGACTTCAGCCAATGCTGAAGTGACACCATCGGGAAAATCCATTTTGATCGGGGGAACATAACCCCGAATTACCCCGCAAAAAACAGATGGTCTGACTTCAGTGGAAGTCTGTGAGACGCCTCTTTCCGCTGCTCAATAACAACGTTGGCTGAAAAAATTAAATTTAAAAACATAGAGTATCTCGGCGTCGGTTTGTTAGTCGCCTCTTTCATCGGCTTCTGGCCCAGATATTTTTCAAAGTTCTTCGATGGCACAGCAGAGTTCCCCTATTACTTTCATTTACATACGGCAACCGCCACTTTGTGGGTTCTTCTCTTAATTATTCAGCCTATCCTGATACGCAAAAATCAGCGGAAGTGGCACAGAATCATCGGTAAATGTTCCTATGTATTGGTTCCCGTTGTTCTCATTTCCGCAATACTTTTGAGGCACTACCAAATTAGTTCAGAGCCGGTAAATACAGCGAAGCGATTATTTGGAACGTTAGGTCATCTTCTGATATTTACGTTCGGTTATGGGACGGAGATCATCTACCGAAAACACCCTCAAGTTCATGCGAGAGGGATGATCGTGACGGGATTAACCTTTGTCTCTCCTGCGCTTGGTCGCATGTTTTACTTAGTTTTGGGAGTCCAAGCTCCTTGGGGATTCTACTTGGGGGTAGCGCCAGTCATCTACGGGATGCTGATATCATTTATTTACCTCGAGAGGAACAGTTCGCAGGGGCGTTGGGTCTTTCCGAGCGCATCAATTCTATTCCTGTTCTATCATAGCATTATTCATAGGTCAGGAGTTGATTTTCCCGCTTGTTGGGAAGCCTTCACGCGTTGGTTCATTTCACTTCCGTTGACGTGAATCATTTCGCAATAACCGCCCAAAAAACCGAACATAACCGTTCGGTCATACAAATTGAGCTCGTTTCCGTTGCCTACAAGCTATCCCTGATGGTAACCGAATAGCTGACCTGGAGTATGCGTTGCTGGTGGGGAATGCTTCGTTTTCTGAAAACTCAAATGGAATAGCCGCAAATCTGGAGACACTAGGCGAAGCTTGGAAATTCGAGAATCTACTAAAACGTCAGAGAGGTGGTGCGGGGTTGCGGGTGCCTCTCGATCGGTTCAGGGATGGATTCGCATGAAAGTAACCCGGGGCCAAATTGTTCAACGCGGACTCACCAACCGCTGTCCCAACTGCGGAGGGAAGACTTTGTTTCGTTCGGATAAGCTCTTCCGGGTGAATCCCAATTGTCCGCAGTGTGGCATGTCCATTGAACGCGATGAGGGCGGATATTTGGGTTCATTATCCCTGATCTATGGAGTGACGGTGGTGCTCTATCTTGTTCCGGTGCTGCTATTTTATCTGGCGGGATGGTTGTCGGGAATGGTCGCCAGCATCTCGGCCGGGGTAGGGGCAATTGTGGTGCCTATTTTACTCTATCGCCCCGCCCGGAGTTGGTGGCTGATGAATTATTACTTCTTCCTGCCGTATCATTTACCGGCTAATCAGCGCGAGTTGGCGCCAGACGAAGACGCGAATACGTGAGAAGTGTAGAAGCTGGAGAGAGGGATTGGTTGGACCAATGGCCCAAGCGCTTCGCGCCCGCACATTCGTGCGTCCCATCTCCCTACGCTGTCGCTTCGGTCGTCGAACCCTAAGGGTTCTCATCCCTCCGGGGAGGGAGATTTTCGAAATATGGACGTTGGTTGTCCTCTCGAGCGGTGGTCGCATTTTAGAAGTGGCGGAGAGAGAGGGATTCGAACCCCCGTTACCGTTGCCGGTAAATCTGATTTCGAGTCAGACGCATTCGACCACTCTGCCATCTCTCCTGACCGGGAGGGTGGAACGTAGGCCGCTTGGGAAAAAACGGAAGCAGAAAGTTCCTAGGCTAAAAGTCCCGTCGTGACGTCCTTAAGCCTCCGGGAATTGAGCCTGTTGTTTGCGGCGAGCTTCAGCGGCTTCGACGAAGTGGTTTTGCACGGAAAAGGGTGATTCACCGTCTGCGACGTCGGTGGGGACGTAGGCTCCGTTGGAGTGGAGTTCGCGAGCGTTGGTGGTGTCCTTCAATTCCGAAGCAAAGAGCTCGTCGATGATCCAGTTGCGGGCTGCTTCGTCATCGATGGGGACAATCACTTCGATCCGGCGGAAAAAGTTTCGGGGCATCCAGTCCGCGCTGCCCGCGAAAAGATGGGGTTCCGCTTCCGCGTTTTGGAAATAAAATATCCGTGCGTGTTCGAGATAGCGTCCGACGATACTACGCACGCGGATGTTTTCACTCAGTCCCGGGACCCCGGGGACGAGACAACAGATGCCGCGCACGATCAGATCGATTTGCACGCCGGCTTGGGAAGCAGTGTAGAGGTGGTCGATGGTGGCTTTGTCGACCAACGAATTCATTTTCGCCATGATCCGAGCCGGTTTACCGGCGGCGGCGTTGGCGGCTTCGACATCAATCAATTCGATCATGCGCGTATGCAGATTGAACGGAGCCACCAAGAGGCGCTCGAACTCGGGTTCCCGACTGAATCCGGTCAGAGTATTAAAGGTATTGGCGACGTCTTCAGTGATGTCCTCGCGCGAGGTAAAGAGACTGAGGTCGGTGTAAAGTCGGGCGGTTTTCGGGTTGTAGTTTCCTGTTCCCAAGTGGACGTAACGACGGAGTTTGGCCCCTTCGCGGCGCACGACCAGCGAGCATTTACAGTGGGTCTTGTGACCGACCACGCCGAAGATGACCAGCACCCCCGCTTCCTCGAGTTGGCGGGCCCATTGGATGTTGTTGGCTTCATCGAACCGCGCCTTCAGTTCGACGAGCGCGGTGACCTGTTTGCCGTTGCGGGAGGCATCGATCAACGCACGCACGATGGGAGAATCACCGCTGGTGCGATAGAGCGTTTGCTTCATCGAAAGCACGTCAGGGTCGTGGGCGGCGGCGGTGACAAAATCGACTACCGGACCAAACGAATCGTAGGGATGATAGAGCATTACATCGCGCTCGCGGATGACCTTGAATGGCGAATTATTCGCGGGCAGCACCGCGGAGGGAACCGGGACGAATTCGGAATATTTGAGGTCCGGCCGATCGATGTCCGTTACACTCATGAGTCGCAGCAGGTTGAGCGGACCGTTGAGACGGAAAACGTATTCGTGGGAGAGCTCGAGGTGCTCGCAGAGCGTGGTGAATATATCGTGACTCACACCTTCTTCGATCTCGAGTCGGACGGCCGCGCCGCGGCGCAGGTTACGCAACTCTTCCTCGATCGTTTTAAGGAGATTTTCCGCCTCTTCCTCGTCGATATAGAGGTCACTGTTACGGGTGACCCGAAAGGCGTGCGCGCCATTTACGCGATAGCCGGGAAAGAATGATTCGGCGCAGCGTTTGATGATCTCGCTGAGGAAAATATAGGTGTCTCCGGCTTCACCGTCAGTCTCGACGCGCACCAATCGGGGGAGAATGCGGGGCACCGGCAGGAGAGCCGCCTGGCGTTCTTCTTCGGGGGTCGCGGGATCATCGAGCGATACAATGACATTTAGCGTTTTGTTGCTCAACTGAGGGAACGGGTGGGATTGATCGAGTCCGAGGGGAGTGAGCACCGGGAAGACCTGTTCCTCAAAATACTGCTCCACCCACCTCAACTCGTGAGACGTCAATTCATCGGCGGCTTTGAATCGGATGCCCTCGGTCGCCAATGCGGGAACCAATTCATCGTGCCAGGCCCGGTATTGGTCGTCCACCAACGAGGCGACGACGGAGTGAATACGCCGCAGTTGTTCGCGAGGTCCGAGACCATCGATGCCTGCTTTGGTCGAGCCGGCGTCGACTTGTTGAATCAAACCGGCGACGCGGATCTCAAAAAACTCGTCGAGGTTGGAACAGACGATCGCGAGGAACTTCACCCGCTCCAACAGCGGCACGTCGGGGTTGCGGGCTTGCTCCAGCACCCGCCGGTTAAACGACAACCAGGAGAGTTCCCGATTGAAGTAGGCCGCCTTGGTCGGCCGGGTGTGTCCTTCCACCAGCGTGACCTCGTTTTGGGGAATGCGCAGCCCACGGCGATTGAACGGGGGAAGATCAAGCGAGGAAGGTGATGGTGAGGATGGGCGACGTGACATGCGATGGGACAAGAAGACAGAACTTATCAGACCGCGCGACTGAAACCACCCTTTTTGAGATCAGGCGTGTAGATGTAACAATTCTCCCGGGACGGTAGCTAGGCGTTCAGCCACTTCGCCAACGCGTCCCGCAGCATCGAGCGTGCGCGATACAGGCGTGTTTCCACGGCCTTGGGGCTGGCACCGATGATTTCGGCGACTTCCGTGTGGGACCGGTGCTCGAACTCCGCGAGAATCACTACTTCCCGTAGGGGGAGTGGGAGCTGGGCAACGGCTTCGCGCACCGCTGCCGCGGCTTCGCTTGCTTCGGTCGAGGTTTGAGGTGTGGTGTCACCAATCGCCTCGGGGGCGTCCTCTAACGGAGCGGTGGGACGACGACCCACTCGCCGAGCGTGGTCGCGCCACAAATTGAGGGCGATTTGGAAAAGCCACGTACTAAACGTGCGCCGTGGATCGAAACGACCGGCATGCCGAAATACGCGCACGAAGGTTTCCTGGGCGAGGTCACAGGCATCCGCGTCGTTGAGACCATGCCGCATCAGATAGCTGCGCAAACGAATTTGCCAGCGCTCCATTAACGGGTCGAGCGCCGGGGTATCGCCCCCTTGCAATCGGCGCATGTCAGCGCGGTCTTGCTCCGGTTCGGTCATTTCAACCCAAAGGGTTCGGCGTGCTCGTGGTCGCTCAAGCGGGGGCTGATCAAGGCGAGATACCGTTTGCCCTGAGCCGGGTCCATGACGGCCGCGACCGCGCGAAGGTGGGCCTGGGTGGATTTATGGCAGGTCTGTTCCAGCTGATCCAGAGCGGCTTCGGCGGCCGCTCGCGCGGATTCGTTGTCGGCCTCTTCGATGCGGTCTTGAGCGCTGAGGATGGCGGTACAGTGGTCGGCGCAGATGGGTTGATAGGCGGTGTGCAGGGCAGCGATTTGCTCCGACTGCTCAGCATCCAGATTGAATTCCTGCGTGAGCCATTCAACCTCGTTGATGGAGGTGGGGGGAGGCGCGGAAAAATACCGCGTCAGTCCGAAGGCGGCACCACCGGCGATCACGACCACCAACAGGAGACGAAGTGCGGGAGCCATCTTAGTGACCGCCGTGAGAGGTCATGTGGATCGGATCGATCTTCTGAGCGTAAGCCGTGGCCAGCTGATCCGTGCGTTGGGCACGGTCCGCCGAAATCGCGGCCGAGGCACCGAGCATGATCGCGATACTAGCGGCGAGGGGCAGGGTGGCGGGGAATTGCAACACGCGCGCAGCGAGACCGGCATCGGTCGGAGAGGCGATCCGGGCGTGAACCCGTCGGGCAAAATCGGGCTGGGGCGATGGTACCGGCTTCCAATGTTTCAATAGAGAATTTAGGCGATCAGACTCGTCCATGTGAAGTAATACGCTTGGATGGAAAGAAACCCTTGGCAATTTATCAATCGCATCGCATCGGGTTCGATTCCTGCCAGTTTATGATTATTCAGAATCTTGGACTCCTGCCTGCGAGACTTCCCATTTAACAGTCACAAGGGAATTTGCAGGGTGAGGGTTGTATCAGCGTCCGGAATGGCTAATGGATTAGTTCTCTTTCTCTTCTGTTTCCTCCGTCCCCGTGTCTCTTTCCCCATCCCCTTCTCTCGGTTTTTTCCTGCGCGTATTCGGTAGCGCACTAGGCCTATCCGTGGCGACCGGATTGAGTGGAGTAGAGGTAGATCCTCAAGGAGCTCCCCTCATGACGAGTTTTCGGGCGGAGATGGCCAAGATCTTGGATGAGTATTGTTATGACTGCCACGGGTTTGGCACGAGTAAGGGTGGGATAACGCTCGATGAATTCAGCAATGATGCGGAATTGGCGGATCACGAGGTGTGGTTGCGGGTGCTCAAAAACGTGAAAGGCGGAATCATGCCGCCGGTGGATGAGTTTCAGCCCACGGCGGCCGAACGGGAAAAGATGGTGGATTGGATCAAGTCGGAGGCGTTCGATCTCGACTCGGAACACCCGGACCCGGGCCGGGTCCGGGTGCGTCGACTCAACCGGGTCGAATATCGTAATACCGTCCGTGATTTAATCGGGGTGGATTACGATACGGAGGAAGAATTTCCCGCCGATGATACCGGCCACGGCTTCGATAACATCGCCGATGTTCTCACGATTTCGCCCATGCTTTTGGAAAAGTATCTCGATGCCGCCCAAGCGATCATCGACGAAGCGGTTCCCCTGCAATCCCGTCAGGTGCGGGAGCGCTGGATTTCCGGATCGCAATTTAAGTCCACTGTTGAGATCGCCCCCCTGGCAGTTGCGGAGGAATATGCGGCCGTCGAACCCGGCGTGGTCGATTTGGCGCAAGAGCCTGAGGATGATCGGCCGGGATCAGAGCCGCCGCCATCAGCCCAAGTGTGGCAAGCCGGGGAGGTGAATGGAAACGACCTGGATTTGCGCTACTACTCTCCGGCCTCAGTCGCCGCCTCGACTACTGTGCGCCATGACGGCGAGTATGAGATTGAGATCAATGTGCACAGCGTGGAGCGATATGTGGACAATCAATTCGATCTGAACCGTTGCCGGCTGGTTTTCAAATTAAGGGATGAAGTTTTGCTCGAAAAGGAAATGGTGCGCGAAGGGTATCGGGAGTTTAATTACGTTTTCCCGAAGACCCTGTCCGCGGGCAGCTACGATCTGTCGGTCGAGATCCACCCCTTTGAGCCCTTCGTGGAGCAGAAACGCGATCTGCGGGTGCGGCTCGATAGTGTGATTGTCCGGGGTCCTCTGGCCCCGGAGCACTGGGCGCCGGTGCCGGACTACGCTAAATTTTTCCCCCGACCAGTGCCGTCGAATTCCACCGCGCGGCGCGAATACGCCCGGGAGATCCTGGGTGACTTTGCGAGTCGGGCCTTTCGCCGTCCAGTGGATGGGGTAACGCTCGAGCGGTTGGTGGATATTTCGCAAGAGGTGGCCGGGCGCCCGGGCGGCACGTTTGAAGAAGGCGTGGCGCAGGCGATGGTAGGCATCATGGCATCTTCGCGATTCCTTTTCCGGGAAGAGGAAACCCTGCCGCTCGGTCCGGGCGAACGTTACCCGTTGATCGACGAGTATACCTTGGCTTCCCGGCTCTCGTATTTCCTCTGGTCCACCATGCCGGATGCGGAGCTGATCCGGCTGGCGGAAGCGGGTGAATTGCGGGATAATTTGTCGGCACAGGTGGCCCGGATGTTGGCCGATTCCAAATCGAGTGAGTTCGTGGAGAATTTTGTAGGGCAGTGGTTGCAGGTGCGCGATATCGTTAACGTCGAAATCAGCAGTCTGGAGGTTTATCTGCGGGAGAATCCGGATCCGGAATTTTCGGCGGCGTTTAGGGAGTATCGCCAGCTGAGTCGGGTGCGGCGGTTGGAACGGACGCCCGAGCAGGTTGAGAGATATACCGAACTGCGCAAAACCGTGGTGGCATTATACCGCTTGCCCAAACCTGATCTGGGCCGGGGCTTGAAGCGCGATATGCAGGAGGAGACCGAACGCTATTTTGATCACATTCTGCGGGAAGATCGAAGCGTGCTCGAGTTGCTCGACAGTGATTACACCTTCCTGAACGAAGATCTCGCCGAACACTACGGGGTCGATCACATCGAAATTGAAGGGGATGAATTGAGGAAAGTGATCCTGCCGCCGGACAGTCCGCGGGGTGGGGTGCTTACGCAGGGAACGGTGCTGGCCGTGACCTCGAATCCGACCCGCACCTCGCCGGTGAAGCGTGGCGTATTTATCCTCGATCATATTTTGGGGCTGCCACCGCCCCCACCGCCGCCGAATATCCCCTCCCTGGAAGACGCTGTCGGTGAAGGTGAGCTCGCCCAACTTTCCTTGCGCGAGAATCTGGCGCTCCATGCCAATGATCCGCTTTGCAGCTCTTGCCATATGCGGATGGATCCACTCGGCCTTGCGCTGGAGAACTTTAATGCCATGGGCCGTTGGCGTGACGCCGAGATGGGCCAGCCGATCGAACCGCACGGTCAACTCATCAGCGGTGAGAGTTTCGCTACGATTCAGGAGCTTAAAAAGATTCTTGCGACCTCGCAAAAGGAACAATTCCTGCATACCTTGGCGGAGAAAATGTTAACTTATGCTCTGGGGCGCGGGATGGAATACTACGACGTCGAAACCCTCGATCAATTGGTCGCTCAACTCGTAGCCGCTGATGCCCGTCCTTCCGCGCTGATCACCGGTATCATCCAATCTGCTCCTTTCCAAAGAACTCGCTCTCCCGGTCCCTCCGGTTTGACTCAGACTTCCTCCGCCTCTGATGCGGAACCCCAGCTCGCCCATCTCAATTCTACGCACCATGAATAACTCCGCCGATTCCCGTCTTCGCCAAGAACTCGCTTCCGTGAGCCGCCGAAATTTTCTACGTGGAATGGGCGCCACGCTCGCGCTGCCGGCCTTCGCCTCACTCACCCCGAGCCGATTACTCGCAGCCACTGAAGCACTCAACCTGGCCACCACGCCAACGGGCGCGCCGCTGCGCACGGCTTTTGTGACGTTCCCGAACGGGGCGATCCCCGCCCGATGGTGGCCGAAACAGCAAGAGAGCGGATATGAATTTGGCGCCACGTTGTCCCCCTTGGAGGGGATGAAGGAACACTTTCAAGTGTTGGGTGGCCTCGACCATTTGAACGCGACTCCGGGGGACGATGGGGGCGGAGATCACGCCCGGGGCGCCGGCGTTTTTCTGACCGGCGTGCGTCTCAAGAAAAGCGCCACCGATATTCGGGCCGGCGTATCCATCGACCAGGCGATCGCTCGTGAGGTGGGGCATTTGACGCGCTTCCCGTCGCTCGAACTCACCTGTGACGCGACGCGCCGTACGGGCAACTGCGACTCCGGTTATTCCTGCGCCTACCAGTTTAACATTTCGTGGAAATCACCCACGGTGCCGATGACCCCGGAGAACAATCCGCGGCTGGTTTTTGAGCGTTTGTTTGGACCCGGTGCTCACGGCGAACGCGCCACGAATGCCCAGAGTCGGATGCAGAATCGTCGTTCGGTCCTCGATTTTGTGATGGATGATGCGCGCCGCGTACAGCGCCGGCTCGACCCGGAAGATCGCCAAAAACTGGATCAATACCTCACCGGAGTGCGTGACGTGGAATCCCGAATCCAACGGGCCGAAGAGTTCGGTCCCAACGTTGATCCAGATCTGGCCACGCCGGAAGGAATTCCGGAAAGCCGGGCCGCCTACGTGCAGATCATGTATGACATGATGTTGTTGGCCTTTAAGACCGACTCGACTCGTGTCGCGACGTTCATTCTGGGTCACGACGGTGATAATCGTTCCTTTAGCGAGATCGGAGTCAACGAGGGGCATCACGATCTCTCTCACCACCAAAATGATGCCGAGCGGGTCGAGAAGGTGGCCACGATTGATCGCTGGTATTCCGAACAGTTTAACAAATTCCTCGAACGGATGGACGAGACCATCGATGTCGATGGAAACACGCTGTTGCACAACTCCCGCATCGTCTACGGGAGCGGCAATGCCGATGGCAACCGTCACACCCACGAAAATCTGCCGGTCCTGCTGGCCGGAGCCGGGGGAGGGCAACTCAATCCCGGTCGATACGTACAGCACGGCGCAGAGCCGATGAGTAATCTATTCCTTACCCTCGCTGATCAGGTGGGCGTAAGCGGGCTGGATCGGTTCGGTGATTCGACCGGTCGACTCGGTAACGTCTGATTCGTCTGCTGCGAAGCTGATGTAGTGCCGTGCCCTGGTCGCCTTTGGCGCCGCCGCAGGCGGGTAAACTTCAGCCGGCACTTCCGCTCTCTGAAACGCCGTCTAAAGCACGGTGCTACGATTTTAGTCTAAACGAACCCCTATGAAACTCCCCCCCATTTCTTTCCCCTATCGGGCTGCTGGGATTGTCCTGCTGCTCACCTCAACGCTCCCAGCTCACGAACCGACAGGGATCCTAAGCGGAGACTTTCCCCTCGGGCCTGATTCATTGGTGCAGTCGGACGCCCCGCAAGGTCGTCTCGAAGGGCCGTTTGAATTTCATAGCGAAATCATCACCGATACCGTTCGGCGTTATTGGGTGTTTGTGCCGGCCCAATATGATCCGGCGGAATCTGCCAATCTCATGGTGTTCCAAGACGGCCAACGGGCGACGAATCCCAAGGGATCACTGCGCGTGCAAAACGTGCTCACTAATTTGATCCATGACGGTTCGATTCCTCCGACGATCGGCGTGTTCATCACCCCCGGAAACAAGAGCGAGCGTTATCCTGACAATCTCGGCATGAGTAATCCGAATCATCGTTGGCAAGAGTATGATGTGCTCACCACCGATTATGCGCGGATGTTGATTGAGGAGCTTTTGCCGCACGTGGGTAAATCTTACAACATGACCGATGATCCTAAACGTCGTGTGATCGGTGGCACCAGTAGCGGAGCCATTTGCGCGTTTACGGTCGCGTGGAATTACCCGGACCAGTTTAGCAATGTGATCAGTTTTATCGGCAGTTTTGTTTCGATTGGAGCGCGGCCGGCCCTGAACGATGCGCACGGCACCTTACCCGACGGTGGGCAGGATTACCCGGCTCTCATTCGACGGGAGCCCATCCGTCCGATTAAGATCTTCTTCCAGGATGGCTCCAATGACCTGGATAATCATTGGGGAGATTGGTTTCTCGCCAATCAACAGATGGTCAAGGCGCTGAATTACCGCAATCGCGTCGCCGACGAAAATGCGGAGGCGGGACCACGCTATGTTGAGAAACATGTGTGGACTGACGGGGAACACTCGGACAAGCACGGTGGCTCAATGCTGCCGGAAGCGCTGCGCTGGATCTGGTCAGAGTGACCGGAGAAGGAGGGGGGCATTTCCCCACTGTTAATTAGCCACTAAAATCACCACGATAGTTTCGTGAGGTGCGGAGGCCTTTCGTGCGCCTATAGGCGCCTGCCACCGTTCGCTGGATGGTTGAGATTTTTTGCGCCTTTTGGTGGCGAAAATTCCGAGCCCGTTCGCTCAGTTCTTTACGAAGATGTAGCTGCCGATGGGGTCGGACTTGGGTCCGAGTGCCGTCGCCGTAATTTTGTAAGCCTTAACTTCGAGATAAGCGCCGTCGCTCAGCGGCGTGATGACCAAAGAGGTACGATTGCCGTTGGCGTCGCCATTGCTGATGCGGATGACCGCGGCGTCGCCCTCGTGGGAGTATCCCTCGTAGCGGCCCCAAACGGCGCCCCATACCATCTTGCCTTCTTTATCGATGATTTCGATATCGAGCTTTTCTTTCAGGTCGATCAAGTCGACGTGGGACGTATCGGCATACTTCGCCTCGGCCATGATGGGATCGAAGTCCAAACTGAGCAGGCCGTGAAATGAAATGGTCTCACTTTCGCCACCGTTGTCGGAGCGGATAACCGTGCCCTTGTCGTCGTAGGAACCTGTGATATCGAGGGCAAAGGCAGGGGTGAGGGCGACCGCGAGGGAAGAAATCAGCAACGCGGTAAAGGAAGTGATTCGCTTCGTTTTCATGACGCTACTATAGCGATTCCCGCGCGTTTCGCAAGTCTTGGGCCGTGACCTACAAGTTGTCGTAGATCGTTTC
>CBFHXU010000034.1:0-12279 GCA_965659875.1 uncultured Opitutaceae bacterium
GATTCGGCCTCAAACCAACGCGCATCACCCCGCTCCCACTCCTCTCCCAACGCGGCATCAATGAGCTTCGGGAAATTGCGTGAACGGCTTTTGCCGACCGGCTCGATCACGACATGGAGCGCACGCTTCGCCCGAGTAAGGGCGACATATAGTTTACACAGCGCCTCATAACCCACGTTGGCCACATCATCATCAATCAATCCGCCCAGAACCGGATCGATCTCGGCCATCATTTTACTCGGCAAATCCAACACCCAGTCAATTTCACGGTCTCTGCCTCGATGAATGCCCAAGCCCTTCCGCCGCTGAGCGACACTGTTGCCTTGCAGCTCAGGCAAAATCACCACGTCGAATCCCAGGCCCTTGGCCTTATGCACCGTCATGACTCGCACGACGCCCGGTGATTCCGTCTCGCGCAACGTGTGCAACTCAATCCAGGCCAAAAACTCATCTATATCCCGCGACCCCGTTTCATCAAACGCCCGCGCCGCATCCACCACTTGACGACCCCGCAACCGACTGAACTGATCATCCGGAGCCAGATCCCCACTCATCCGTTGCACCCAACTGGCCAACATTCCCGCGAAGCCCCCCTCATGCACCTCGCGTAATATTCCCTGCGACACCGCCGCGCCACTCGTCCAACCGAGCTCCCGCAACCTTCGAATCACGGGCGTCATGGCCACCACCTCTCGCGCGAACGTATCGCCGGGATGCCCCGCCCACCGCAACAGGGCCAACAGCACACTGGTGAATGGATTATCGAACGCCACCTGCAGGTCACTTTCGGCCACCGCCGCCATCCCATCTTCGGCCCGTAAATACTCCGCCAACTCTGCCCCTTTTCGATTGGTCTGAACCAGTACGGCCACCGTCAGCCCCCGTTCCGCGGCGTCGACGGTTTGCAAAATCCGCAGCGTCTCAGCCCAACGACCCGCTTCATCGTCCGCCCAATGCAACGCCGCATAACCCGTTAGATCGGGTCGGGCCGGTGCGTGATCCTGCCACTCCCGCAGCCATCGGGCCGTCACCGGCTCAGGCACAATGGCATCCAGCGCGGATCGATTTCCGCAAACCGCGTTGACCAGATCGAGAATCGGCGCTGCCGACCGCCAGGATCTGGCTAAATGCTGCTCTTTAATCGCTCCCGAAAACGACCCATTGTAGTGATCGAATATTTCCCGGAACAGGCGAGAATCCCCGCCGCGCCATCCATAAATCGCCTGCTTCACATCGCCGACGTAAAAGAAGCTCCGGGCGCCTTCCGGATCTTGCACGGCTTCATCGATCAAGTTGTGCAGGATGCGCCATTGGTCGCGGCTGGTATCCTGGAATTCATCCAGCAACCAGTGATCAAATCGGGCATCCAAACGCCAATCCATCAACAGTCGCCGATGCTCCGCCACCGAACCATCCGCCGCCGGCTGCAGCAATCGCTGCACATCGGCAAACGTCAGTCGCCCGGCGCGGCGCACTTTTTCGTCATACCTCTCTTCATACAACCGCACCACGGCATGCACCCCGCGAGTCATCTCCAACTTACGCTTTAACTCCGCCGCCATGATCGCTTGCACCACCCCCGCCAGCGCACGGCCCGCCTCGGGATCAAAGACAAATCGTTTCCCGCCCACCGGAATCTCGGCCGTGCCGGCGGCAAAGGCATCCCAAGCGGCCAAAATATTTTTTACCGGCGTGTTCGCCGACTTCGGCAGCGGTGACCCCGCTTCCCACTCCTCCATCCCCGCTAAAAACCCTTCCACCACCAGACGTTGTTTTTCGGTGAAATCTTCCCACGGCAGCGCGCTCCGGGCTCGCTCCACGGCCTGCAGCAAGGTCTCCGCTCCCTCCAACCAAGGATTACCCTCCGGCCAAATCCGATCAGCGTTCCCCCAAACCGCCTCATCCGGCGCCTGCAAAAATGTCTCGCCGTGTTCATCTAAAAAAGAATCCAACCGCCGCTGTAGAGCCTTTTCCTCCAAGCCATACGTGGCTCGTTTGAAAGCTTCCATGAAGTCCTGTCGGGCTTCGACCTTGGCTCGCCCGGTATTGAACAACAAAGCCAACACCCTCTGCCGTTCCTGTTGCGCCTGCGTTTGCTCCAACAGTTCGAAGTCTCCACCCAACCCCAGTTCCAAGGGAAACGCCTGCACCATCCGGGCGAAGAACCCGTCCAGGGTGCCCAAGTTCAGCCGGGGCATCGCATCCACCATCGCGCGCAAGAGCCCGCAAAAATCCACCGCCGTAAGCTCCGGTCGGTCAATTTCAGCAGCGAGGGTCGCCGCCATGGATTCGTCCGCCGCCGCCCCCGCGAGTCGGTTGAGAATTTCATCAAAGAACTCCCCCGCCGCCTTCCGCGTAAACGTCAGGGCCACCACCCGTTCCGGCGGTGCTCCCGCGGCCAACAAACGCACAAATCGGGTGGTCAGGGCGTAGGTTTTCCCCGACCCGGCCGAAGCCAGAATCATCAAGTGCCCCAGCCTACTCATCGTCCACCTCCGCCTGTATCCAAGTTTCATCTACACTGGCCGAGATCCCGTGATGAAACAGCTTGTTCCCATGGTCATCGTAACGGGAAAGATGATCCACGGGCGGCCAGAAATCCTCCCGCAATATCGCTTCCGCCACCCCCGCCGCACAGGTTTCCGCCGCCCCTTGCAGTTCGCCGACGGGATCATCCCACAACGCAATGCCGGTTTCCCCCACTGCCTTGGGTAAATTGAAATAGGCAGCGGTGAGATCGAGTCCAAATTCCTCCGCCAACGCCAAACGATAAAGCGGCAACTGCAGATCAATCCAACGGCGCTCTTTTCCGCGATGCATGACCCGCAGCCACGCCGGACGATCCTGATCTTCCGTCCGTAATGTCGCCAGATGTTTTCCCAACGGGTCGAGGGCCTTGTCCGAAGTTTTATAGTCAACCACCCGCACCCGACCATCCGTATGACGATCGATACGATCGATCTTTCCCGTGATGGTCAGTCCACCCAGCGGCACCTTGAATGCCCACTCCACGCGTTCGGTCATCCACCCCGCCTGACGCTCGGCGACTTCCACCGCCGCGACCCGCCGCAAACGCTGCCGGGCCGACTCGAACTGGATGAGCAAGGGCAAGGTCGGGCTCTCGCCGTAATCACAGCGTATCCGTTGTTCAAAATCCGCCAACATTCCCTCGCTGAGCAATGCTTCGTCCGTCGTTTTACCCAGCACCGGATCCCGCCCCACGTGCTCCAAAACCCCATGCACCAAGTTGCCGAAATCCATCGCATTCAACTCGACTTTGGGCAGCTCGATTTCCTGCATTTTCAAGCCCCGGTTCAGATAAAATCGGAAGGGGCACTCCAACCAATCCCGCAGACCGGTGACGGATATCGACGGCTTCAACTTTACCCGCCGCGGCCGCAATTTCCAGGCTCGCCGCCATGGCAAGTTATCGACCACCGTGTCCAACGGCTGAAACAGCGTTTTGACCCGCGACGGCAACATCGCGTCATCCCCCCCCATCAGGATTCGCGACGGTCGCAAGGGATCGCCGGATGCAGCCGTTTTACCCACCAAAATCAACGCGTCATCCACCTCCGGGCGGCTCGCTACGGCAGCCGCCATCAGGTAGGCGTCCACGGCCAATCGTTGCCCGTTGGTCTTCAATCCCAATTGCGCGCGAAGTGCCTCCGGTAAAAATGCGTCGCCACTCACCGCCTCCGGCAATCGACCCTCATTGGCCCCGGCGATGACCATGCGCGGGGCGTCCGCCCACAGCACTTCCAACCAACCGCCCAACTCAATCGCGCCCGCTGGACGGTGGCCAAACCGAGTGCCTTCCCCGAAGGCCCCGAGGGCCAGCTCCCACCGCGCCTTTTCCGGTAGCGCAGGCAGCAGCCCGGCGGCGTGCTTCACGTTTCCGACGACCTCCAGCCACCGGGCGACACCTTCCGCCAATTCACTGTCACTCGCCACCAATCGATCGCCCAATATTTCCGCCGGCAGCGATGTGGCCACCTCCCCAAAGGCCTCGTTTTGCAAGGCCCGCACCCACGTCTGCACGACGCTCAAGGACGCCTGCAGTTGAGGAAACACCCCCGCCTGATCAATGGCTTCGTCCAAATTCTGCACGAGGTGATTTTCCCGCACGCGATCCCAGTGCCGCAGCAGCGTATCGGCCGCGATTTCTGTCGTGGAATTACCCGCCAGCGCAGCCAGCACATCGGGACATCGCAGTAAATTTCCCACCGCCCGGCAGTCCGCTGAATCCACCAGGCCAGCCAACGCTTCCAGCAGTCCGTAAAAGGTCCCTTTGCGCCAAGTTTCACCTTCCGGCAAAAATACTGTCTCCCCGCGATCTTCCAGCTCCCGGGTCAAGGGTGCTTTGATTTCGGGATCCACGACAGTGAGGTTCAACCACTCCTCCGCCCGAGGTTCGAACGCGGCACGTTCGGCCGCAAACACCGCCAGGTGGGAGGGATCCGCCCCCAAACGAACCTGCCGCGAGAAATCAGTCAGCCCCAATCGCCGCTGCGCCCAATGACTCGCCACCGGTCGCCCCCAATAATCAAACGCCCCCGGCTCCGTCGCCTCATCCGGTCCATAAACCAACACCTCCAGCGCGACTTGTGACTGCAATGCTTGCAGATATTGAATCGCGACCGGATGCGGGTCGGGACAGCCCACCAACATGACGACCTCGATTCCGTCCGGCACCTTCACCGAAGCCAATCCGGCCAGATTTGCCCGCAGGGACGTGACCACGTCTTGCTCCGCCAGCACCGCATCAAATTGCCGTTCCAGTTCCGCCAGCTCTCGCCAGCGCACTGATTCGGGCATTTCGGGAGCCCGGAGCACATCAGCCATACTCAATCCCCCGGCCGCCAATTCGTGCTGCACCCGCACAAAACGCTCGGCCAGATGTCGCGCCCACGCTTCGTCGCGGAGGGGCGGATCTACTGGAAACACCGCTCGATAACGGGCCGGGTCCGTTCCCAGTAGGACCCGCATCCAGGCCACCAAAATCTGATCGCGAGTCGCCACGTTTGGACAGAGGGAGACTTCTCCCGGCAAAGACTCGGGCACCACCACCCGGGGGGCGAATACGGCCTGTCCCTGTAACTCCGCCGCGACGGCCAACGCCTCCCGCAACCGCCGCCCCGACTGTCGGGTCGGCACCAAAACCAGACGGGTGCTCAGATCAAGCGGGTCTTCTCCATCCCAACCCGCCTGCGCAATCATCCAATCGGCGACTTGGGCCGGCAAGGTCTGCCGCCACGACAAGAAAGAGATACGAGGAGTATGGAAGTCGGCAGAATTCAAAGACCCTTTTCATCTAGCAACGCCACCCCTGTACGCCAAAACAAAAACCCCGCGGATCCGAAGATCAGCGGGGCGAAAATTTGCGCTGCTTTAGAAGCTCGCTCGCTTAAGCGAGCGCCTTGGCGACGTGGGACTTGGCGCGGGCGGCCGCGTTTTTATGCACCACACCGGTCTTGGTGGCTTTGTCCATCGCGGACGCGTAAGCCGGACCCGATGCCTTGATGGCGTCTTTGTCTTCGGCGGAAACCGCCGTGTTGAACTGCTTGCGCAGAGTCTTCAAACGGGTTTTCTCCGCTTTGTTGCGGATAGTGCGACGCTCGGTTTGGCGAGCGGCTTTGAGAGCTGAGGTGGTGTTTGCCATGACGGTTGTAAAAAGGGAAAGGATCCGAACAACTCAAACCAGAGACCTTCAGTCAAGGGAGAATTGCCCCCATCTAACGTCAGCCCAGAAAATCTTGCCCTCAATTTCTCCCGCGAGGACATTTGACATTCTCCATATTACTGGGGAAGCAGATTCAAATCTATATTGAAGTCGCTCGAAATTCCGTCACCGCAGTTCAGGCGACCAATACGGTGCTATCTGCGCGTTACATCCTCCGCAACAAACGGGTAACCGCATGAAAACACACCCCCTCTCTTCTCCTCCTCGCGGGTCGGTGATGATCACCGCCATGATTCTGACTCTGGCCATGGGAATCGCCTTGGTTTCATTCCTGAAACTGGGCCAGACCACCCTCGAGATTTCGAACCGGGCCTTTCACGCGAATGCAGCAATGAATCTCGCTGAATCCGGTCTGGAACAGGCAATGTGGTCGATCGGCAAAGCCGTCGATGGTGACGCCTCCGCGTGGACCGGCTGGACGACCTCCGGAGCCAACGCCCGACGTAAGTTCACGGGTTTCACCTACGATGCCAATACCACCGGTTATGCCCGGGTCTACGTCAGAAACTATGCTTTGGCCTCGGCTCCCACGATTATCGTCCGCGGCACGATAACCCCGGTCTCCGGCCCTGTTATTTAAAAATGGGTGGTCGTCAGCCTTTTCCAACGCTCCCTCTTCGCCAACGGTCTCGTCGCCAAAGACACGCTCACCTTCAGCGGAGGCAACGCGGTGGTAGACAGTTACGACTCCCGTAGCGGCGCTTACAACGCGGCACTCGGGGGCGGACTATTCAACCGCAACGACAACGGAAGTGCTGGGAGCGCCTCTGTGTCCGTGAACAGTTTCACCCTCAGCAATTCATCGATCTACGGCAATGTGTCCATTGGCACCTCGGACTATACCGGCCTCGATGTCGGGCCTGGGGGACTGGTGGGAGCATTTGGCACCTCGGCCGGGACCGTGGACTACAGTAAAGTCACCACCGATTTCACCACAAATTTCGAAGATGCGGTCTCCCCCGCCACTGCCGGATACACGATTACCGGGATCAATAGCCCGACGGCTCTGCCGCGATTTGGAGATATCCCTGCGGCGGATGGAACTCACTACTACGATGTGCCGGGTATTGCGTTAAGTGGCGCCGTGGCACAAAAACTCGATATCTCGGCCGGCATGGATGTCGTAATCCGGATTACGGCCGCTGCTGGCACAACAGGGGTCAGCGTAACAGGCAACGCATCCATCAACGTGCTGGCCGGCGGCTCCCTGGAAATGTATACCGAGGCCGATGTATCAATCGCGGGTGGCGGTATCGCCAATTCAAACGACCCGGAAGCATTCATGTTTTACAGCACCCGGGTTGCCAGTGCCAGTGGATCACAAAGTGTCAGTATCAGTGGGAATGGCCAACTGAGTGCCGTGGTCTATGCCCCCAACTCAAACGTGACGATGAACGGCGGCGGCGCGAGCGGTCATGTCTACGGCGCGGTGGTGGCGGATAACATCTCAGTCACGGGTGGCAGCGAATTTCACTACGATGAGGCCCTCGCCAGCATGACCACCGGGAACCCCTTCGGCGTAAGCCAATGGGCGGAGCTCACCAGCGCGACTCAACGCAATCTCTACACCAGCATCATGAGCTGGTAATCCGACCGACCGCCTTTTCGCCCGAATCGGAAATCTTGGTTCCGGGGCCGATAAGCCGGATTTTGTTCCGCGTCCGAAGACACTTCGATCGTCATTTATCTCAGATCCTCCGAGAAGGACCTGCCTCGCCGTAGCTCCGCCGAAGCGGAGCGAAGGCTGGGTGCGACATACCCGCGACTTAAGGCCGGGCCGGCCAGTCGCCTATTTTGCCTTGCACCGGAAGGGGTTTATCCTGCCATCCCGCTCACGCGGGACGCGGTGGGCTCTTACCCCACCTTTTCACCCTTACCCCGGACCGAAATCCGGGGCGGTTTATTCTCTGTGACACTATCCGTCGACCGGCCTTAACGCCGGCCGCCCATGCTTGCGGTGAAGCTCGCACGGCATCCTGCCCGATGGTGTCCGGACTTTCCTCTCCGGGAGTTTTAATCTTATCGGGCGCGGCGATTAACCGCGCCTTGGGATACAAAGAACCCCGGAGCGACGATCTGGCCCCGGAACCAAGAGAGCCAAATTCTCAAATCCCGCCGCACAAAGCAAGCTCCGCAAAAACGGGGTCATGTCGTCAAAGTAGGAACGCCGAGCTGGAGCTCGGCGTTCCCAGACACCATCCCCAATCCGCCAGAATTCGTAATTCGTAAATCTGAATTCGTAAATCTCAGGAGCTCTCCCACCAAATAATCCGGCCACACTGGTCGCAGCGCCCCAGCTCTTCACCCTTGCGGGCGACGCCCTCGGCTTCACCGGAAACTCTGAGGTGGCAACCGCCACACTTCCCGCCTTCGACCGCCACACAAACCGGAAACGTCCGGGGGGCGATCTGATCAAACAGGCGGAGTGATTTCACATCGAGGTCATCTCGGGCGACCTCTACCGTTTCTTCGGCTGATTTCAGCTCGGCCGTCAAACTTGCTTCACGTTCGGCCAGAACCGCCAGTTTGCTTTCATGGTCGGCAATATTGTCCTGCAGCTGCTTCTCCGCCGCCGCAAATCGCTCCTTTGCACTGTCGATCTCATACATGATCTCCAGTTCACGTTCCTCGAGTTTACTGATCTCCCCCTCCGCGGTCTCGATCTCATGCCCCAGCGCCTGATACTCATCGTTCTTCTTCACGAGCGACTGTTGCGTGCGGTATTTGCCCAACTTATCCTCCGCGCTGCCAATTTCGGTCTCCAGCACCTTCTTGCTGGATTCCAGTTCGCGCCATTCCGCCTTGGCGGCCTCAATGGCATTTTTTTCGGCGTCAATCTTGGCCTGGACGCGGGCCCGGTCACCGGGCACGGCACCCAGATTCTGGTTTAACGAACGTCGGTTTTGTTCGCGATCTTGAAGGATTAACAGGGGTTCGATGGCGGGGTGTCGCATGAAAATTTGGATCAAAAAGGCAGGGCTAAATGTAATACATCTCTTCGCCGGCCGGATTCACCATTTGGTCCAGGGTGCAGGACCGGCATTGTTCCTCGAGCGTGTCTTTGACGGTCTGCCAGACGGCGTCGACCTGCAGCCCACTGAATCCCTCCCCGGATCCGCTCAGCTCCAGCACGTCGCCCTCAATCAGGCTCACGATATCGTAAAGCGTCACCTCCTCCGGGGCCCGCGCCAAAGCGTAACCTCCTTGCTTGCCCCGTTTGCTGGAAATCAGCCCGCCATTGCGCAATTCCGACAAGATTTGCACGAGGTAATTCGCCGGCACTTCCTCCACCTTGGCCAGGTCTTCAATGTGCGCCAATCGGTCGGAACCATACGTGCGGGCAAGTTGGGCCAAAACCCGGCAGGCATAGTCTACTTTTACCGATAACTTCACTCGAAACGGGAAGCTAAAGTCGAATCTTGGGTCGGCAACCTAAAATACCGCAAAAACATCCACTTTAATGCGTCAATTAAGTGAAATTTTCGGTTGTGGGAGGGGGTATTTCTCTATGCGATTTAACCCCTAGAATTTTCCATTTTTTTAAATCTGCATGTCCGACACTACTGACCCGGTTCCTCCACCCCAAAATAAGACCATCGAAGGCGACTACGACGCCTCCCAACTCGGCAAGCTCGAGGGTCTCGAAGCCGTCCGGAAAAAGCCCGGCATGTATATCGGAGGCACCGACGAGCGCGCGCTCCATCACTGTGTTTCCGAGGTGCTCGATAACTCCGTGGACGAGCATCTCGCCGGCCACTGTAACAAGATCGATGTCTCGATTCACGTTGATGGTTCGATCTCCATCCGCGACGACGGCCGCGGCATTCCAGTCGACGTCCACCCCAAGTATGGCATCCCCGGCGTCGAAATGGTGCTCACCACCCTTCACTCCGGCGGCAAATACGGCCAAGGCGGCTATAAATTCTCCGGCGGCACCCATGGTGTCGGCGCCAAATGCGTAAACGCCGTATCCGAATGGTTCGAAGTCGAGGTCTCCCGTAACGGCCAGGTCCACCACATGAAGTTTGAGCAGGGTAAGACCGTCAAACAACTCGAGGTCATCGGCAAAGCCCGCCACACCGGCACCTACGTCACCTTCAAGCCCGACCCGGACATTTTCCGCGAGACCACGGTCTTCATTGCGGACCGTATCTCCCAACGTCTGCGCGAGCTCGCGTTCCTCAATTCCGGCTTGGAAATCAACTTCGTCGACGAACGTCCCACCGAGCCTAAAACCATCACCTATCTCTACCGGGACGGCGTGGTGGAATTCGTGCGCCAGATCAACAGCGGCAAACAGCCCCTGCACCCCGATCCCGTTCGCGTCTCCAAGATCTCCGAGGTATTGATCGACGACAAACCCAACGAGGTGCACCTCGAACTCGTTCTCCAATACAACGACTCCTACAACGACCAGGTCCTCTGCTACACCAACACCATCCACAATCCGGATGGCGGTACCCACCTCTCCGGGTTCCGCAGCGCACTCACCCGCGCCATCAACCAATTCTCCCGCGCCAACAAACTGCTCAAGGATAAGGATCCGCAGATCACCGGCGACGACGTGCGCGAAGGCCTCTCCGCGGTCATCTCCATCAAGCACAGCGATCCGAAGTTCGAATCCCAAACCAAGGTTAAGCTCCTCTCCCCCGAGGTCGAAGGCATCGTCAGTTCCACCTCTTACGAGGGCCTGATGCAATATTTCGAGACCAACCCCAAGGTCGCCAAACGCATCGTCGACAAGGCGCTCAACGCCGCCCGCGCTCGTGAAGCCGCGCGCAAGGCCCGCGAAACCATCCGCAAAGGGGCCCTTTCCGGGGGCGGTCTCCCCGGCAAGCTCGCCGACTGCTCCGAACGCGATCCTTCCAAAACCGAGATCTACATCGTCGAAGGTGATTCTGCCGGCGGCTCCGCCAAACAGGGCCGGGACCGCCGCTACCAAGCCATTCTCCCTCTCCGCGGTAAACTCATCAACTCCGAGAAGGCGCGCCTCGACAAGGTGCTCTCCAACGAGGAAATCCGCACCCTCATCACCGCAGTCGGCACCGGCATTGGTGAAGGCGACGAAAATGTCGGCGGCTTCAACGTCGATAAAGCCCGTTACCACAAGGTCATCATCATGACCGATGCGGACGTCGACGGATCCCACATCCGCACTCTCCTGCTCACCTTTCTCTATCGCCAGATGAAGGGCCTGATCGAGCGCGGCTACGTTTACATCGCCCAGCCTCCGCTCTACAAAATCAAGCGCAAGCGCCGCGAACAATACATCGACAATGACGAGCAGATGAACCGCATCCTGCTCGAACTGGGCTCTGAAGACGTCACCCTCACCCGTCTGCGTGACAACCACCTCTTCGCCTCCGCCCAGATCGACCGCATCGTCGAGAACCTAGCCGCGCTGGAGAAAATGGGCACGGGCGTGACCCGCTACGGCGCTTCGCTCACCGAGTATCTCGATGAACACGAAAAAGAAACCCTCGCCCTGCCGCGCTACATCGCACGCATCCGCGAGGGCAACGACGAGTCCCACGTGTTTCTCAAAGACGAGCACGCGCGAGCCGACTTCACCCGCGAACAGGGCTTGGACGCAGATCTGGAAGAAGACGAAGACGGCAACGCCATTCCCGCCACGGGCGGCACGGTGGCGTCATCGCAAGCGGGCGCCCTCTCCCGCCGCGTGACGTTGCACGAGATTTTCGAGTCCACCGAGATGACCAAGCTGCTCCGTGCCATCGCCGATGCCGGGCTGGACATCAACCGTTTCCACGAAACCGAAGAAGCCCGCTATGTGGTGACCGAGAATGCCGGCCAAAAGAACGAAGCCACCGCCGAACTCAATGCGCCGTTGGCCGTTCTCAACCACATCCGCACCCTCGGCCGTAAAGGACTCTCCATCCAACGCTACAAGGGACTCGGTGAAATGAATCCCAAGCAGCTCTTCGAAACCACGATGGATCCGGAAAAGCGTCGCCTGCTTAAAGTCGACATCGCCGATGCCGCCAAGGCCGACGAACTCTTCACCCTCCTCATGGGCGACGAAGTCCCTCCCCGCCGCCGCTTCATCGAAGACAACGCCCTCAACGTCTCCAATCTCGACGTCTGATCGCCATGAAACTCAAAGCCATCATCCATGAAGCTGAAGAAGGCGGTTTCTGGGCCGAAGTCCCCGCCCTGCCCGGCTGCGTGACCCAAGGCGAGACCTTGGACGAGCTTAATGCCAACATCCGCGAAGCCATCGAAGGCTGGTTGGCCGTCGAAGAAGAACAGGCCGAATACGGCGCCTCCGATCGCGTGGTCGAAGTAGCGGTATGAAACACACCTATTCTGCTAAGGGGTTGGAATCGCGAGCCATCATGTATGAAGCAAATTTCCGGAAAGCATTTTATTCGCACCGCTGCCCGACACGGTTGGGAACTCAAACGTATCAATGGTAGCCATCACATCCTTTCCAAGTCCGGTCGACGCGAACGTCTCAGTGTTCCCGTCCACGGTAATCAACCCCTCAAAACCGGCCTACTCCGACACCTTTTAAA